>JARIDJ010000041.1 GCA_029267175.1 Psychrobacter sp. | reverse complement strand
ATGGATGACTGGAATACCAAACAGCATGGTCAATCAGGACTGGTCGATCGGGTGCGCCGTAGTAAGGTGACTTTGGCAGAGGCGGAGGCGGAAACCATTAAGTTTTTGAATAAGTGGGTCGATAGCGGCAAGTCGCCGATGTGCGGTAACTCCATCTGTCAGGACAGACGCTTTTTGGCACGGCAAATGCCAGAGCTAGAGCGTTTTTTTCATTATCGTAACTTAGATGTCTCCTCAATCAAAGAGCTGTGCTTTCGCTGGCGTCCCGATATTCTCAAGAACTTTGAAAAGGGCGGTAGTCATCTCGCTTTAGATGATATTCGCGACTCTATCCGCGAATTAAAGCATTATCGTCAGCACTTTTTTAAATTAATGGATTAGAGCAAATACTCAAACTCAAGCAAATCAAACTCAGCATCGCTATTATTTTTGGTAATAACCCCAATCACCGCGCTAACCTTTGGCTTACGCGTGTCTTGATCAATAATGCGCCAATCACCTAGCACATAACGCGTTTTGCCCTCATTACTACAATGAGTATCCGGACGATGGGTATGGCCATGCAGTAACGCGTCAAAGTGATAGATGGCTTTATTCACTGAATGCTCATTGACGTCCATAATATAAGCGGCTTTTTTACTATTATTTTGCTGACTTTTTGCGCGGATATTATCAGCGATAGCTTGACGCTTCTCTAACGATTTATTCAATAAATACCATTTTGTCAGACGATGGCGCATCACTTTGCGAAAGATTTGATACTTTTTATCGTCACTACATAAAGCGTCACCGTGCTCTAAGCGAAAATCCTGCTGACCGACTGTGATAGGATAAGGCTCAGCAATCAGCTCGCCACCAAATAAATTCAAAAAACTTCGATCTAATAAAAAATCACGATTACCATGCATGACCAAAATCTCACAGCCTTGTACTCGCAGCTGTTTTAATTTAGTGATCATCGGTGTCAGCCAATGCGTTGCGCATGCCTCGTTATCAAGTGATAAATAAAAATCATCGCCAAGCCAAACCTCAAACCAGTCGCCTAAGATAAATAAGCGCTTAAGGCTCGGCAGCGCCAGACAATCATCCAACAGCGCCAAAAAAGCCTGCACAAGGGCAGGCTCATCGAGCGATAAATGCAAATCGCTAATTAGTATTTGCCGCACTTCGTGAGGGCGCGTGGTCATTAGATACTCAAAACTTTGCATCTATCGTAACCTTATTTAGCATTATTTAAATCTTGATAAGCTACCTGTGAGCGACATGCTTAGGCGTAGCTACAAACAGCTTATCATAGTTTTTGGTGTTTATTGAGCCACTGCTGACTGAGCAGCTATTTACATAGATTACTCAGAAACGATTTTGGCTGAATTAATAATCACAGGAGTCTTTGGCACATCAGCGTGCATACCAAAGCGGCCAGTTGGTACGCTGCGCATCTCTTCGATGACGTCCATACCGCTGGTGACTTTACCAAAAACAGTATAACCCCAACCTTGCATGTTTTTGCCCGTGTGGTTTAAGAAGTCGTTGTCTTTGACGTTGATAAAGAATTGGCTAGTCGCTGAATGCGGGTCTTGGGTACGCGCCATAGCGATAGTGCCTTTATCATTTTTTAGGCCGTTATCTGCTTCGTTCTCGATCGGCGTATTAGTACCTTTCTCATTCATCTCGGCATCCATACCGCCGCCTTGAATCATAAAACCATCGATAATACGGTGGAAGATCGTGCCTTCATAATGTCCCGATTTGACATAGTTTAAGAAGTTCTCTACCGTTTTTGGTGCTTTTTCTTCGTTAAGCTCGATGGTGATGTTACCCATTGAAGTGTCTAGCTCTACTACTGGCATGTTGCTCATGGTGGTCTCCTGAGTGTTTACGTTGGATGTTAGATTGGGCTGGGAGTAGGAAGCGATGCTACTATTACTAGCGCAGCCTAGTATAAATAAAGGGGCAACTAAGCTGGCAAACCCGAATGTTTTGATAGCAGGCATAGATCTTCCTTTTCGCTTATAACCGTCAATTTAAATTTAGTGGCTAGTCTAACGGCTTTTTTGGCGGATGTCATGTATCTGGCTGTTAATAGCTTTGCAAAAGCTGATAGAATAACGCAACTTTCTTTTTCTATAGTATATTGAATACAACAGCAATACAGCGAAGCGGGTATAAATATTTATACCCGTTTGGCGTCACATTACTATATAGCTATTTTAGTACTTATTTTATTTAGCCATATTTTAACTAAGATGCAATTGGCATGATTTCAGTTTTAATTTCAATATCAATCAATTATAGATTGCTTAGGAGCAATGATTAATGAGTGACAACGTAAGCAATAACACGGCAAAAGATGAGCCGAAAAACGACTTTATCCGTAATATTATTCGTGACCATGTCAAAGCCAACAAGTATCAACAAATCGTCACCCGTTTTCCGCCAGAGCCTAATGGCTACTTGCATTTGGGCCATGTCAAATCTATCTGCCTAAACTTTGGAGTGGCCCAAGAGTTCGATGGCCTCTGTCATCTGCGCTACGACGACACCAATCCCACCGCTGAAAAGCAAGACTATATCGACAATATCAAAAAGGATGTGCACTGGTTAGGCTTTGAGTGGGCAGGAGAGGCGCTACATGCGTCCAGCTACTTTGATCAGCTTTATGCATGGGCGCTGCAACTGATCGAACAAGGCGATGCTTATGTTGATCTGCAAACGCCTGAGCAAATCCGTGATAACCGCGGCTCTTTTAAAGAGCCTGGTACCCCGTCACCGCAGCGTGATGCGAGCGTCGCTGATAATCTAAAGCTATTTACCGATATGAAAGACGGCAAATTTGCTGATGGCGAAGCGGTACTACGTGCCAAGATCGATATGGCGGATGCCAATATGAATATGCGTGATCCGATTATTTATCGCGTCATGCATCAACAGCATCATCAAACCGGCGATAAATGGTGTATCTACCCAATGTATGATTTTGCTCATCCGTTATCAGATGCAATCGAGGGCATTACTCACTCGCTATGTACGCTTGAATTTGAAGATCATCGTCCCTTTTATGATTGGATCGTCGCCAAGATTGGCTTTGAGCAGCCGCCTCATCAGTACGAGTTCTCACGCTTAAATGTCGATCATACTTTGACTAGTAAGCGTAAGCTTAAGCAGCTGGTCGATGAGGGTATTGTTGATGGCTGGGATGATCCGCGTATGCCGACTATCGCTGGCATGCGTCGCCGTGGCTATACGCCTGAAGGTCTACGCGACTTTTGTGCGCGCGTGGGTATCGCTAAGGCGGACGGTGTCACCGATATGCGCTTGCTTGAGTTTAGTATTCGCCAGTCACTTGATAACACCACAGCGCGCGGTATGGCAGTACTCAAACCACTTAAAGTCACTATTACTAATTTCGATGAAGCGATAAGCCAATGGGACACGCTAAAATCCGATAGCGTCAAGGCACGCTTTGATGATGAGACCCAGACGCTTTGGCTTACTCAGCCTAAGCATCCTAACGTTGATATGGGCGAGCGCGAGATTCCGTTTACCCAAACGCTTTATATCGATGCAGGCGACTATGAGACCCAGCCGCCAGCGGGTTACAAGCGCTTATCCCCTGAAAAGCCTGAGATCCGTCTGCGTAACACCTATGTACTAGCGGTGACTGAGCATGTATTAGATGATGATGGTAACGTGGTAGAGCTAAAAGCCACTATTGATCCGGCGACTTTAGGTAATAATCCTGAAGGCCGTAAAGTAAAAGGCGTTATTCATTGGGTCTCAGCCAGCCAAGGAGTTGCGGCTACAGTGCGTCTGTATGAGCCATTATTTAGCGTAGCCGATCCTAGTAGTGTCGATGATGTCCATCAAGCGCTCAATCCTAACTCGCTAACCGTACTAAACGCAGTGGTTGAGCCCTCATTGGTAGAAGCTGCTGCTGGTACGCGCTTTCAGTTTGAGCGTGAAGGCTATTTTATCTCAGATGAGAGTGAGCATAGCCGTGAGCAGCCGGTGTTTAATCAGATCGTTAGCTTGCGTGACAGTTATAAGCCCGCTTAGCTGATAGATTAAATAAAAACCAACATTGGTAGTTTGCAAACCCGCCCATCTTAAGTCAGCTTGAGATGGGTTTTTACTGTCAATATTTAATCAAAAACATAATAAACACATTACAATCAATCACACTGTACTGATAAGCAATTTGCTAAGCTGTAGTGGCTTTTTTATTAATAGGCGCTTGATAGAACAATTGTAAAGCAGTATATTAATCAAAATAATAGAGCGCAGACATAAATCGATATGTTGCGCGTAACTTTGAAAAATAAGGACAAAAACATGGCACATTTACGTTTAGGCGATGACGCCCCAAATTTTGATGCAAACACTACTGATGGCGAGATTAATTTTTATGATTGGGCTGGCGACAACTGGGTAGTATTTTTCTCACATCCTGCGGACTTTACCCCAGTCTGTACTACTGAGCTTGGCCGTGCAGCGGCCTTAAATGGCGAGTTCCAAAAGCGCGGTGTTAAGCCGATTTGTATCTCTGTTGACGGTATCGATGATCACCATGCTTGGGCAAAAGATATTGGCGAGACTCAAGGAACCCCGCTTAATTTCCCAATTATCGCTGATCCTAACAAAAAAGTTGCTGAGCTGTACGACATGATGCATCCGAATGCTGATAGTACTCATACCGTACGCAGCGTGTTCATTATTGATCCTAATAAAAAGATCCGTCTAACGCTCACTTATCCTGCTAGCTGTGGCCGTAATTTTGATGAGATCATCCGCGTTATTGATGCTATGCAATTGTCTGATGAGTATAACGTAGCCACCCCTGTTGATTGGAAAGAGGGAGATGACGTTATCATTCCACCAAGCGTGAAGAATGAAGATATTCCTGCTAACTATCCAAAAGGTCATACAGAAATCAAACCATACTTACGTACTACGCCTGCTCCAAATAAATAAGGAGCTGATTTATGGTAGTAAGCTATTGATAGCGAGCTATTTATAATAGCAACCTAACGGCCTCATAACTTAAAGTTGTGGGGCTTCTTAGTATTTTTTTACCCCGTTTTGATAAGGGTTTGCTATGATAATGATAGTCAAGCTACCAAGCCTAAAGCCCATTAAAAGGAATTTATAATGAAAAAATTATACCTCACCCGCACAGCTCCCAATCCACGTAAAGCTATCATTTTATTGGCTTCAAAAGGTATCGATATTGATGATATGGATGATTTGGATGTCGTAGATATCGACTTTGTTGGTAATGAGCAAATGTCAGAGGCTTTTACTAAGATGAATCCTATGCAGACGGTGCCGGTGCTGACTCTAGGCGACGGTACGGTTCTAAATGACTCACAAGCGGTATGCGAGTATTTGGATAGGGTTTATGGCGAGCGTTCAGTGATGGGTAATGATGTGGTTCAGCGCGCTCAGGTCTGTGCTATGCGCCGTATCGCTGAGTTTGAAGTTCTCTATAATCTGATGCTAGCTTTTCAGCACAGCCACCCCTCAAAAGCGCATCGTGTGGAGCAAGTTCCAGAGTTTGTAGCCCCTTCTATAGCTCGCGCTATCAAGGCTTTGCCTTACTTTGAGAAGGCATTGACAGGGCGCGACTACTTAGTGACTGATCATCTTACCTTTGCCGATATCGTGCTGTATCTAGGATTGGATTTTGGTAAAGCGCTTAAGGTCAATCTACTGGAGCACGGCGAAAACCTAGCCCGTTTTTATAAGCATATGCATGAGCGCTTTAGTATAAAAGCATTAGCAAAATCTGAATCTAACCCATCAAACAAATACTGAAATAAGTAATTGCTGAAATAAAAACTATTTGAATAAACAAATATCTAAGTTAATTGAATTTACAAGCTAACAAAAATAACGACTAATTAGACGAGTGCTGATTAGTCGTTGTTTTTTATCTGGCTAATACGCAATCATAAAATACTAATGAGTAGCCGATTATTAACAATATTGATATAAATTAAGTGGCTAAACTAAACAATTCGTTACATGAGTCAGAGTAATACCCGTTATAGTTAATTTTTATTCTATACGAATAAGACTCAAACGTACAAAGCAAGGATGCCAATATTTAGGCTAGTCAGGAACTAGTAATAAAAGAGATGCCGTTTATGCTAACTAATAAGTTAAATATACCCTCATTATTCTGGCCTAGTATGCTGGCTGTAGCCTTGGCATTAACTGCTTGTAGCGACAACTCGGCTAGTAGTGATAATGATTCTAAAACTACTACCAATGATAATAGCGCCGCTCAACAATCGAGTAATAACGAAGAGGGCGCAAGTAATAAGGGTGCCGATAGTATGGAAGAAGAGTCGGCGCTGCTAGAGCCCAAAAGTGTAGAGCAAGAGAGGATTGATACGCTTAGCAACTACCGCTGGATCTTAAGTAAGGCAAGCGATAGTAAAAATCAGCCAGTGAGCGCCCTTAATAAGATTAAGGAGCAAGTGACTCTCAATTTTAATCAACAAGGCAATAACAGTCTTAATTATAGCGTTGGCTGTAATATTATGAGCGCCAATTTTCAGCTACAAGGCGATACGCTGAGCACTGAGGATAGCATGAGTACTAAGATGTCGTGCGGCAAGCTCGATGCCGCTGAAAACTTATTAAATCAGCTCATTCAAGGGGATAGCCAGCTAAAGCTAATTATTAACGAAAATAGCGATGAGCTGCCGACACTGACACAAGTGACCAATGAGGGCAGTACTTTGACTTGGAGGGGTAAGCTTACTGCTCAAGCGAAGTATAACAGCAAAGGCGAAACTATATTTTGGGCAGTAGCTGCCGACTCCAAGCCTTGTCAAGACAATCAGTCGCAACTGTGTTTACAAGTAAAGCCGGTCAGCTATGATGATTCAGGTATCAAAACTAGCACAGGAGACTATGTAGAATTTGCGGGGACTATTGATGGTTACGAGCATGATGGCAAGCACAACGAAGTGCTACGCTTGCAGCGTTACAAAACTAACCATGATACGGTGCTAGTGGATAACATCGATTCAAACTACGCTTATGTATTAGATACCGTTATCGAAAAAGAAGTGGTTAACTAGGCGAAAGGGTTAACTAAGGCTAGTCGTCTAGCGTAAGGGGATTAAGCTTAGCGTAGGTTGCCCAAGTCCTCTTCACTCAAACGCCAGCGTCCTTTTTTCTTAGAAGAGCTACGCCCTCGTAGCGCACTATTGAGGATCAGCTTATTCATCGAGTGGCTTGAATGCGCATGACAAATCGCGCAGGCGAGGCCATCAGCGGCGTCCTGCTGTGGTACTACTTCTAACGCCAAAATACGACAGACCATCTCTTGTACTTGCTCTTTGGCCGCCGCACCATAACCACAGACCGCTTGCTTTATTTGCCGAGCGGTATATTCAGACACTTCCAAATCTAAAGCGACCATTGCTGCGATAGCGGCACCGCGTGCTTGACCTAATTTTAGGGCAGAGTCAGGGTTCTCCGCCATAAACACTTGCTCAATAGCGGTATAAATAGGCTCATCAGCATACTTAAGATGATGCTGAGTGATACGCGTCAAGCCATTAAAAATACGTTTGAGGCGCTCAGGCATCTCCTTAGTATCAGTGCGAATCGTTCCGGCATCAATGTAAGTAAGCTTATCGCCCGTTTGCTGAACGATGCCATAACCCGTCATCCGCGAGCCAGGATCAATCCCAATAATAATTGCCATAATTCTCCACTATCTTGCTATTGTCTTGCTATGAATTGCTGTTTTTAGGCGAATAGCGCCTAGATATAAGCTTGCGCTTGATAATCGACTTAAAAAACCTTTACAAGTTTGATAGTATAGCAAGCCATCCCCATATACATCATAAGTTAACATTTAATTTTTAAGTTTATTTTAAGGACGACACGTCATGGGTCAGATAGTTGGGATTGCCATCGTTTGGTTTATTATTGAGATGCTGGTCTGGTATTTAATTGCCCAGTTCACTAGCGGTTGGCTGGTGTTTATGTGGTTTATTATCGCCGCAGTCATTGGTATCTCGCTTATTCGTAAAGGTATGGTTGCCCTCAACCCTATGGCGCAGCAGATGAAAGCTGGCGGGATGATGAATCCAGCGATGCGTCCACAAGAGTCTACTATGCTCAAAAGCGTCGCTATGGCAGTAGCTGGTATTTTATTGCTGATACCAGGCGTCATCAGTGATTTATTAGCAGTATTAGTAGTGCTACCGCCAGTACAGAAATTCCTCAAAGATAAAGCCAATAATTACGTTATGAATAATCAACAAAAAATGATGGAGATGATGGCTAAGCAAATGGGCGGTGCAGGCGGTATGGGTGGACAAAATCCGTTTGGAGGAATGGGCGGTATGGGCGGACAAAACCCATTTGGCGGTAACATGGGTAGTGGTCAAAATCCTTTTGGTCAGCAGCAACAAAACCCTTTTGGGGATGTATTTAAGCAAAATACTACGGTAGATGGCACTGCCAAAAATATCCCAAAAGATGTGAAAAAAATTACGTGCTCTGCCAATGACGAATAACTTATTACGCTAATTAGATCTGAGTAGTAAATATAAAAAAGCCCCTATCACTATATGATAAGGGCTTTTAAAGTTAGCGAATACTCTATAAAAGATAGCCACTAACCGAATTTAACAACCGAAGTGCCGCTGTGGGATGGTGACCCATGAACCGTGAAGTTCAGGGCGGATGTGTCATTGCCTCGGCAGGTTTCCTGATACACTGCAAGCAGTGCAGGCATACACAATGAAGCAATAGGTAGCACATCCTGGTAAAGCATTATCGGCTCAGGGAAATAGCATCCACTCGCCAACACTTCAGAATAGCTTTATCTTAACTAATGAAATAGCTGATTGCAAGTCGGATTTACAGATTGATACTTATGGCAATAAACCGTATTGAATAATTCGTCTAAGTTACTCACTAAGCGCTCATCCTTAACTATGGATAAAGCTAGAAGAGCATTTATCCTTTAGCAAAAGCTATCTCGTCTTCTATGTAGAGCATAAAAAGTCTATTTTTCAGCAATTTCAAGATATGTGGTAGTATATAGGGTTTTATCATCTAGCGCTGTAAAACCACGTCTTTCTAGGGCATGGATATCAGGCGTCAACCCTTGTCACCCAATATTGCGAATACCTTGATAACCAATCGCCTTGAGATCATAATTACCCTATGAAAACGCTCAAACTACGCATTAAAGACAAACACGCGAGTCAGCTCAATATCTTAGCTGGGGCGGTTAATTTTGTTTGGAATTACGTTAATGAGCTTAGTTTCAAACATCTCAAGCGCACAGGCAAATTCTTTTCAGCTTACGACTTGGCCGCTTACACCAAAGGT
>JARIDJ010000062.1 GCA_029267175.1 Psychrobacter sp. | reverse complement strand
TGTAGTGCGCCACTACGGCCAAAAAGGTCAGCGCCAATACTATCCAAACACCAGGGATTTTAAGAACCGCTAATGGTGAGTTGCTTTGCGTCAGCTTCTCACCTTTCACCGCGGGTAAGAATTTCATCGCTAAAAGTGCAATCAGCGCTCCAAGGCCACCTAGCACTAAAAACGACATACGCCAGCCGACATGAGTACCGATAAAGGTCATAATCGGTAGACCCAAACTGACGCCAAAAGTATTACCCGCCATAATGATAGTAATCGCCTTACCGTGCATATTTTCAGGGACTAGCGCAGTACCATAAGCGGCAATCATTGGCCACATAATACCGGCGCAGATACCGCCCAGAATACGCATTGCGACAATTAGATAATACGATGACGTCAGTCCCACTACGATATTAGAGATGGCAAAGCCGGTGAGTAACGCTAGCAGCAGAATTTTTCGATTCACCCATAAGGTTGCACTGATTAAAGGAATGGCAAATATCGCTGAAGCAAGCGCATAAATACCTACCAAAAACCCTACTTGCGTCTGTTCAATGCCAAGACCAGCGGTCATTTGCGGCAAAATACCAGATGGCATAAGCTCAGAGAGAATGCCGACAAAAGTGACACTTGCCATGAGGCCAAAAATAAACCATGAGATCGGTTTTCGACTTAGAGAGTTATCATCCTCTATAGAGCTATCGGTCATAATATCTGGCATAGTTACTCCTAAAAATATAGCCCTATAGCTATATTATTTTTTATATTTTTTTATAAGCACTTGATTCATATACTCTTTAATTCAACTATAGCATAAGGGTTATCAATAAAGCCTTTATACGGGTAAGGTTTTGTAATAAAGAATATTCAAATTAATTTAGCGGTAAACAAAAGGATGTGTTTATATTTTAAAAGACGTTAACGCCTTGTTTAGGCTTTGTAGGAAAGCGTCATCTACCCTATCGTCTAGAATGATTTTTTCTTATAGTGAGGGAGCGCTATAAAAACTCTCAAGTTCAATGAGAAGTTAATTAGCACCGATCACTAACCTATACAATAATAAGGATAAAATATGAGTACAAAAACCTATAACATTCGTACCGCCGGACAAGCTAATATTCCCGTATTAGGCTTAGGCACTTGGCAATCGACTGGTCAAGACTGTATAGACATCGTCAGTAAAGCCCTGCAAATGGGCTACGAGCACATCGACACCGCGCAAGCTTATAATAATGAGCAGCAAGTCGGAGAAGGTATTAAGCAATCAGGCGTGGCTCGTGATAAATTCTTTTTGACCACCAAGATATTCCCTGATGATATGAAATTTGAGCCTGAAAAACTAATGGCAGCAGCCAAGCGCTCGCTAGAGAATCTCGACACTGATTATGTTGATTTATTATTGCTACATTGGCCAGATGATCGTGTGCCTTTATCTGAGACTATGCCAGCCTTATGCGAGCTGCAAAAGCAAGGTTTGACCCGTCATATTGGCGTTTCTAACTTTAATATCGCCAATATCATAGAAGCTAAAAAATATGCTGACGTGCCTATTGTGGTCAATCAAGTCGAGTTTCATCCCTTTATTAAGCAAAACAGCTTGCAGACTTTTTTGAATAATCATCATATTTTACTAGAAGCCTACTCGCCACTCGCGCGCGGTGATGTGTTTGACAATGACACGATTAAGCAAATTGCTGATAAGCACAATATCACCCCAGCGCAAGTCTCTTTGGCTTGGATACTCTCTGATAAAGACCGGGTCGCTATTCCAAAGACCTCTAATCCTGATCATTTGCAAGGTAACTTGGATGCAATAAAAGTTGAGCTAAGTGCTGATGAGATTAAAAAAATAGCTACTTTGGCGCGCAGTGATGGGCGCAAGATTGAACACCCTGACTATTCTCCAAAATGGGATGACTAAGTTTAAACGCCAACTCCTACTGAGTCAGATACTACTGACGGTCAAAACTAAAAAAAGCCACCGATAGCGTTATCGGTGGCTTTTTTATTTGAGATTAGCGGTGAGTGTTTATAGTTATAGCAGATATTAGCTACTGTTGTAAGGTTTGAGTTTGATGAACCTTTTCAGCAGGATTATACTGCTCAGAAGGCGGAATCACCGCCGCGCGATTATTCTCCTTCATCGATCTGGCAACTTCAGGCGGCATGTAGTTTTCGTCATGCTTAGCTAACACTTCACCAGCGACAAAGGTCTCCCCTTGCATCTTACCAGTAGCGACTACTCCTGAGTTTTCAGCGAACAAGTCTGGCAAAATACCTTGATAAGTTACCGGTACTGTCGATTGAAAATCAGTAATGGCAAACTCGACACTCAAAGGATCGTTGGGAGCGCGCTGCACACTGCCAGCCACTACCATACCGCCTGCACGAATACGCTTATCTTGCGGCGCTTCACCTTGAGCAATGGCAGTGGCATCAAAGTAGTAATCTGTCTGCTGTCCGATAGCATAAATAACTAATACTACGGCTATAGCGGCACCTGCCAGCGTAAACATGACCCACATGAGTTTTTTACGTCGAACGGCGTTCATAGTTTACCTCATTTATAAAATAGCTATTTTGCAAAAATAAGATTTGCAGGTAGCAGTAGATAGCAAGCATTGGCGAAACTGGCTAAGCTAGTCAAAGCTTACTGTTGTTGAGCTTACAATAATTATATGGTAGCGCGGCTTGTACAAATCAATGATAACTTTTGATGTTCATATTGACTAAATAAACTGCTGCATGCAGAGATTCTAAATAAATAGCTTAGCCGACAAGAAGCTAAAAAATATCTTATTTGATAGCGGTTTTAGCCTTTTTATTAGGATTACGCTGGGCTTGGCGAGCTTGTTGAATGGCTAATTGCTTAAGTAGCGCTTTTCTTTGATTACGGCTATAAACTATGAAAGCGAATATCATACCTACGGTAATCGCCCAGCATGACCAAACAAAAACCCCGTGATCACCCATAGTGATAAATTCAGTTAAGCTATAAAAATAAGGCTGCATTTTTTCTCCTACACGACTTTTTACAAGGCATACTGCAAACAATATTCTTCATAAAATTTACAGCAGCTAAGCACTTATTTACGTTGGCTACGAATGTATTCTTTTACCCAAGCTTTGCCTTGATCGCGGTTTAGGATAAGGGTATTAGTGCGATAAACAGCTAAAGCTGCTACCAAGAAATAACTGCCTACTACCATCAACAATAACGGCATCCACATATCTGCTGACATCTTTGGTGCTTCGGTTAAGGTAAAAGTCGCGCCTTGATGCAGGGTGTTCCACCACTCAACAGAATACTTGATGATAGGTAGATTCACCGCGCCAACAATAGATAAAATCGCCGCTGCTTTACCGCGATTGGCCGTATGCTCAAAGGCGGCAAATAACGCCATAACGCCAGCATACAAAAAAGCCAAAATGAGCATGGAGGTCAAGCGCGCATCCCAAACCCAGTACGTGCCCCAAGTCGGTTTGGCCCAAATAGAGCCTGTTAGCAGACTAATGACGCACAGTAAAAACCCTAACGGTGCCAATGCCTGCGCTACTAAGCTTGCGGTTTTAATTTTCCAAACCATAAAGATCACCCCTAATACAGCAAGGGCAAAATATATCGAGATGGCTAAGCTGGCGGCAGGCACATGAATGAAGATAATGCGGTAGCTATTGCCTTGCAGATAATCAGGCGGCGCAAAAGCCAGCCCCCAAATACTACCGATAGCTAAGCAAATAGCCGCTAAAATGCTAAGCCATTTGACCCAAGGCGCAAACAGACGAAAAAACTGCTTGGTACCAACAGTGGTCAAGAAGCCTTGCCAGATACGCTGCCACAGGCTAGGAGATGAGACGTTATTTAGGTTGGGCATGGAATAAACCTATTGCACAGCATATGGATTGATCACTACAACTCGCTAATCACAGCGCTAATGTTAAGGCGGCTAATGGCGAGCTAGTCTTTATAGCTCTACTATGAATAATAGCCTTTGTCCGTATTAAGCAAGCGGCAAAAACTATAGGCTTCTATTATAGCAAAGTTCGCGCGCTTCAACACGCCCTAGTAGGCTAGCTTTAATTTAACCACGACATTCTTAAGGTCATAGCAATGACCCATGGCATCACTAATACCGAGACAATACTGCCGGCCAGTAGCAAAGCTAAAATAGGCAAACCATTGAGACCGGTGGCGAATAAATCCACCGCGCCAGTCGCAAAGATCAATACAGGGAGCTGCATCGGTAGCGCAATCAGCGGCACAAGTACCGCGCCATTTTTGAGCGATAAGGTCAAACTGCTAGCGATAGCCGATAACATCAGTAGCATCGGACTCCCAGCGATAATAGAGGCCATCAAAATCCCTGCCTCAAACCAACTCAAGCCAAATAGCGGCACCGCTAATAAGCTCAGTAGCGCCACTATACCACTACTAAAAATCCAGTGAATCACCAAGCGCATTAGCACCCATAAAGGTAGCGAGGCTTTGGCCACCACCAACTGCGCAAGCGTGCCATTATCGAGTGCTGGCTTGAAAAGTCCGTCAACGCCCATTACTAATGATAGCAAGGCGGCAATCCACACCGCTGAGACTCCCAAACGCTGCAATAACTGCGGCTCACTGCCGACCGCTAATGGAAACAAAGTAATAATCACCAAGAACAGCACTAGCGGATACAACCACTGCACCGCTCCTTGCTGCTTGACTTGCCATTCGCGTTGCCAAAGCTGGATGAAGCTAATACCGCGCGCCGCAGAACTCCCTTCGCTGAGGCTTAGGGGCTTAGCGTTTGTCATATCGTTATCGGCAGCTTGTACACGGCTGTCTGTCATTGGTTATCCTTTCTAGCCTTTTTAGCTTTTGTCATACTGATGCTAGCTGTTTATCTTACTTATCTAAAAAGTTACATTTTAAGCGTTACTAGTCCAAAAAATCACTTTCTAATAAATCACTTTTTGATGAATCGTCTTCTGAAAAATCGTCATCTAACAAATCAAGATACTCTGATAAATCAAGCACTTGATTAGCCACGCCTACCGCTTGATGGCTAGTCATCAATATCGAGCCTCCAGCTGCGGCAAAGCTTTGCAAACGCTGCTCCATCCGCGCCACCATATCAATATCAAGCGCGGTAAAAGGCTCATCTAGCAGCCATAAAGGTGTCACCTCTACGCTCATTAAATACAGCCGAGCCAAAGTAATACGCCGCGTCTGCCCTGCTGATAAGTGACTTGAGCTGATCGTCTCAAAACCCTGCAAGCCTACCCAAGCCAAAGCGGCATCGATATCCGTAGCGCTTGGCGTTATGCCATAGAGGTTTAGCAAAAAGGTTAGGTTTTGTGAGACCGTCAGATTAGGGTGAATGCCTAACTGATGCGAGATATAGAGCGGCTGTATCGGTAAACCGGCTCTTCCTTGATAACGGATAGTGCCACGCAGCACAGGCAACAGACCGGCAAGTTGCATAAGCAGCGTGGTTTTGCCAGTACCATTAGCACCAATCAAATGACAAATACCGCCAGCCGCTAGTTGCAGCTCAACCCCTGCACACAAAGCCGTCTCACCGCGCTGTACCGTCAGATTATCTATCGTTAATAAAGGCGCAGCTTTGGGAGTAGAGAAAGGCGACTGACTCATCAAGACCTCTTATAATTTTAATATTTTAACGACTCAGCAGTTAAAAGGACGCAACTGAGCCCTAATACATGCCAAGCTGATTCATAAAACAAAGCCAAAAAAGTCATAAACTTTTATCAAAAACATCCGCTACCCTCGTGTCATAATACGCTATGCTAAGCAAACCGATAAATAACTTAGGCGATGTTGGATTTTTAATACGCCCTAGTATAGCAAATAGTCGGATATCATAACCTCAAATATGGCTGCAAATATGACCGCAAATAACCCCTTACCACTTGATAATGCTCAAAACCTACAAAACAACGATGCAAATAAGCCATCAACGCCTATCTCTTCCTTACATGATTTGATAGAGGCGCAGATAAGCTTTATGCAGCAGTGGCTCACTCAGCAAGCGCAGCCTTTAGCTGAGGAAGCTTGGCAGTGGCTTAGCGCGCAGCAAATGAGTCGATATGTGAGTAGTGAGGACTTACAGCGCCTCATTAATGGCTGGTTACTTAGTCAGCCAATGACTGAGATCATGCGCACCGATATTCGTGCTATTTTACAAACCATTATCTACCATCCTGCCAATGACAACATGCCGCTACGCGAGCTGGTTGATGACACACAAATTGAGACTCTCGCAAGTTATATCGGCAGTCATGACGAGCAGCGTAATGCTTTAATTCACAGCTTTATCGGTAATGATGCTTTTGCCGATTTATTGACCCAGACCCTTTATCACGCCATCAACGACTTTATGGAAACCACCCTTGATAAAGCAGGCGGGGTTGGCAAATTGATGAAAATAGGGCGCAGCTCATTTGAAAAAGCCACCAATAGCAATCTCGATGGCAAACTACAAACCTACTTGCATCGTAATATTAAGGATTTGACGCGGCGTGCTGAGCGTAATGCGCAGGAGCATCTGACTAATGACGAAGTGACGCGGCTGCTCACCGCAGGCTGGACACGTATCAAAGATAAGCCGGTCAGCGAGCTACAGACTTATCTACGCGATGAGCCCGGTCATAGTAGTATCGATCATATAGAGTCGAGCGTACAGCAAAGCTATAACCGTCTGCGTCTCTCGCCTTATCTGCATAGCTTAGTCGCCGCTAGTGTTGAGACTTGGTACCAAAATCATCAAGCTGACTCTATCGCTACTTTGGCAGCTAGCCTAAATATTGATAAGCTTGCAATGACAAAATTGACTAAAGCGCTGCGGCCTATCATCCAAGACGCTATCAGCAGTGACTGGCTAAGCGCTCATCTACGTAAGATGATACAAGCTTTTTATACGCAGCCTAATATCAAAGCCGCTTTAGCAAAAAAAGACAGCTAATTGCTTATTTAATGTTATGCTTAAAGTCAGAAGATAACGGATTATTTTTTGCTTTAAGAGCCCAAACTCTAAGCTATTAAGTCCAAAATTATGAGCCAAGACCTATGAGTAACCATCATAAACTCAGCTTATGGCAAAAACTAAAACGGTTACTGACTAGTCGTGCACCGCAAGATATCATTAACCCTAACGATACTCATTCTGCTAATCATGTTAATGCTCCCGACTTGCCAGCGCCCGCTACAACTACTGAGCAAACAAACAAAGACAATACTGACGATAGCTATAGCGAGCGCAAAAACACGGCTAAGAGTGTCAAGCTGTCTTTAATAAAACAAGGTGCTAATAGCGGTAGTGAGATGGCTATTATCGACTATTTAAAGCTCTATTGCCGTCACAAACACTGGCATTATACTCATTATAAACCTCGGCTCTCAGACCCACAGCAATCGCATCATCTCTCCTTACGTCTAAAAAACCGCCGAGTAGACTGTGGCTATCTGTTTCGCGTACAAGAAAAAGAGGGTTTGCTAGCGGTCTATGGTATTTTGCCGTTTTTGATACCAGAGAGCCATCAAAGTGCCGCCATGCTACTCATCACTCAAATCAACTATGATTTGATCGTCGGTAACCTTGAGATGGATATTAATGATGGCGAGATACGTTACAAAAACGCGATTGATGTTGAAGTCGTAGGACTTAATGATGATATTATTGAACACTTACTACAAAGCGTCATTGCTATGACTACCGTCGCTTATGAGGTGTTTGGCGACTTGATAAACACGCAAGATCCTAGCGAGGATATGCCTACCCTACTAGGCGAATTACGCGCGCAAGCCGATGCTCGCACCTTTTTTCTACCCACCAAAAAAATGCAATAACGGTCTTAAAAACAATACTATGCTAAAAATTGCCTACTCTGAGATTTTTCGTTATTCAGTACCCGAAAAACATCGTTTCCCTATGCAAAAATACACCATGATTCCTGAGCGGCTGCTGGCTGAGGGTACTATTACCAGCGATAACTTCTTTGCGCCAAAGCGGCTTAGTGAAGATGAGATCTTGACCACCCATACCGCTGAGTATTGGTATAAGCTCAAAACCCAAACTTTGACTCGTAAAGAGGCGCGGCCTATCGGCTTTGAGATGACGCCTGCCTTAGTCGATCGCGGTCGTCATATCGCTCATGCTACCTATGAATGCGCGCTATATGCTCAGCAGTATGGGGTAGCGATGAATGTCGCAGGCGGCACCCATCACGCTTTTGCTGATCACGGCGAGGGCTTTTGTGTATTTAACGATGTCTGTATTGCTAGCAACTTATTGTTAAATCGTGGCCAAGCAAAGAAGATATTGGTCGTCGATTTAGACGTGCACCAAGGCAACGGTAACGCTAGTATTATGCAGGACGAGCCGCGGGTGTTTATCTTTAGCATGCATGGCGCTAAGAACTATCCTTTTCGCAAACAAGTCTCTGATCTTGATATTGAGCTGGCTAATGATACCGGTGATGAAGACTATTTAGCCGTTTTATACGATACTTTGCCGCGCCTCATAAACGAAGTCGCTCCTGATATGATTTTTTATCAATCGGCAGTCGATGTGCTAGCGACCGATAAACTTGGCAAATTAGCACTGACGCAAGAGGGCTGCAAAGCGCGTGATAAATATGTATTGCAGCAAGCCAAAGACGCCAATATCCCAGTCGCCATCGTCATGGGCGGCGGTTACTCAGAGGATATCGAAGATGTAGTCGAGGCGCACTGTAATACTTTTAGAGTGGCGCAGCAATTGTATTTTGGCAAGATAATTGGTTAAACAGTAGTGGTTGTAAAACGCTAATGCTAAAACAATAATATTAAAACAAAGCGCTAAGCGCCTGCCAGCCTACGCCTATGCCAAGTACGCTTAATATAAGTAAAATAAGCTGACGAAAGCGCGCTTGTGGTAGATAGCGGCGCAGACGAATACCTATCAATAAAGCGGCGATGGATAAGAGGCTAAGTAAAACAATCAGCTGCCACTCACTGCCACTTAGCGCCATAATAGGCTCACGCAAAACGATAATCTGCGCAATCTTGCCTAAGAAATAGCACATATTTCCTACTTTGGCGATGGTATCTTTATCATCACTTGCTGATAATAAATACATCATCAAAATAGTCGACATAGCATTGGTCGCACCGCCAATAATACCCGCGCTGATACCTACAATAATAAGCATAGGCTGAGTATTCGGCAGACGGATCTGCTTGCCTAGTAGACTAGTAATCACATAAAAGTCAATAACCAGCGCCAAAACTAGCAAAATATAAGCACTATCGACCCATAACAACAGCTTTGCGCCAAGCAAACTACCAAGTAAACTCATTAACGCCAGCAGCCAATAGCGCCTGCCATAATAACTAAAATTCTGCCAGAGACTACGCCCACCGCCACTTAGCCAAGTCATAGCATTGAGCAATAATGAAGGAAATATCACTAGCACGATAGCTTGCGGCAAAGGATAAATACTCGCTAGCGCCGAGGTCGTGACTAAAGTCACCCCTAAGCCGCTAATCCCATGTAACAAAGAAGCAAAGGCAAAAATAGCCAATAACAGCCAAGTCTGAGTATTATCACTATCTAACATAAATATTAGCTCACAGCTCAAGGCTAGGTCATAGCAAAAGTGATAGTAACTCTAATCTTGATGGCGCTGCGCGAGCGTCTCACCGATGATAGCGGCGAGTTGTTCTGCGATGTTATCTTTACTGGCTTTATCCAAAACGATGGAATCATGCTCATAATGATCCGCAAAAAATACTTGCATAGCATTATCATCGCTAGCAAAGCCGATATCAGCGCGCGAGACATCATTACA
The DNA here is from genome assembly GCA_029267175.1 of Psychrobacter sp. Classification (GTDB taxonomy): domain Bacteria; phylum Pseudomonadota; class Gammaproteobacteria; order Pseudomonadales; family Moraxellaceae; genus Psychrobacter. The sequence goes on along the minus strand of JARIDJ010000062.1, from coordinate 10,781 downwards.
GGCGATCATATCTAAATCTTTAGCAGCTAATTTGCCACGGGCATAATGCTCAACATCTTGAGTCTCTGCAGCAAAACCCACTACAAATAGCTCTGGGTGTGCCAAAGAGATGGTCGCTAAAATGTCCGGGTTTTTAACCAAATCGAGACTCATGGCCTCCTGAGTTTTTTTGATTTTTTGTGGAGCTGCATCGCGAGTACGATAATCAGCAACCGCTGCTGTCGCAATAAAGATATCGGCAGGTTTATTTAGAGTCATATCTTCTATAAAGCTGTCCGTTTCATCACAATCACAGTCGCCATGCTCGTGATCGTGATGATGTTCATGGTCATGATTTTGCCGGTCGAACGTTATAGTTGGCATCGTTTGCAAAGCGCTATGACTGCCATCGACACACTGCTGCGCGGCAATGAGCATTTGCTCGGCGGATAACACATCGATACGGGTGACACCCAGTGGCGTCGGTAAGGTCACTTTACCACCAGCAATTAAAATTACCTGTGCGCCTGCATCACGGCAAGCTGTCGCTAAAGCAAAGCCCATCTTGCCAGAGGAGTGATTGGACAAATAGCGTACCGGATCTATCGCCTCTACCGTTGGTCCGGCCGTAATAATCACGCGCTTGCCAGCCAAACGCTGCTCCGTATTAAGCTGTGCGCTGAATAATTGCACCTCGCTCAATAACTGCTCAGGCTCAGGTAAACGCCCGGCACCAACATCACCGCAAGCCTGCTCGCCACTGGCTGGCATGATGATATGATAATTCATATCGCGTAAAGTCTGCACATTAAGACTCACCGCAGGGTGCGCCCACATTTGCTGATTCATCGCCGGAGCCAAGATGACAGGCGCAGTAGTCGCCAAACAAACCGTCGTTAGCAAGTCATCCGCCATACCCATAGCCAATCGCGCCAAAGTATTGGCAGAAGCTGGCGCGATAACAATCAGGTCTGCCCACTTTGCCAGCTCAATATGACCCATACCCGCTTCCGCTTCTTCATCGAGCAAAGAGGTATGCACCTCATTACCGGTTAGAGCTTGCAAAGTCAGCGGCGTAATAAAGCCCTGTGCTCCGGTGGTCATAATGACCCGCACCTCAAACCCTGCTTTGATAAGCAGACGGGCAAAAAAAGCAGATTTATAAGCGGCGATACCGCCAGTAATAGCGAGTAGAACTTTTGACATAGGCGTGACATCGATCAGTAGAAGGTAAAAGAAAGAAGATAAAAATTGCGCTTATAGTAACAATTATGAGATAAGTTAGGGAAGGTTTTATAAAGCTATTGCGAACAAAGCCTTTTTTTGAGTACTTTTCAAATATTTTTTGAGTATTGAGTCTAAAGCGAAACTAACAAACTAAGTCAAAAAAGGAAAACTGATGGCTATCAAAGACTGGCATGAAGATGATAGACCGCGCGAAAAGCTATTAAAATTTGGCGCCAGTCATCTCTCTGATGCTGAGATATTAGCGATATTTTTGCGTACTGGCACTCAGTCGCAATCGGCCATTGAGCTTGCAAGGCATTTGATTGATGAGTTTGGCACGCTTGCTGAGCTATTGGCCGCCCCAAAAGAGACCGTACTCGCCTGCCATGGCATCGGTCCTGCCAAGTACGCGCAAATGCTTGCCTCACTTGAGATGGGTACTCGTTATTTAGATAGTCAACTCAAGACCGGGCAAGCGCTTGGACGCTCGCAAGTGGTCAAGGACTATATCAGTACCCAACTGCGCGGGGAGCCTAGAGAGGTTTTTGCCGTGCTGTGTTTAGATAACGCCTTAAGTCTACTAAATTACGAGATCTTGTTTACCGGTGGTATCTCCTCGTGCTCGGTGTGTATCAAACACGTGTTACGCCATGCGCTCACTCACGCCGCCAGCCAACTGATTATCGCCCATAATCATCCTCATACTGATGCTACCCCTTCCACAGCGGATAACGTATTAACTTATGAGCTCAAAAAAGCTTGCGACTTATTAGATTTATCTTTAATTGATCATATCATTGTCGGCCGCAACGACACCTTATCTTATGCTGAAAAAGGCTTGGCACCCTTCAGCTAATGGTTTATCACTATAAAGCATTATAAAGATTTTTATAACCAAACCAGCTGTTGTTAGCGGTAATAAGACTACAGGTTTTGACACTCTCTTTATTCTTTAATCCTCTTACGCTGATGTTTATCGAAAGTTATTGGCTAACTGATACATATTCTCGACATGTGGCAGCATTTTTATGGTTGATAATTGTCAAGTAATATTTCATATTAATAGATAGAATTATCAAATAATAATGTTAATGGCGTTTTGGCGTTATTTATAAAAAAAATGTCATTTTATTAGCCGTTATTAAGGAGACCATCATGGCGATTGGCTTATTTATTTTGGCAGTATTTATTCAGCTAGCCATGGTGTTGGCCCTCTTTTTAATGTCCTTATCTAGGGTGACTGGCAGTATTGTTGCTATTGCTACGGTGATAGTGACGGCTATTATTAGTCCATGGTCACTTATTTTGGGCATTCCTATTGCGCTACTTTGTTTGGTGCTGCTCATTACCCCTCTTCGTCAAGCGCTCATTACCAAGCCCGTCTATAAGACTTTGGGAGGCGCGATGCCAAGCATGAGTGATACGGAGCGTGAGGCACTCGATGCAGGGACTAGCTGGTGGGAAAAAGAGCTGTTTATGGGCGCGCCGGATTGGAATACCTTTGCTCAGTATCCTTATCCGCAGCTCTCTGAGGAAGAACAAAGCTTTATTGATAATGAAGTTGAAGAGCTTTGCGCTATGCTTGATGAATGGCAGATTCAGCACGAAGAAAAAGACTTATCGCCAGAAGCTTGGCAATTTATCAAAGACAAAGGCTTTTTGGGACTCATTATTCCTAAAGAATTTGGCGGTCTTGATTTTAGCTCTTACGCGCAAAGCCGAGTGATGAGTAAAATTGCTTCGCGCTCGCCAACCGCTGCCGTCAGTTGCATGGTTCCCAACTCCTTGGGCCCAGGTGAGCTATTGATGCATTACGGTACGGATGAGCAAAAGCAGCGCTGGCTACCCGGTCTTGCCGATGGTACTGAGATTCCCTGTTTTGGTTTGACAGGGCCTGAAGCGGGCTCAGATGCAGGCGCAATACCAGATACAGGCGTAGTTTGTTATGGCGACCATGAAGGCAAGCAAGTGCTTGGTCTACGAATGAATTTCTCTAAGCGCTGGATTACGCTTGCGCCTATCGCTACTGTGGTCGGTTTGGCCTTTAAGATGTATGACCCAGAAGGCTTACTTGGCGATCCTAACAAAACAGATTATGGCATTACTTGTGCGTTAGTGCCGGCTAGCCATGAAGGCGTTATTACCGGTCCTCGTCACAATCCAAGTGGTTCGCCCTTTATGAATGGTACTGTCGATGGCACCGATGTTTTTATTCCTTTAGATTATATTATCGGCGGTATTGAGAACGCAGGACGCGGCTGGCGGATGCTAATGGAGTGCTTAGGCGTCGGCCGCGGTATCTCCTTACCAGCGTTATCGACTTCAGCTAGCGAGATGACTTATCTGTCGGTCGGCGCTTTTGCCAAAGTACGTGAGCAGTTTAAGATCTCAGTCGGTAAATTCGAAGGAGTGCAAGACGCTACTAGCCGTATGGCCAGTAAGACTTATATGCTTGAGGCCTTTCGGCACCTCGTCACTTGTGGCCTAAACCAAGGCGGTACACCGTCAGTGATGACAGCGATGGCTAAATACTATGCGACTGAAACCATGCGCGAAGTGGTTAATGATGGCATGGATGTGCTTGGCGGCCGCGGTATTCAGATGGGCCCCCGTAACTTTTTGACCACGCCTTATCAAGCTATTCCTGTGTCTATTACCGTTGAAGGCGCTAATATTCTGACGCGTTCACTGATGATATTTGGTCAAGGCGCTATGCGCTGCCACCCTTATTTATTTGATGAGCTGCAATTATTGCAAAGCGAAGATAAACAAAGCGCGGTCAAAGAGTTTGATACTCTATTCTTCAAACACTTAGGTTATACCTTTAACCGCGGTGCTAGAGCTTTTGTTGCCGGTTACATCGGTGGTAGCAGTGACGCGCCAAGCTTTGCGGACAAATTCACTCGCCCTTATTACCAACATATCAATCGTTTGAGCGCTAGTTTTGCCTTAACCGCTGATATGGCCTTAGGCTTATTAGCTGGGGATTTAAAGCGTAAAGAGATGCTCTCTGGCCGACTAGCGGATATTCATGGTCATCTGTTTATTGCCACTGCTATTTTGCAGTTCTACGAAAATGGCGGTAAATCTGAGGCCGAGCGTTTGCATGCAAAGGTGGCTTTACAAGATAGTTTGTACACTATCCAAGAGGCCTTTGTGTCGTTTTTTGCTAATTTCCCAAATCGTATGGCCGCAAATCTAGTAGGTTTTGTCACTTTCCCAAGTGGACGTATCTTTACTCCTACTAGCGATGAGCTAAAAGTTAAGCTTGGCGATACTTTCATGGATGACTTTGCAGCTAATCCATTTCGGGATTACCTAAAAACCATGGTTTATTATAATACCGATGCAGACGATGTCACAGGCCGAATGGAACACGCTTATCAGTCTTTACTTAAAATTGAACCGCTTTGGCAAAAGTTCAAAAAAGCAGAGCATAATGGCGAGTTTGCAGGGTTAACGTTTGAAGATCACGTGGTACAAGCTAGCCAAAGCGGTAATATCACTGAAAGCGAAGCTGAGCAATTGATTCATTATAATGGCTTACGTTATAACTCATTATTGACAGATATCTTTGATGAGCATCTACAACAAGTACAACAGCGCGATAATCCTCATAGTCTTGAGAACGCTGTGCATAAGCTCACCGATTACGCCCAGCTTAAAAGTGAAGCTGGTAAGCCTATTGATGAAGAAACGGGCGATGCCAATCCTAATCATGGTTATGAGAGCGATGGTGATGTTGAGAGGGTTGATGAGCAAGATACGCTCAAAGAAGCGGCTGAGCAGACTGATTTTAGTAAAGCTCATCCTGATGAAGAAGCACTCAAACACCGTCATCGTGATGCTGAGTCTACTCTCAAAGAGCGTATGAGCTACAATCATAGTCGTGACCAAGTCTTACAAGCGGACGACTTAAATGACTCAATACCACAGCCGCACGCAGAAGAGCTAGAACCAAACCAGCTTAGTGCTACTGAAAGCGGTAAATGGCAAGACGGTTTGCGCCGAGAAGAGATAGACGAGAGTGATAAAGCGTAAATAGCTTGATAGAGCAGGGATTTACAATAGGTTAAATCAGCCCATAAAATTCCATTTTGCAGAGTCCCAGCCTTTTTAGACTAAGTAGGTTGGGATTTTTTAGCGTTATATTTTTTAGGCCAGTTACAGAGTGATGCTTTTAATAATGCAATAAATCAGCTTATCCTAGAACATATTTAGTTACCATCGCCAAACACACTAAGACAATCACCGGACGGATGAGTTTGCTCCCGCCTTTTACCACCATGTGCGAGCCAAAATAAGCACCTATGGTCTGTCCAACCATCATCGCTAGTCCCACTGTCCATAGCACATTACCGCCTAAGATAAAAAAGATAAGTGAGCCGACGTTGGTGGAGAGGTTAAGCACTTTAGCGGCGCCAGTGGCCTCAATAATTTGTCGGCCCCTTAGCGCAACATTGCCCAAAGCAAAAAACATGCCAGTGCCAGGGCCCATGTAACCATCATAAAAACCAATCAAAGGCGAGGCAACCTTCTGCCAAGTCGCCTCTGAGATACGCGGCGCGGCTTCTACTTCTCCAAGTTTTGGTGCAAACAAAGTATAGATACCGATAGCGGCAATCAAAAAGGGAATCAGCTTCTCTAATAAATCAGGCGGCGATAATTGTACGGCGATAGAGCCAATAATCGAGCCGATAAACGCAGCAATAATAGCGGTCTTAATACGCGCAGGCTTGATTACCCCCTTTTTTATCATGGTAATGGAAGCGGCAAGCGCTCCTGAGGCAGCCTGCAACTTATTGGTGCCTAAAGTCATAACTGGTGGTATATTAGCTAAGAGCATTGCTGGAATAGTCAGTAAGCCACCACCGCCAGCAATGGCATCAATAAAGCCCGCTAGCGCCGCTACTGCGGTCAGCATCAAGATAATCTCTAAAGAGAGAGTTAGGTCCATGGAACTGGCCTTGTAAGAGAATTGATGATAAAAATAGCCGTAAGTGTTAGGCTGTATCCACTATAAGACCATAACAGTAATGCAGCAATAAGCGGCAAACACGCTTTTTTAGCCACTAAGCGCTGTCTTTTTTTAAAAACAGCTTGGTGATGATGGTCGTAACTACTGATAATGTCAAACGCTATCTATGGGTTGATTCATAAGTCTAGCGCCAACTCCCTAACTTTTTGTTGGGCATATTGATAAAATTATGAGAGACTCAAAAGAGGCTAATAAAAGAGCTTTATCAGCTAAATAAATTATATATCATGGATTGATATAAAAGTTTATAACAAAGTTTGCAGGGAATAAATAATAAGATTACGCGCCTATTACGCTTGAGACGTAAGATAGCGCTTTGGTTTACTGATTAGACTTGGAATATGAGGATAAAATGGCAATAAAGAGAATTAAAGCGTTTTTTGAATTCGAGGCAGCTGGCGGAATTATTCTAGCGCTAGCGGCTATCGCTGCGATGATTATTGCTAATACGCCACTCAACACTTGGTATGAAGCGTTTATTCATGCTCCTGTTGCCATTCAAATCGGCGACTTTGCCATTGCCAAAGACGCGCATCACTGGATTAATGATGGTCTGATGGCGATATTCTTCTTTTTAGTCGGCCTTGAGCTCAAACGCGAAGTCCTAATCGGCGAGCTCTCAAACGTCAAGCAGATTATCTTACCTGCAGGCGCGGCTATTGGCGGGATGATTTTTCCGGCTATTGTCTATATTTTGTTTAATATCAATAACCCAGAGTACTGGAAAGGTTGGGCGATTCCGGCAGCAACTGATATTGCCTTTGCGTTAGGGATCTTAAGTCTACTGGGTAGCCGTGTTCCAAACTCCCTAAAAGTCTTTTTGGTATCGATTGCTATTTTCGATGATATTGGCGCAATCTTAATCATCGCGCTGTTTTATACCAATGAGCTCTCGCTTGGCTCATTAGCTTTCGCCGGTCTCTGCCTACCTATATTATATTTATTAAATCGCCGTAACGTCACTAGCATCACGCCCTATATTTTGGTTGGCGTCATCATGTGGATTGCCGTGCTTAAATCTGGTATTCATGCCACTTTAGCTGGCGTAGTACTAGCATTATTTATCCCCATGTTTGATCGTACCGATCCTGAGCACTCACCGCTAGAAGAGCTTGAACACGATCTACAAAATACCGTCTCTTACGGTATCTTACCGCTATTTGCTTTTGCCAACTCGGGCATCTCTCTAAAGGGCGCAGGCTTTGCTGAGCTTTTCCATTCAGTGCCGTTAGGTATCGCCGCCGGCTTGTTTATTGGTAAACAGCTTGGGGTGATGCTAGCTTGTTGGTTAATCTTCAAACTTGGCATCTCAAAAATGCCTAACGGGATGAACTTCAAGCAAATCTATGGTGCTGCTTTATTGTGCGGCGTCGGCTTTACCATGAGCCTATTTATCGGCGGCTTAGCCTTTGGCGGCGGCTCACCGCTATTCGACGAGCGCTTAGGTATCATTATGGGTTCAATCGTCTCGGGTGTCGCAGGCTACATCATGCTCAAAGTGACTCTAAAAGAGAACGTCAGCAGCACCTCTGTTGACTTAACTCGTCACTGATATCACTCCTTTTTTATAAAGTTAGCGCTTGATGAATGAATGCTGGTCTTGTTATTAATGTATGAGACTAGCATTTAATACTCGCTTATCTTTTTGATTATAACTGCTATACTTTCTATTAAACGCGATTAGCTATTAAACGCAATTAGCTATCAAACGCGACTGGTTATCATGGTAGATTATGCAGATGAAGATAAAAAAACCTCGCTCAAAAAACTTTACTGGTAACGACCATTCTCTCAACCATATCAACTATCAACGCCATGGGCGTACCACTGCTATCGATGATCATAGTGATTTGCAGGTTCTAAGGCGCATCAAACGTTATTTATTACCCAAAGACTTTACAATCTCGCCTACTTTATTGGCAGAAATAGTCGACGGTTATGATATTGGCGATCCGCTTGCTGACAGTTTAGCGGCTGATGGTATTCGCTTTGCCAAGCCTTTACAGCAATTGATTTTGGATGATGGTTTAAATAGTGATAGCTTAAAGCTTAGCGATTTTGCAGACATCAAGCATCCTGCTTTTTTTGCCATGACTGAGCAATTTAGTAATCATCCAGACTGGTTCGATCCTAAGCTGGCCGAAATTGGCGCTATCGCCTATCGTCGTTATCCGCTCATGCTGATTTGGCTGCTACGTAATGTGGCGCTAATGGCTGGTTATAGTATCCCTGCCCTCTCCTTACCATTGATTCAAACGGGGGCATTAATGCATGATGCGCTACCGCGTCTGATGCGCACTTATGCCTATATTCTAGCGGTTTCTGAGCATCCGCAATTAAATGATAGCTTGCAAAATAAAACCTCTATCTCACAAGTATTAGCGATTGGCTCTGAGGGTTGGCGGCAGTCTATCAAAGTGCGGCAAATTCATACTTTAGTACGCCAAAACCTACTCAAAGGCAAGCTAACCGCAGCCGATGGCATTATTAAGGATAGCTATCAGCATCATAATGCCGATGGTAGCTGGAATAGTGAGTATTGGGGTCTTCCTATCAATCAGACCGATATGATCGCCACGCACTTGCAATTCTCATTGCTCATTATGCGCGGGCTTAAGCTGTTAGGGGCGCGTATCAGTGATGAAGAAGCCGAGGGCATCTTGCACTTATGGAATCTTGCCAGCTACTGGATGGGAGTGGATTTGCAGCGCTTACCACAGACTGAAGTCGCTTGTTGGGAGTGGTTATATACTTACCTGTCTATTCAACAGCTTGATTTTGAGATGGGACAGCCATTAGCAAAAGCGCTCCATGATTTGCCGCGTCAGCTCATGGGTGAGGATAATCGCAAAGGTCGTTTTGTGGAGATGGTTAATGCTAGTGTCACCCGTACCTTAGTCGGCGATGATATCGGTGATGGTCTTGATCTGCCAAAGTCGAAGATACGCTTTGGGGTACTCTCTTCGGTGCCTATTCTATTCGCTCTCGATACTGCGCGGCAATATAATAGTAATGTCGCAGAAAAGCTTGAGCAGTTCCGGGCTAAGCGTCAGGATAATATGAACTGGTGGCTAAAGAAAAACGATAGCTACTATAAGTAATTATTAAATAAACCATTAACGATCCAGCTCTATGTCTGTATTTTGGATTCGATAATACCAGTCGAGCCGCCGATCAAATCCGGTCTCTAACAGATTAGCAATCACCTTACCCGTTAAGCCCCAAACGGTCTCGCCATCGACCTCCCAACTTGGCGTTACTATCTTTGCGGTTTGCTCAAGCATGGTGTAATCTATCGCATATTCAATAGTAGGCTGAGTAATTAACGTCTCAAAATCTGCCCAAAAAATACGTGATATCTCCCCCATCTCCGGCACTAAGGGCAAATCTGGCGCAATAAGCGCGACAATAGGGCGAACACTCATGCCGCTCTTTGAGGTTTGAATAGGCAATTGACCCAGTAGCTGCACTTTATTGGGCGGTAGCGCGGTCTCTTCACAAGCTTCACGCAGCGCGGTGACCACGTTATTACCATCGCCAAGCTCATACTTACCGCCAACGCAAGATACTTCACCAGCATGACTATTCATGTGGGCAGCGCGGCGAGTCAATAACAGCTTAGGCCGACTCTCACGGGTAATCGCTACCAACACTGAAGCATCGGCGATAGGCGTCTGGTATAGACTCTGTAAGATACGCTGACTATGTAACTCACTATAATGACCTAACTGCTCATCGTTTTGAGCGAGCATCAGCTCTGGAGATACTAGCGTATTCAAAGTCTCATACTGCACTCGTTCAGCCAGTTGCCTGAGCGTAGGATGACGAATAAAAGAAGGCAGCGCCACTGACAAGTTATCAAAATTTGCAGACTGCAAGGCTATCGACATTATTATTACCTATTATTTTATAGAGCGTTTTTTATATTCATTAATTCGTAAACAACCATATTAGCATGTCACAATGTCACTACTAATGACTCAGCAGACTAGTGTTTATGGACCACATATAGATAGCTATCTGCATAAGCCCTAGTATTTTTTTGTGCCTTAATTGAGTCATTACCCTTATCGCTACTTTTTATCAGTAAAATATATGCTATCTTAACAGTCTCAATTATAGTCACTATTTACATTCACTATTTATAGTCACTATAAATAACAACAATAAATAAGAGCTTATTAAGCTTGTCACCTTTTAAATACAACAAGGCAGCTGTTATGCAATATTGTCTCGAATGTGGTCATGAAGCTGAGCGCAAAATCCCTGCTACGGATAACATGCCGCGCTTGGTATGCCCCAATTGCAACTACATTCATTACGAAAACCCAAAAGTGATCTGTGGCTCTTTAGTGGTGCATGAGCATAGAGTGCTGCTATGTCGCCGCGCCATCGAGCCACAATATGGTCTATGGACCGTGCCAGCAGGCTTTATGGAAAACGGCGAGACTATCGCTGAGGGCGCCGCGCGCGAGAGCTTTGAAGAAGCCGATGCGGTGGTGATCAATCCGCAGCTTTATTGTATTTATGACATCCC
>JARIDJ010000097.1 GCA_029267175.1 Psychrobacter sp. | reverse complement strand
TTTTATGGTTGTCTTCCTCTTTGAAAGTCATTAGTATCTTGGCTTCAATCCCACTTACTCATTGATGTTTAATCCCTTTAAGGTTAGTGAGTAAGACAATAAAACAGTTAGGATGTTTGGAGAGATTCAATGCGTAACCCTTTTAGTTTAAAGACTCTTAGCGTAGCGATAGCTGCTTTTTCAGTAGCTAGCGTAGCTAGTGCAGCGGGCCTTGATCGTTCAGGACAAGATATCACTGCGTTTTTGCAGGATGGTTTATATGCCGAAGCGGTTTATACCTATATCGACGCCGATGTAACTGGTAAGGATAATGCCTATATTGGTAGCGATAATAACGCTTATATCTCAGGCAAAAAGATTGACGATATTGCTGAGTCTTATGACTTCTTTCGCTATGGCGTAAAAGCCGATGTTAATGATACTTTTAGTATCGGCATACTTTATGACGAGCCATTTGGCGCAGCGGCTGATTATGTTGGTAATAATAATTTTGTCGCTCAAGGTAATTTAGATAACGCTATTAATATTATCTCAAACGGTAAAGCTACTGGTTTGGCAGATGCTAGCAACAAAATTGGGCAGCTATCGCAAGGTGCAAAGCTCCAAGCTGAAGCTGCTGCAGGATTTGCTCAGCAAGCACAAAACGCAACTACGCCACAACAAGCGGCTCAATTTGCGGCTCAAGCAAAAGAGGCTCAGAATCAAGCTCTAGCTTTAAAGGGTCAAGCAGAATCACTAGGTGCAGCAGTAGCCTCAGCGCAAGTAGAGCAAGCGACAACTGGTGAAGGTACTAATGTTGAAGTACGCACTGAAAACATTACTGCTATTCTTGGTGCCAAATTTGGCGCTAATAAAGAATTCCAAGTTTACGGTGGCCCTGTCGCGCAACAAGTACAAGCTGATGTAGCGCTACGAGGTGTGGCTTATGGTGCAGCTAATGGCTATACTGCTCATATTAGCTCTGATAAAGATTATGGTTGGTTAGCAGGTGTTGCTTATAGCAAGCCTGAAATTGCTCTAAAAGCTGCGCTAACTTATCGTTCGGAGATTGAGCATAATGCTAATCTTGGAGAGCAATATCCTATTGTTGAAGCATTGGGTGGTAATCCAATCCAAAGCGGTACAATAGAGATTACTACTCCTAAGTCCGTTAACTTTGATTTTCAAACAGGTATTAACCCAACCACTCTAGCCACGGCTAAAGTACGCTGGGTGCCTTGGGGTGATTTTGCTATTATTCCACCTTTGTATAATGAAGTTAGTAAACGCGCAACCGGCGATAATGATGGTTTAGCATTAGTCAGCTATGACGATGATCAATGGCAAGTAGAGCTAGGTCTAGCCAAACGTCTCTCTTCTGCTTTAGCGGTTTCTGGTAATATTGGTTGGGATAGTGGCGCTGGTAACCCGGTGACGTCACTAGGTCCTATCGAAGGCTATTATAGTGCTGGTCTTGGCGCAAAGTATAATGTCACTGATAACTGGGCTATCTCAGCTGGTGGTAAGTATCTATGGTTCGGTGATGCCAAAGGCCAAATACCTACCAAAAAAGTTGTTAGCAATTTTGAAGACAATGACGGTTATATAGTAGGTGTGAAACTCTCTTATCAAGCAGCGCAATAATAATTATTAATCATCAAGAATCTCTTTATAAAACTTAAATTTTTGAAGATGCTTATCTAAGATTTAATAGTTTGTAACATAATATATTTAAAGAAAAGCGACTTTTTATAGGTCGCTTTTTTTGTGATAGTAATAAAACCAAGTCAAAAAAACAATTAAAATAAGAACTTACAAAGCAAAAATTACATTTTGTACTGTTCAGTCATATTTAAGAAATAAAGTACTTTAAATGTTGTTTTAGTGTCAAAAACACATTACTATTCAATCTAGGACACCGTTTACATATTTGGTAACACGACAACTATGCTAATGGTTAAACAATGAGGATGTTTGGAGATACAAAATGCGCCCTACCTTTCATTTAAAATCCCTTGCGGTAGCCGTCGCTGCTTTTTCAGTAGCCAGCGTAGCTAGTGCTGCTGGTCTTGATCGTTCAGGTCAAGATGTCACTGCTTTTTTCCAAGATGGTCTGTATGCTGAGACGGTCTATACCTATATTGATGCTGACGTCACTGGTAATGATAATGCTTACGTCGGGACTAGTGATACCGCTTATGTAAAAGGTAACAAGACTGGCGATATTGCGGAAGACTACGACTTTTTTCGTTATGGTGTAAAAACGGACATTAACGATACTTTTAGTGTCGGTATCTTATATGACGAGCCCTTCGGAGCCTCTGCCGAATACACTGGCAATAGTAACTTTACGGGTTCGCCAGTTACTGCGATTAATGATTTGATTGGAGAAAGATTAACTCCATTAGTGCCAGGAGTGACTAACGCTCAAGAACTAAGTAATTATGTTAATGAACTTCCAGGAAACCTAGCGAGAGCAAGAGCTGGAGTCACACAATTACAAGGGGCTCTGCAGAATACTACAGACCCAGCAACTCAAGTACAACTAAGAGCACAAATTACAGCTCTTCAGACAACGATTGCAAGAGGGGAAGCGGCTCTACCCACACTAACAGCTTTCGATAACTATGCTGAGGCTCAATTAGCTAACACTCAAAATACTAAAGTTGAAGTTCGCAGCCAAAGCCTTACTGGACTTCTTGGTGTTAAACTTGGCGCAAATCAAAACTTCCAAATTTATGGCGGTCCGGTAGCTCAGCGCATTGAAGCAGAAGTAGCTCTACGTGGTAGCGCTTATGACCTTGCTACTGGTTATACTTCAAATAGTAACCCTGATATGGATTATGGTTGGATCGCTGGTTTATCTTTTAGTAAGCCTGAAATCGCTCTAAAAGCCGCTTTAACTTATCGCTCTGAGATTGATCACGACATTACTATAGCGGAGACTTATCCGTTAAGAGGGTTACTAACAGAAACAGGGGCTCTTAGAAATGGAGCTACTCCAGAGCAAGCTGCAGCTTTAGGAGCGGCAGCAGTGAATCAAACCACCAACTATGAAGTGACGACTCCTAAATCAGTCAACTTTGATTTTCAAACCGGTATTAATCCGACGACTTTAGCGACGGCGAAAGTTCGCTGGGTACCATGGGGTGATTTCGCTATTACTCCGCCTCTATACAATGAGGTAAGTAAAGCCAACCCTGCTTATGGTCCTGACGGTTTAAACTTAGTAGATTACGAAGATGACCAGTGGCAAGTAGAATTAGGTCTAGCCAAACGCTTAGCTCCTGCATTAGCCGTGAGTGGTACAGTAGGCTGGGATAGCGGTGCAGGTGACCCTACCACTTCACTAGGTCCTATCGATGGCTACTATAGCGTGGGCTTGGGTGCTAAATATAATCTTACTGAAAACTGGGCAGTATCCGCTGGTGGTAAATACCTATGGTTCGGTGATGCCAAAGGTGTTTTACCTACAGGTAAAATCGTTGCTGACTTCCAAGACAATGACGGCTTTATCTTAGGCGCGAAGATCTCTTATCAAGCCAAACAAGGTTTCTAAGAATAGTAGAGTCAACTTAACTGCTCATAAAAAACGATCCTTCGGGGTCGTTTTTTTATGGCTATTATTTGAGGAGTAGAAAGCATGAAGAGCAAGAGAGCTCTTTGAGTATTTTTCGAGAGTCTATATAGAATTATTCTTTATCATACATAGCACTAAACTCAAGCCATAACCTGTCTCAAGGACTCTAACGCCTTGCCTTGTAGTAATGGTTCAAGCAATATAAGCGGCTTAGATGTCAATAAAAAACCTCGCTACTACTGCAGTAACGAGGGACAATAACGAGGTTTACAACTATAGCTTATAAACGATAAGCTTACTTATGAAGGTTGAGCTCCATCTCTTTGAACTTCGCAGAGACTGAAGGCCTAGGACCACCGGTCATAGTACTGACTACAAAGATAGCAATAGTGCTTAATACAAAGCCTGGAACGATAGCGTATAACCAGCTATTTAGTGCCATACCGTTCATCTCAAATGGACCATAAATCCATAAGATGACCATCAATGCACCAACGACCATACCAGCGACTGCGCCATTTCGGTTCATACCGCGCCATACTAAGCTAAAGATAACTAGAGGGCCAAAGGCGGCACCAAAACCGGCCCAAGCATTAGACACTAAGGTCAATACCGAGCTATCGGGATCAGAAGCTAACATAATAGAGACTATAGCTACTAGTATCACTGAGAGTCGGCCTACGAGTACTTGACGAGACTCTGGGGCTTCTTTATCCAAAAACAGCTTATACACATCTTTGGTCAGCGAACTTGAGACTACCAATAGCTGTGAGGAGATGGTACTCATAATAGCGGCCAAAATAGCGGCTAATAAGAAACCTGAAACCAGTGGGGTAAATAAGAACTGAGTAAATACTAAGAAGATAGTCTCAGGGTCATCCAAGGTCATAGCCGTCTTTTGTACATAAGCGCGACCGGCAAAACCAGTCATCAATGAACCCACCAAGCTGACCACCATCCAGCTCATACCGATATTACGGGCAGTAGGGACATCCTTAACAGAACGTATCGCCATAAAACGCACGATAATATGCGGTTGACCAAAATAACCTAGTCCCCAAGCCATTAAGGATACGATACCAAGGAAAGTCATACCGCTAAAGACATTAAGTAAGCTTGGATCGATGTTTCGAACTGAATCAGCGACGACCGATACGCCACCAAGATCGGTAAAAGCAACTACGGGCACAATGATTAGCGCAAAAAGCATAATCACGCCTTGCACAAAGTCAGTCATAGAGACCGCTAAAAAACCACCAAATAGCGTATAAGCGACAACCACGCCAGCGGTGACCCAAAGACCCGTACCATAAGAGAGGTTTAGTGAGCTCTCAAATAGCTTGCCACCACCTACTAAACTTGCAGCGGTATAGACAGTAAAGAAAATAATAATAACAATCGCTGAGAAAACCCGCAGCATATGCGACTTATCCTCAAAACGATTGGCAAAATAATCAGGTAGCGTAATAGCGTTGCCAGCCACCTCGGTATAGACACGAAGACGCGGCGCGACAATAATATAGTTTAATAAAGCGCCCAATGTCAGACCCAAGGCAATCCAAATACTAACGACACCATCAGCATACATGTAACCTGGTAGACCAAGGAGCAACCAACCGGACATATCTGAGGCACCAGCGGACAGTGCGGTTACAGCAGGGCCTAAACTACGACCACCAAGCATATAACCTTCGGTATCATTGGCCTGCTTAAAATAAGCATAAACTCCAATGCCGATCATCACTAAAAAATAAGCGCCAAGCGATATGAGGACGCCACTCGAAACTCCATTCATAACAAAATCCTTAACCAACAAAGTTGGCTGTTATTATAATTCGCTATAGAAACTCGGTAAAAAGTGACATCTAAAAACAATAAAAGCCATTAGAGATATCGTAATGGCTTGGCACTTATAGCAAGTGAACACTTTTGACTTTATAGGATTGATATAATCACAGTTGATTATTAGTTAACATTAACAGATGAAAAATAATTTCAGTGGAGGATATCAATCATTTAAAACCGTCAGTTTTACCATACTTTTATAACCACAAAGATAAAGCTTATTTATCAAAACTGGCTAAACAGATATTCTCATTAGTAATGCTGCTATAGATGTCACTGTAAATATCACTAGAGTAACTATACGTTAAACATTCTTACTCGATGATTATAACGTATCGCTTTATCAATTACTAATGCTAACTAAAATTAGCGAAATAGAAACTACAAAAGTCAAGCTGTTTTTGAGTTATAAAAAAACGCGACCATCAAGATCGCGTTCTGTAATAAAAACTCTAGCTACAAATAAGCTCTTAATCGATAGGAGCCAGTAGCTCAAGCAGCGCCTCGACACTGCTAGAGCGAGTAAGCTTAGGATTGATAACCACACCTAAATAGCGTTGTAGCTCAATATTATCGGCCATATTAATACGCTCTAAATCTTGGCTTATCAAGGTCTGCGGAAGTACCGACCAACCAAGTCCTACCGAGACTAGCATACGAATAGACTCAAGCGGATTGGTGCTCATCGTGGCATAAGGTTTTAGATTGTGCTTGGCAAATTCGGCTAAGGTTATCTGACTAGTAAAGGTGTTAGCAGAAGGCAGGATAGCCGGATAATGGGCTAACTGCTCCAAAGTAACATTGGTTTTTTTGGCTAAAGGCGATAGAGTACCGGTCATAAAGTACAGCGGATCTGACCATAGAGTATGATACGTTAGACGTTTATCGTAGACTGGCGGCAAGGTCAAAAAAGCGAGGGATAAGTTGCCATCGAGCACCGCTTTGTGCGCCTCTTCTGAGTCGACAAAATGCACTTCTAACTGCACCGCTGGATAATTTTGGATAAAATGTTTGAGCACTGGGGCTAAATGATGCAGACCAATATGATGACTGGTACCTATTACTAGCTTACCTGAGACTACTTGTTCTGAGTGCTGCAGGTTTATCTTAAAATTATCATAATCATCAAGCCAGCGTCTAGCGTGCGGTAGCATCTCATTAGCCGCTTGAGTGGGCACGATACCGCGCCCTACGGTATCAAATAAGGTGATATTAAACTCATCTTCTAGGTTTTTGATACGCTTACTAACGGCAGGCTGGGTAATAAACAGCTTTTCTGCTGCCCCTGAGATACTGCCTGTTTGCATAACGGTCACAAACGTCGTCAAATTGGTGGTATTCAAACCGGTATCCTTAGCTATATCGTCAGCTATAATTAAAAGTTGGCTTACCCAATCATAATTTATTAGAAATAAAAGTTTGGGAATGGATAAAAATCATCAATTATTATTATAGGATTTGGCTGTTATAATCACAAGACGTCAGTGACCTTTTTGACACTTTTATTTTGTTATTTTGACTAATTCTACATTTTAGCAAATAAATAGTTATTAATAATAAAGTCAATAAAATTATTGGTTCAGCTTATAGGGTATAATTATTACTAAGATAAAATGGCGATTAAAGTAAAACGACTACTAAGATAAATGAATCTGTAAGCAAAGATTAGCAACCACAAAGGATAGCAACATGGCAGCTCAAACTTTATATGACAAACTTTGGAATGCTCACGAAGTCACCAAACGTGATGATGGCTCAAGCCTTATCTATATCGACCGTCATCTATTGCATGAAGTGACTAGTCCACAGGCTTTTGAAGGCCTAGAGCTTGCTAATAGAGCGCCATGGCGTTTGTCTGCCAACATCGCAAGCCCCGATCATAACGTGCCAACGGTGACCAAAGAGCGTCTAGAAGGCGTGGAGGGCATCAAGGATAAAGTCTCGCGCTTGCAGGTTGTCACCTTAGATGATAACTGTGCTAAGTTCGATATTACCGAGTTTACTATCAATGATGCGCGCCAAGGTATCTTGCATGTGGTAGGGCCTGAGCAAGGGTTAGTGTTGCCGGGCATGACGGTGGTTTGCGGTGATTCGCATACCGCTACTCACGGCGCATTAGGCTGCCTAGCGCATGGTATTGGCACATCCGAGGTAGAGCATGTGCTAGCCACTCAATGCTTGATTACCAAAAAAATGAAAAATATGCAGATCCGTGTTAACGGTAAGCTTGGCGCGGGCGTGACGCCAAAAGATGTGGTACTGGCAATCATTGCCAAGATAGGTACTGCTGGCGGTAATGGTCATGCTATCGAGTTTGCTGGGCAAGTGTTTGAAGAGATGAGTATGGAAGGCCGGATGACGGTCTGTAATATGGCAATCGAAGCTGGCGCGCGCGTCGGTATGGTGGCTGTTGATGACACTACTATTGATTATGTCAAAGGTCGTCCTTATGCTCCAACTGATGAGCAATGGGAGCAAGCAGAAGCTTACTGGCGCACTCTTTATTCTGATGCTGATGCGGTGTTTGATACCGTCGTTGAGATGGATGGCAGTCAGATTGCGCCGCAAGTGTCTTGGGGCACCTCGCCTGAGATGGTGGTCGATATTACTCAGTCCGTACCAACACCTGAGCAAGCGGTAGACGCCACTCAGCAAGAAGGCTGGATGCGCGCCTATAACTACATGGGGCTAGAGGCAGGTCAGCCGATTACCGATATTCAGCTAGATCGAATCTTTATAGGCTCTTGTACCAACTCACGTATCGAGGATTTGCGTGATGCTGCGGCAGTCATAAAAGGTCGCAAAGTCGCTGATACGGTCAAAGAAGCTATTGTGGTAGCAGGCTCCGGTCAAGTCAAATTGCAGGCCGAAGAGGAAGGTTTAGATAAGTTGTTTACCGAAGCAGGTTTTGAGTGGCGCGAGCCTGGCTGCTCGATGTGCTTGGCGATGAACGCTGATAAGCTTGAGCCTGGAGAGCACTGCGCCTCGACTTCTAACCGCAACTTTGAGGGTCGTCAAGGCAATGGCGGGCGCACCCATCTAGTCAGTCCAGCAATGGCGGCGGCCGCGGCATTGGCCGGACGTTTTGTAGATGTGCGTACTTTTTAGAAGAGAGTTTTAGGTACCAAACTTAATCTTCTAAAATTTAATAATAATAGGAAACACTATGCAAGCTTATAATATTCAAACCGGCATTGTTTGCCCTTTAGATCGCTCAAACGTTGATACCGATCAGATTATCCCTAAGCAGTTTTTAAAATCTATTAAGCGCACCGGTTTTGGCGTCAACTTATTTGATGATTGGCGCTATTTGGATGAGGGCGTGCCTTCTTTGGATGGCGGCCAAGATAATAGTCAGCGTCCGATTAATCCAGATTTTGTATTAAACCAGCCTCGTTATGAGGGCGCGACTATCTTGCTGGCACGCAAAAACTTTGGCTGCGGCTCTAGTCGTGAGCATGCGCCGTGGGCATTATCAGAGTATGGCTTTCGTACTATAATCGCACCAAGCTTTGCTGATATTTTTTATAATAACTGCTTCAAAAACGGCATGCTGCCTATTATCTTGGATGAAGAGATTGTCGATAAATTAATGCAAGCAACTTTTGCTAATGAGGGCTATCAGCTGACCGCTGATTTGGAGCGTCAAGTGGTCATCACGCCAACAGGAGAAGAGTACGTGTTTGAAGTCGATGAGTTTCGTAAGCACTGCTTATTAAATGGCCTTGATGATATAGGCTTGACCTTACAGCAAAGCGAGGCGATTAAAGCTTATGAGCATAAGATGATGCAAAAGACGCCTTGGATATTCAATGAGGTACAAGCATAGCTTAATAAATTTAAGCAAGAATTAATAATAACCACACAATTGGTAAACCCGTATTGAGTTATAGCAGCGAGATAGCTATTATAAAAGCAACTTTATCCCTTACAAAAGTAGTCGCTACTATGAAAAAAATAGCTTTTACCAGTTGTGTAAGCTCCGTTATTGCGATGAGTTTATTATTATCGAGCTGTCAGCTTTTTAGCGGTTATCAGCAAATACAAAAGGCTGATAGCGCTGATAAGTGGTCAACAAAGATGTATCCGGTGGCAGGTGAGACGAACATTGCTTGTATAGGAACTTATCACTGTGAGATTACTCGCATTGATAAAAAAGCAGTCATTTCTGCAGAAACGCATCAACCAGTTGATAAAGCTATCGTTGTAAAGATGCCCAATAAAAAAGACACCCCGCTACTGGATGAGAAATCCATCAAACTAGTAGCGTTATCAGCGTCTGGTATTGCTGGGTTGACTAACTACTATGCACGAGTTAAGCCGATTAAGCGTGAAGTACAAGTCAATTTTTATCCTGAGAATAATCTAAACTACGTTGAGCGCTTCACCATCATTCATGAGTTCGTCGCTGGAACTTATCAGCTGCGTGCTTACCGGATGCAGCCCAAAAAAGCCAATAGTAGTTTATTGGCTAATGCTTCGCCAAACCCGTTATGCGTTGAGCTGATACAAGATGGCAAGATCGAGCGTCGTTTTTGTAAGCAGGTTGATGTTGAGCGTCAAGGCGAGTTTGTAGAAACGGGACTATTTGAGAGAGTCGCTACGACTTAACTAGAGCTCATTGCATAACGCATTTAGCACGCCTTAATACAATCTGACAATGATGAAGCGCAAAGCTTATGTTAGTTTTGCGCTGAGAGCTGATATATTTATTCTTTTTAGCATTTAGCATTAACGATCAGCTAGCTAGCTAGCTAGCTAGCTAGTCATAGCTTTTAACTAGCGCTTATTTATAAAAACTATTCACAGACAAGGAACAGTATGGCCACTATATTGACACTAGCAGGCGACGGCATTGGCCCTGAGATTATGGAGCAAGCCATTGCCGTACTTAAAGCCACTAATGATAAGTTTGACTTAGGTTTGACACTTGAGTCAGGGCTTATTGGCGGCGTAGCTATCGATGCTACTGGTGAGCCTCTACCCGAGGAGACTTTGAGTCGTGCGCGCGCTGCTGATGCGGTATTGCTAGGCGCAGTCGGTGGCCCTAAATGGGACGCTATTGAGCGTAGTAAACGCCCTGAGCGTGGTCTATTAAAGATCCGTAGTGAGCTGGGACTGTTTGCCAACTTGCGGGTGGCAAAGCTTTATCCGCAGCTGGCAAACGCCTCTAGTATCAAAGCTGAGATCATTACAGGTCTAGATTTGCTTATCGTTCGTGAGCTGACAGGCGGTATCTATTTTGGCGAGCCACGCGGCATTCGTACTTTGGATAATGGCGAGCAGCAAGGCTATAATACTATGGTTTATAGCACCAGCGAGATTGAGCGTATCGGCAAAGTAGCCTTTGAGATGGCACAGACCCGCGCGCAAAGCACCGGTCAGCCTGCCAAGGTTTGTTCGGTAGATAAGGCTAATGTGCTAGAAGTCACTGAGCTTTGGAAGCAGACGATGATCAAGATGCAAGAGGCGGAGTATAGCGATGTCAATTTATCGCATATGTACGCTGATAACGCTTGTATGCAACTCATTCGTGATCCGAAGCAGTTTGATGTGATGGTTACGGGCAATATGTTCGGTGATATTTTATCGGACGAGGCGGCTATGCTAACAGGCTCTATCGGTATGTTGCCATCGGCTAGCTTAGATGCCAATGGCAAAGGCATGTATGAGCCTTGTCACGGCTCTGCTCCTGATATCGCCGGTCAAGATAAAGCCAATCCATTGGCGACTATTTTATCCGTAGCTATGATGCTGCGTTATACTTTCAAGCAAGAAGCTGCCGCGCAGGCTATAGAACAAGCGGTTAGCGAAGTGCTCGATGATGGTCTACGCACCCTTGATATCTTAGATAAAAACGAGACTGGTCTGACACAAGTGGGCTGTCGTCAGATGGGCGAGGCGGTATTAGCCAAACTAATGTAATAAGGTTTTGATAATAAATACCCATCCCATAAGTCGTTTAACGATTTATGGGATTTTTTATGGTTAATATTTGTCCGCGCTGTTTGGCAAAATTTATAGCATAGTTACAGGGATTTTACATAGATACCGCAGGAGTAGCGGGTTATTAACATAATGGCCTTATATGTTGACCGGGGGCTATGGCATTATTATTAAGGTGTTTGATTACATAAATAAAAAGAACTTTATGACCTTTGAGGAAAAGATATGTATACCTTAACTAAAATATCCAGTGCTATTATGGCAACTGGGCTGTGTAGTTTATTAGTTATCACTCCAGCTATAGCGGCTAATGATGATATAAGCCCCGTAACTAATGGCGTTAGTCAAAAAATAAATACTGCCAAAACCGATAACACTGCGACTGCAAAATCCTTGAATAAGCTGCTACCCACTATTAAATATACCACTGAAGGCTTAGATAAATCGGCTGAGCAGATTAATAGTGCTGAGTGGCAACAGGGCAAAAAAATAGATCGGGTAGTAGGAACGCGCCTACAAGCATTATTAAACTGGCATCAAAATGGTGTGGGTCCAGTAGACGGCTATTGGGGCAAAAATACTCGTAAAGCCATGCAAGCTTTTCAAAAAGCTAAAGGTCTGACAGTCACCGATAATTTGAATGCTGAGACTTGGAATGCCTTGACCGCAAGCGAAAAACTAACGCGCCAACCAGTATTGGTTCGTTACAAGTTAACGGCTGATGATGTCAATATCAAAACCACTACTATTCCTGCTGGCGCTGAAGCTAAATCTAAGCTTGAAGGGATGTATTATGAGAGTGTCATTGAGGCATTAGCTGAGAAATTCCATATCAGTGAGAGCTACCTAAAATCCCTAAATCCAAAAGCAAGCTTTAGTGCTGGCGAGACTATCACCGTTTA
>JARIDJ010000013.1 GCA_029267175.1 Psychrobacter sp. | reverse complement strand
CGCGCTACGATGAGGTGACCAGGGCTGTGTCGCCAGCTGCAGCTGTTTTGGAGTAGGGCGCTCGGTGAGCGCCAACACTTCCATAGCAGCGACTCGAATGGCCAAATCATCGACAGCTAGTACATCGGCGCGTCCCAAAGAGAATAGCAAGTACATCTGGGCGGTCCAGCGCCCTATGCCAGTAACTGCCGTCAAAGTAGCGATGACCTCGCTATCGCTCATGGTCTCTAGAGCAGGGTAATCGATATTATGCTCGAGCAAAGAGCGGATATAGCGTATTTTTTGTCTGGAGAGTCCTTGTGATTTTAAGCGCTCATCATCGGCCTCACTAATCGCTGACGGGGATATCAGATTGGCATCACTGAGCTTTTGCCAAATGCTACTAGCGGCAGCCACTGATAACTGCTGACCAATGATCGCCCGCATGAGTTGCTGAAATCCGCCTTTATTACGCCGTAAATCTGGCACGCCAACTTGCTTGTAGATGAGCGCAAACTTAGGCTCTATTGTTATTAGGGCTTGAATATGAGTGTTTAGCTCGGCTTTATCTTGGATAGTTTTTATACTCATAGACTTCTCTTTTAATCATAAAAAAGGACCGCACTATGCAGTCCTTTCTTTCAAAATCTTATCCGTTACTCAGCATCAGTTTTAGGCTTTTTGAGCAGTACCAATACCGCGCCGTTGCCGCCATCTTTTGGTGGTGCTGAGCAGAATGCTAGTACTTCTGGCAGCTGACGTAACCAGCCATTAACGCAAGTTTTTAAGATCGCCTCGCTTCCTTTACCATGGACGATTTTTACTACTGTTTCGTTATTTCTTTTCGCTTGCACTAGTAATTGTGTCATAGCAGTGCGCGCCTCTTCAATAGTACAGCCGTGGATATCGACCGCATCATACCAGCGCAGCTTACCTTGCTTTAATTGAGAAAAGACCTTGTTTTGTAGGGTAGGCTGCTTATAAGACAAGATAGCTTCGCTCGCTACAGGATTTAGTAGCGCCTGCATGTCAGAGAGACCAGTGCTTAGATCACCATCTTCATTGCCTTGAGCGGCAGCGCGTTTGGATAAAGTGGTGGCGTCAGGTTTAGCCGCTTTATTGGCCTTTACTGGTGAGCGCACATTTTTGTCTTCTAGCTGCTCGACCCCATGCATCGCTTGCATAAACAGCACTTTGTCATCATCGACGTGTTCGCTACCGAGCTGCTTGACAGTCTTTTTGACTTGTTTTTGGGTGGGTAGCGAGACCGGCTCAGTAGGCTTTTGATTTTCGCCCTCTGGGCTATTGGTATCACGGCCTTTGCTAAGCTGGCCTTTTAGCTCTTTGAGCTGATCTTGCATTTCTTTAGAGAATAGAGAGTTTGCCATAAGAATTTACGTATTATTAATGAATGATGAAGTAAAAGTTGTATTGATTGACTAGCGCTTTTTATCGGTTATAGGAAGAGGATTATACTCTACCTTTGTGTGGCCACGTCTGCAAGTAAGGATTGTAACGCTTGGCCTGGATGATCAGTTTTCACAAATTGCTCACCGATTAAGAAATGATGGATATCGTTATCTAACATCAGCTTGATATCGGCGGCGCTATGAATACCGCTCTCAGTTACAATAATAGGCTCTAAGTCTAAATCCTCAGCCAAAGCTGCAAGCAAGCGATCTTTTAAGGTTAAGGTGTTTTGTAAATCGACCTCAAAAGTGTTGAGATCACGGTTATTGATGCCGTAGATATTGTGCTCGGAGCGCGGCAGTTGCAAAGCACGCTCAAGCTCATTACTGGTATGCACCTCTATCAGTACATCCATACCCAGCTCAATACTCAAAGCGTGTAACTCTAGCGCTTGGCTATCATCAAGACAAGCCATAATCAATAAAATACAATCGGCACCCAGCAAATAAGACTGATAAATCTGATAGCTATCAATCATAAAATCTTTACGTAATACTGGCAAGCTTGCGGCATTATAGGCCTGTAATAAATACTTATCATCGCCTTTGAAGTACTCTTTATCAGTTAATACTGAGAGACAAGTAGCCCCTGCTTGCTGATATTGCTGTGCAAATAAATCAGGCGAGAAGTTATGATTGATCACGCCTTTAGAGGGCGAGGCTTTTTTGATCTCAGCGATGATACCAATGTCAGAGGCACGTAGCGCCGCAGCAAAACCGCGACGGGGGCTTTTGTCTGCTAAAACTTTTGCTTGTAGACTCTCTAATGAAAGCTGTTTTTTTGCCGCGGCTACTTCTTGATGTTTAGTAGCGACAATGCGCTTTAGCACGGATGGGATTTCGGTATTTGCTTGAGTTGCTGTTGAATGAGAGGTCATAGTTTTATCCAAAAAGAGGGGCTTTATAAGTCATGCTTTATAATGTTTAAGCTTTTGCGGCGAGCTGCTGCGTATAAGCCGCTAGCGATTCAAGCTTTAATAGAGCGCTACCATTTTGAATGACCTTTTGCGCTCGGCTAACACCATTGGGATAGTTGCTAGCAAGTCCTGCGGTATAAATCGCCGCGCCTGCATTGAGCGCGATCATATCGCGAGCTTTGAGCACCGAGCGATCATAAGTATCCTCCCCTGAGAGGGCTGCGCGTATCAGCTCCAAGCTTTGTTCAGGAGAGTCGACATCAAGGCCAATTAGCGTTTGCGATTCAACCCCGGCATCCTCTGGCATCATATCAAAGACCGTTATCTCGCCATCTTTTAATTCAGCAACCGTGGTAGAGGTGGCAAGGCTAATCTCATCTAAGCCGTCTTTGGCACCAACCACCATCACATGCTCGGCGCCCAAATTTTTCATCACTTTAGCAATAGGCTCACAAAGCTGCGCGGTAAACACTCCAATCACTAAATTGGGCACGCCAGCAGGGTTAGTTAATGGACCTAAAATATTAAAGATCGTCCGCGCTTTGAGGTCGCGGCGGATAGGGTTGGCGTAGCGCATAGCGCTGTGATGATTGGGCGCAAACAAGAAGCCGATCCCTTCATTCTCGATGCATTCGCGCGTTTGTTCAGGGGTTAACGCTAAGCTAATACCTGCCTGCTCCAATAAGTCTGAGCTACCAGACTTAGTCGAGACGCCGCGGTTGCCATGTTTAGCCACTTGCGCGCCTGCCGCTGCTGCTACTAAGGCAGAAGCCGTTGAGACGTTAAATAAATTGGCGCCATCACCGCCAGTACCGACGATGTCGACCAGATAATCACAAGCTTTAGGCTCGATATTTGCCGCTAAATTGCGCATCGCGCTCGCGGAGGCAGTAATCTCATCGATAGATTCGCCTTTCATACGTAGCCCGGTCAAAATAGCGCCCATCATCGCATCGCTGCATCTACCTTGCATAATGATTAGCATCACCTCGTGCATCTCATCAAAGGTTAGATCAATATGCTGAAAGATGCGCTCCAAAGCTGAGGTGAGTAGCTTATGTACTTGCTCATCGGTCAGCTGAGCGATATGCTCTGGGGTACTTTTTATATTCTCTGTAATTTGTGTGGCGCTCATACTGTCTCACTTATCATTTATTATTATGTTTTATACTTTTAAGGTCTTATCCTACTTGCGGCAATTCATCGACCGCCAAAACTGCTAACTGATGGCTTTGCAAAAAGTTATTTAACAGCTGATAACCGGCCGCGCTTAAGATAGACTCTGGATGGAACTGTACGCCTTCGATAGCAAACTGCTTATGACGCACGCCCATAATCTCCTCAAGGCTGCCATCCTCATTTTGAGTCCAAGCCGTCATCTCTAAGCACTCAGGCAAACTCGCTTTGTCGATCACCAAAGAGTGGTAACGAGTGAACTGTGAGGGATTGGCTAAACCGCTAAACACGCCTTGATCATTATGGTACACCGCCGATAAACGGCCGTGCATTACTGCTCCGGCTTTGACCACTTGTCCGCCAAAGGCTTGACCAATGGCTTGATGTCCTAAGCAGATACCGAGTATGGGAATCACGCCCTTAAAGGTATCAATCACCTCAAGCGAGATACCAGCACGATCCGGATCGCAAGGCCCTGGGCCAATAACGATGATATCGGGAGCTAAGGTTTTGATCTGCTCAATAGTGGCCTGATCGTTACGCCAGACGGTGATGTCCTGCTGTAGCTCACCGAAGTACTGTACGATGTTGTACGTAAAGCTGTCGTAATTATCGATCATTAAAATCATCAGGGTTTACTCGTCTAAAAGGTGACTGTTTTTGCTAAACTTGGCTAGATTTGCCTTTATTGAAGCTTTGCTATCTTACCATTATTTAACACGCTATCAAGCTTCTAGCGTTGATAAGCAGCTACTAGCTTAAGATTTTATCAAGAATAGACCATTATTGATAAAGGTTTTGGCTAGCAAACTAAGCACTGTTTTGTTGTAAAAATAAAAACAGCACTGTTATAGTGCGTTTCTTGCTTCATTAAGAGGCGCTACTGAGAATGATAGAAGTTTATTTGACTAGGGTAATCAAGGCATAAAAAATAATAGCGGTTTATCTGCTAGAGTTTGAGCCAAAAAAGCTGTCTTTTAGAAATAATATAATAGCTTGGCATAGCTGTTGCATCTTTATCAATAGGGAGTTTGATGATATAAGGCGGCGCATGATAAAGCTTGAAGTCATTTGTCAAAGCACAATTTTGATAACAGTTAAGCATCATCGCCTATATATTGTTAAAATAGCGACAGCAATAGCTAGGATAAGCTAACTGATAGCCTGTAACTATTAGCTTATGCTAAAGCTATAATCACTTTTAGAGCGTAACGGTATAAGTAAATCACTGATCATTTGTTATTTAATAACCCTTTAATAACCTGTTAACCACCACCACGGAGACTATTCATGTCGAATAAACTACTAGATCTTATCGAATCCTCAAATGCCAAATGGGTCGACTTTCGCTTTACCGATACGCGTGGTAAAGAGCATCATATGAGCTTTCCGGCGCATAGCGTTGATGAGGAAGTGATGGAAGATGGCAAGATGTTTGATGGCTCCTCTATCGCTGGCTGGAAAGGTATTGAAGCTTCTGACATGATCCTGCGCCCAGATCCTGAGACTGCCTTTATCGACCCGTTCTTTGATGCGGTCACTGTCGTAGTGACTTGCGACATCATTGAGCCTTCTACATTACAAGGCTATGATCGGGATCCGCGTTCTATCGCTCGCCGTGCTGAGGAGTATCTAAAGTCAACGGGTATCGGTGATACTGCTTATTTTGGTCCTGAGCCTGAGTTTTTTATCTTTGATGAGGTAAAGTGGTCCGTTGAGATGTCAGGGGTTAGCCACGAAATCATCGCAGAAGAGGCCGCTTGGTCTACTAATAAAAACTACGAATGGGGCAACATGGGCCATCGTCCGCGCGTCAAAGGCGGTTATGTTCCTGTACCTCCTATCGATAGCTCACATGATATGCGCGCCGTTATGTGCGAGCGTATTGAGGAGATCATCGGCGAGGGTAGTGTTGAGGTGCACCATCACGAAGTCGCGCCTTGTCAGTCAGAGATTGGAGTCGCTTTTAATACTCTAGTCAAAAAAGCCGATGAAGTGCAGCAGCTAAAGTATGTCGTGCATAATGTCGCGCATCAGTTTGGCAAAACGGCTACCTTTATGCCAAAGCCTATAGTCGGTGATAACGGCTCAGGAATGCACGTGCATATGTCGATCTCCAAAGACGGTGTCAATACTTTCGCAGGCGATGAATATGCTGGTCTATCAGAGTCAGCGTTATATTTTATCGGCGGGGTTATCAAACATGCTCGCGCCTTAAATGCCATCACCAATCCCTCAACGAATAGCTATAGACGCTTAGTTCCACATTATGAAGCGCCTATTAAATTAGCTTATTCTGCCTCTAATCGCTCAGCTTCTATTCGTATCCCGCACGTGAGTAGCCCAAAAGCGGTACGTGTCGAAGCGCGTTTCCCAGATCCTGCGGCCAATCCGTACTTGACCTTTGCCGCTTTATTAATGGCAGGCCTTGATGGTATTCAAAATAAAATCCATCCAGGCGAGGCGGCGGATAAAAACCTATATGATTTGCCGCCAGAAGAAGAAGCGCAAATCCCAACAGTCGCTGAAAACTTAGAAGTCGCACTACAAGCGCTACGCGATGATCATGAGTTTTTATTAAAAGGCGATGTTTTCACCAAAGAGATGATTGAAGCCTTTATCGCGCTAAAACAAGAAGAAGTGCAGCGGGTCAACGTCACCGTGCATCCGGTGGAGTTTGACTTGTACTATAGCTGCTAATAGCAACTTAGAAGCTCAAAGTATTATTGTGCCAAACAACCAGCCGAGTTTATCTTGGCTGGTTTTTTTGTGGTTGAAACTCTCTATGAAGGCTTGCAAAGCAATTACTGTATTACGCCTAAAAATCAAGCATAATAATCAAACTAACGATTATTTGGGTCAATGAACTATGACTATATTACTAAAAAAAATGCCGCCAGCTAAAAAATTGACGCTAAGCCGACTGGCAGGTTTATTAATAACAGCAGCGATCTCTTGTACGCTAATAGCAAATGCCGCGCCTATCTATAAAGTCGTCGATGAGCGTACCGGACAAGTTACCTTTACAGATAATCCGCAGTCTTATGAGCAGCAAGCGGGCAAGAAAATTAGTGAAACTGGTGTCAGTACCGGTAATAGTAGTAATACAAATAGTAGTGCAGATAGCAGTACGGTTAACTCTAATGGCGCTGAGCAAAATAACTCAGGCCTTGATGTAGACAATCAAATAACGACAAATCAATCTTCAATCAAACCAACCTTGCAAGCGGTAGTCAATTATCAACTAGCGATGTTAGAGCCAAGCGCTGAGCGCGCTTATCAGCGTCCCGGGCAGATCATCACAGTCAAGCTACAACTGAGCCCAGCATTACAAGCCGGCGACAGTATCAGCATCTATATCGATGATAAGCTAATATCTCAGGGAATAACCGCCTCTATCGCCACCATCGATCTCAATCCGGGCGAGCATACCATTCAAGCAGTTATACAAAACAGAGTAGGGCAGGTGATCAATCGTATTACTCGCCGTGTTTATGTCATTCAAAACACCGCCATATTAAGAAAAAAACAACAGCTCGCTGAGCAAATGCTAGCTTATCAGCGTCTGCCTTGGCAACAAAAGCTGTTATTAAAACTGCGGCAAAAAGACAATATCAATGATAATGTCAACAAGTAAGACAACTAAAACGCTAGCTGTAATTGAACTAGTAATTAAGATTATGCTATGATTATTAGAGCGTTATCGTGGGTTTAATGGATTGGTAATTACTGTTATTTTAAAGCAAATAATACAGCCAACCTTGCAACTTCCAGCACGATATAAAACAACCCTGGTAAAGCGCATGAGCCTGTACTCCGACACTCTCATTTGTGCCTAACTTATTTGTCACCCTATGCTGATTTAAGGCTACTTTGACAAATTCTATAACATATTATCGGAGTTACTGGAGTTTGCGATGTCTACTACTTTTACCGCTATAGTTAGTCAAAACAGTCGTCCCCCTAAATATACCCGTCACTATCAGCCGCGTCATCCTTTGGCAAAGCGTATTATCGAGCAGATAGAGAGTCTTGAGATACGTCCGCAAACTATAGTTCGAACGATGGGTTATCTTCCTAAGCACACTATTCCAGCCTGTGATAGGTTACGTCATGTACTCTCAAACCCATACTTAGGGCTTGATGGTAGCTATCAAGATGCGCGTTTTGGCGCTGAGAAATTCTTAGCTGAGCTGCTATCGATAGTTGATATAAAGTATGAAACAGCTGCTGAGGATATTGCTCAGATTCAATATCGCTTAGCCAACCAATCTACTCATACGCTGTCAAAAAAACCGTCAATAGCGAAGATAGATTTTGACTATAGTTAAGAGCTAAACGCTCTAATTTACTATTTGATAACTGACCATGGGCTTTGCACTTGGAATAGTCGCTGCTAATGCAGTGTTATCAGCTACCGCGGCCTCCTTTATAGATAGCGCGATAGTTGGTGCTGTTGTTGACGCCGCCGATGACAAGAGTTGCCCGCGGCAGACATCATCACTTGGATCCAAAGACTGATATTGTTTGTAGTAGCTGACTGCTAACTGCTGCATAGCCACACTCGCGGCGTCATCATTGGCATTGACAAAAGCTTCACGTGCTTGCTCAAGCCAGCGATCCGCCATGCGAAAGTGAGGACTTGAGCTACGAAAGCCATGCTCGCAATGATCGGCCGCTGCCCAAACTAGGCTTACCTCACTAAAAGCAAGCTCGCGCGGGGCATTGGCTATAGCGCCACTATCTTTTAGTGCACTAATATTAGCCCATAGATCTGGACGCATCAATGCGGAGGTCTGGGGAATA
Source organism: Psychrobacter sp. (assembly GCA_029267175.1). Taxonomy (GTDB): domain Bacteria; phylum Pseudomonadota; class Gammaproteobacteria; order Pseudomonadales; family Moraxellaceae; genus Psychrobacter. The sequence continues at coordinate 9,310 of JARIDJ010000013.1, read as the reverse complement.
TCAGTAATTAGCGGTAAGTCGTCTTCGCTATTGCTCTTTAGGGCTTGTAAAATAGCCACAGCGTCATTAAAAGCATAATTACCAGCATCGATCGCGCTATTAATACTGTCTTCGTGATTGGCATAATTGAGCCAAGCTTGAGCTTTATAGGCAAAATACTGTTGACGCGCGCTCATGGTAGCAAGTTGATAAGGCTTTAGCTGCAGCTGCATACAGGCTATTGCACGTTGGCGCGCGCTTGGAGACTTGCTGTAGCGAGATTTTATTTCAAAATAATTATTGTCACTATCACAGCGATTGACTATGGCGTTAGGACTGACTATCGAGGTTTCACTGACCGAAATATCAGCTTGAGCCAATGACGGCATCACTAAAGCTAAGGTAAATAGCAATGAAGAGGTAATAGTGGAGCAAGATAAAGCGATGGCGCTATTACGAATAGTAGTCATAGAGCAGACCTTATACTTATAGTAAGGTAGAATTGGTTATAAATTAGATTAGGCTATCGAGTTACCAAGATTATTGAAACTTAGTTCAAATAGTTTAATTAGGTTAAATAGATAGCCCGGCTCTATAAATGACAGTATCGTAAGGTTGACTTAGGATACTGTCTCAATAAAAACAGCTACTTTTATAGCATAGTCTATTAATTGATGACTAAGATAACTAAGCTGGTAGCCGAATTAAAAATTAGAGTTATCATTTAAACGTGGGTTCTTGCTCGCATCTTTAGCTTTAAATAAGTCTTCGTCAAACTTAAAGCGTAGTCTAAAATACGCGCCTTGTTGGGTAGTATCTTCATAAGCGATATCATCGTCTTCAAAGCCCATAAAGTTATAGCCAAGTGATAACCAAAGATTGGTCATTGGGCTATAGCCGACCTCAGCACCTAGCATATATGACATATCATCGGCTTGCTTATTCCAATAAGTACCAGCTTGTAATCCTACGTCCCAGCGCTCGCTGATATCATAAAGACTACGGCCATACAGCGCATGAGCAGTGTTATCGCTGCTAATATTATCGGCGTCAAACTGAGTATGTTTGCCAGCATAGCGACCTGATAAAGTTAAGGGGCGTGTGGGGTGATAGTTGCCACTCAATGACCAGATAACAGTATCTTTTTGATAAGCATCATCGCCAGTATTATTATCGTCTAGACGGTATTCAAGCTTAGCTAAGGCGTCTAGCTGATTACTATCATAGTCGCGGAAAGCTGCGCCTAATTGAAAGCGGTTAATAGTACGATCGCCATCCGTATAGTCAACACGCGAGTAGATGTCTTTGGCGAGTAAAGTCACCTCATCGGTGTAGCGATAAGCAATACCTGCGCTACCGAGCAAGGTATTGCTCGTTTCGCCCCAACGCTTCTCAAAACGTCCAGAAGCTTTATAGTCTTCTTTTGCTAAATATTCAACACCAATGCCAGCGGCGGTAGCGGTGTTCTCGGTGTCGCCCTCTAGAGACTCGACGCGCTCAAATAAGGTGTTAATCGTTAGGCCTTGCTGTACATACCATTTGTTTTTTAGACCGATAGCGGCTTCTGCTTCGCGTGCGCTAATAGCATCACGCATACGGTATTCGCTATAGACTTTGCCATCTTTCATGTAGTTGGCATCAAAACCAACGACAGTACGTTGACGCTCTTCGGTATCATCCAAGCCATAGCTGCCAGAGAGACTGTTAATTAAGTCATGGCGAGCATAAAGACGACCTAGACCACCTAGCGGCGTCTCGCCACCGATAGAGGTGGCATTACGTTCACTGTTATCGATATCTTGCTCGTATTCTGCAAACACTAGCGAGTTATTAAGCTTTGGCAAACGCGCAGTAATACGGGCGCGAGCAGTGGTGCCTTCAATGTCTTTATCAGCATTATTGACGCCGCTAAGTGCCGATTGATTGATAATATCATCATTAAAGATTGTATCATCAGTGACATCGACGACGTCTGTAGCCGCTTGAATACTGCGTGAGGCGGCTGTCGCATCTTGCTTATAATAACGTACCCCAATCTCACCGACGATGTTAGTACTTAGACGCTGCTCGATACTAGCAAGTACCCCTTGGCGACTGGCTTCGGTCGTTAAGTCCTTAGTGCGAACGCCTTCTAGTTTTAGCGTAGTTTTCTTATCATTGATTAAGTGCGCAACTTCAAACCCAGACTCTTGACGGCCAGCCGTTTGCGGAGAGGCGCCAGTGACAAAGCCCTCATCAGTGTCGTTATAATAAGCTTTGGCACGGGTGTTTTTCTTATCATCATAATCAAGCTCTACGCGTAGCGCATTGCCGTCAGTCTTATTATCATTCAATCGCTTTGTATTAATTTGATTGCTTGGCTGATAGTTAGGATTTTTAAAATCAGGATCAGTAACAAGTAAGTCTTTATCAATAAACTCCGCTTTATTCATCGCGTACTCAGCGACTAGCTTTAGCTTGTCATTCATTTTAATGACGGTATTGACACTAGCGAGCTGTTCTTTATTTAGTGGATCATCGCTATTGGTGTAGCTACCGCCAACAGCTACTTTTTTGTTGAGTTGCTGCTTGAGCGCAACGCCGCCCACCCAGTATTTCTCGCCACCTTCATCGACTTCTACGGTGACGCGTAAGTAGATAGGATTGCCATTGATATCTTGGCTAGCGATAGGCGACTTTAAGAATAAGCTGCGGCTAATAGGGTCAATCTCATAATCAGCAAAGCGGGTCAGTATCTCGCGGCTGATGATAAGTCCTGGATTATTGGCATCACGAGTGATCACCTCAACGATTTCAGAGTTCTCTAAAACCGCATCAAAATTCTCAGCTAATGGGTAAGGGCCTGAGATACCCAAACCGCGAGTCTCATTGACGCGCTGGCTAGTGCTAGTCTCAGCGACAAAAGCAGTCACCCGAGTATTATCATCTTCATACTGCGCTTTTACGCCAGTCAAAGTACGGTTATACTGACCAAGCTTGATACCCTCATCATTATCGATCTGAGTCTTGAGATCGCCATACATCGCAAACGAGCGACCTTTATCAACGCGCACATAAAGCTTGCTAGTTGACTGCGCATCGAAGCCTTTCGCTGAGCTATCACCATAGACCGGATAGTACTCGCCAGGCTCGATATCACGGAACAGACGCTCGCCTTTTTTGTCACTATCATAAGATAGCGTCAATAGATAATCACCGCGTACTTTGCCTTTTAGGAACATAGCGGCGCGGCCAGAGGCGGCGTAGTCATCGTTACCTGCGTACTCATGCAGCTCTTTTTCAAAGGCCCCTTGAGCGTCAGTGATCTGGCTACCATCAAAGTCTTTGAGTGAAATAGCGCCCTCAATAATACCGACCGCGATGAGCGGACGCAATTGCGCCGTAAACTGTAGCGGAATGACTTGTTTGCTACTACCAGTGTCGATGATCAGCTCACCTTTGCCCGGTACACTTGGGGCTGTCACCGGAATGAGTAGTTCGCCGCCGGAGACAGTAACCTGCGTGCCTGCTTTATCTTTACTGCTATCTTTTAAATTGATCCGGCCAATGTTGGTATCAATAGTGATAGGAGTTGAGGCGATATAAGGACTACCGTCGCGATCCTTTAGGCTGATAACCACTTGATAGTCGCTGACGCCATCGGCGGGAACGAGCTGATCTTGAGTACGGTAATCAATAGCTTGCAAGCTATCCGGTGTCATCACTTTAATGGTTTGCTCAGAGATAACGTTACCATTGACGTCAGTGGCTACGCCGCGCAAAGTATTACTGCCGCGCTTTAGATCAACCGCGTAGTAATCAAAGGCGGTTACACTTTGTTTTTCTTGCTCAGCGGTTTTACCAATTTGCTGCTCTGATACCGCTTTGCCATTGGCATATAGGGTGAAAGTAGAGCCTAGCGGCGCTTTCACTTGTACCATTTGCTTGTAAGTACTAAGCTGCTGCCCTTCATTTAAGTTAATAAAGGCCACCTCATTAGTAGCGACTTCTTTTAGGTACTCTTCTAATACTCTGGGCTGTGGCTGCGCTACTTTAGTAATAGTCATATCGATACGGTTAGCAGAACTAACCATATTATTGACGATAGCTGAGTCACACTGGATACCTTGATCTAATGCATCATTAGACTTACAGCCGCTAGCATCAACATTATCTTTATAATCGCGATTATAAATAGGCTCTAAATCAAGCTCGCTTTTTATCGCTTGCTCAAGTGCATTATTTTTGGCACTTATTGACTTGCTACGGGCAACCAGCTCAGTATTTAGACGCTCCATACTATCACCCATGCCGCCGACGATACCGAAGTCAGCACGATGCAGCTCGCCGTATTTTAAGTCCACAAAACGGCTACCGGCGTCGCCTGTATTACGGTTACTTTGAATCACCAGCTCGGTGGCATTAGGAATGGTAGTGCGATCCACTTTGAGTACGTGAGTCTTGGCGCTGATGCCATAAAAGTTATACTTACCTTCAGGATCGGTGACCACGAAGTTACCGTTTTCCATATAGATACGCACGCCAGCGACCCCAAGCTCGCCCTCTTCTTTTTGTTGGATGCCATCACGGTTGATGTCGTGATAGACCTTACCAACGATGATGCCATCGGTATTCATCACGCCGCGCTCGACATCGATCTGCCACTGCGCTTCACGTGATAATAAATCCTTACCTTGCTCATTTTTCGCAGTAGCGATAGCACGGTTGATACCGTCACCACCTAATGCTGATGCACCTACTAGTACGCGGTAAGTAATAGCTTTGGACTCATTTACTGCTAAGTCGCCAAGTCCTAGCACTTGATATCTACCTTGCACGCGAAACTCAGCCGTTTGTGGTTGACTAATATCGATAGCATTAGTTGGAGTAACACGGACGCTGCCTTCAACGTAATCAAAGCCGCGTGGCAGCGCATCTTTTAGCTGTACATCGTAAGCGGTAGACTCACCACTGTTAGTGACATTGATAGTGTAGTTGACATAGTCACCAAGCTCAGCGCTTTTAACTTCACTTTCTTTAGTCACTAGTAGATTTGGGTTTTGATTGACGATAGCGATAGTGCTGCTGATATCATCTGTAATCTCTTCTCTAGTACCATCTTCTTTAATACAGGCATCTAGTGTGACTTGCAGAGTATCACCTTGTAGTGTCTGTACGATTTTATCGTTCAAGATAGCGTTAGCGTTATTCTCAGTTGGCGCATCTAAGCGATACTTGCCTGTATTATTACCGGTCTCGGTCGCTTTTAGCGAGTAGACATCGCCAGTTGCAGGAGAGGTGATAGTGGCCCAAACTTGATCGGGCTGATTAGCTTGATAGTTACACTGCGCATAGCTGGCTTGCACATAGACTTTTTCATCGACTTGTGAGCTTGACTTAGGCTTAGTTTCATCAAAGTCAGGATCAATAAATGGGTGGGTAAATTTGATTTCAGGCTCAACGATGATGAGCGCATCAGTTACACTAGCACTGGCTATAGACGTATCTTCTAGAACTACCGCCCCAAGTTTGATATCGGCCGTATCGCCACTTTTACCATTAGGGTCTGATAGAGCCTGAACAATTAGTTGAATACTTTCACCCTGATCTAGTCTGATCTGAGCAGTTAATTTATTTAAAGTTATTTCACTATCGTTTCTATCGATAATACCGTTTTTGTTTAGGTCGCGATAGAGTCGCAAGTTTGATAGTTTCGGTGAGACCGTAAGCTTGAGTTCAATATTTTGATCACTATAGCTAGTGTTGCTTAAGACATTGACCCAATTCACTGTGGTATTAGGCATGACAGTAAGCAGAGGTTGCTGAGACAAGCTAATACCGTATTCAGGCAAAGCTGAGGCTTTTACTTGCACTTGATTTGAGGTGCTAGATATCACCACGCCAGTTTGGTTATTGACGTTATAACTGGCGTTAGCGATATTATTGATAACTTGTAGATTCGAGTTTATATCATCGGCTGCGATGACGATATTTGATTGCATAAGCAACATTGCCAGCGTCAACGCTGAGGCTTTCGCCGTGCGTACTGGGAGATGTTTAGACTGAGTCATTGCATCAATGGTCATAAGTCGCTTATCCAATAAAACAAAATTCGATAGTAGGGTAGTAATGCTCTAGCCTAAGCGTACTCAGGCTAGAGATGGATCTAGCAATATAAAAGATATTTTTAAATTTTAACGATCGGTCTTGATTTTGATTGCAAACTGTAGGGTTGCTTTTTCATTAGCTGCTAAGGTATCGACAGTAGCATAAACGGCTTCTTCACCAATCGTTGCATTAGAAGCATTCTTTTTGACTGTGCTATCGGTTATCTTAGAGCCACTACCAGCCGTGATACTACCGTACACACCTGACGTTTTCTCAAACACAGTAGCACCGTTTGAGAAGTTAGAGATTTTATCTGAAATCAATAGATTGGTAATATTAAGCGAACTAAAGGTGTTCTCTGCCTTGATCTGATAGATGACACATTGAGTAGGCTCAGCAGCTATATTTGTTCTGACAAAAGTGCCGTTATCCGAGGTACCATCACAGTTGGCATCTAATGATTGGGTTTTGACTAAGTCGATACCGCGCACATAGGTAGTATCAGTGATCGAACCCTGCGCAGAGGCACCTTCACCGGTTGAGTCAAGCGTGACCGTCGTGCTATCTTCAGAGCCGATAACGGCACTTTCTGATTTGACTTCATAATTGATAACTACTTTACTACCAGATGCCATACCAGCAGGTAGACCATTAGCGCCAAATACGCTGTTTAGATCGTATTTATTACCATTAGTAGTCGTAGGCGAAATAGATACTTTGGTTTGATCGCCTGTAGTCGTTAAGTCACCATCAGCATCATAAGTGATGGTCACAGAATTAGGGTCAAAGTTGACAGCTGAGTTACTAGCGTTCTCAGTAATGGTGAACGTCAATTCGCCAGATTTATCACCCTCGACATCTTGACCGCTGTTGGTAATGATAGATTCGTGAGTCACGCGGTTAGCCGTGTTACTGCCATCAGCTGAGTCTGAAGTAGATGGGATCTCGCCTGTGGTCTTTTTAGTTAAGGTGACATTACGTCTGATGGTGAGTAGCGGCTGAGTGGAGTCATTAGCATCATCAAGACCGGCTGTAGTACCGTTAGTGTAGTTAGTCTCTGAATCAGGGTAGAACTCAGTAACGTTTTTCTCATTAGCTGTTTTGGTACTATCCACAAGGGTATTATCTGTATCAGCATTATCATCTAGATCATCAGTGACATTGACATGGTTAAGTGCATTAGCAGGATCAAGCGTGCCAGCACCGCCTTGAATCACCTTAAAGTCAATAGTAATAACTCCATCTACTGGAATATTAACACCGGTAATGCTAAAGCCATTATCCCCTGCGCTGCTAGTAGCAATAGTACCTTTAGTCGCAGAGCTAGATACAGTGATATCAGCTGCGGTTAGACCTTCAGCTAGTACTAGACCTGCTGGCAAAAAGTCCTCAATCTTCACATTAGTGGCAGCAGTAGAAAAGCCGCTGGTGATGTTTTTGATCTGAATTTTATAAGATGCAGTATCACTCTTATTATTAAGATCTAAGCCATTAGTCATGGTTTTTACGATACTAAAGCTTGGTAACTTAGTGATTGAGCTATCAGTATTGGTAAGCGTCTTCTTAACACCAGCTGTAGTATTACCCGTCAGCTCAGTACTCGTAGCACTTAGGAGTAGATCTTGTTTATTACCGCCTTTATTACCATTGGTTTTGGCACTGATAGTAAAGTCAACGTATTGACCCGCCTCTAGTTTGAACTTAACATTGTTAAAGGTAGCTACATTAAGATTAGTACCAGAGTTCTGTGGAGTTGTAGCAGCGTTGTTATCTGCATTATAGATCTGATAACTGAAGGTAGATTCTGCAAGATTGTACTGCGAATCATCGCCCGTTACGTTTTCAAGTGATACTGTATATTCGTCTTGACGGTTACCGGTGTTGGTTAAGGTATGCTCAAATAATACAAAACCGTTAGGGGCGACCTTTTCGTTTTCGTTTAAGTCATCACCTTTATTGCCATCAGCATTGTTTGCAGTCAATGAGAATGACACTTGCTCTGATACGGTAATAGTAACTATATTAGAGTCAACTTTAGGCTGCGCGACATCACCGACACTATAGTTAGCAGAGGCTTTGTTAGTGATGGTAACTTTGGTCGTGGTCTCGCCAGCTGTACCACTGGTAGCCGCGATAGCAGCTGTGCCAGCGATGCCCATGGCAGTGACAACACCAACGGCTAATACAGATTGTTTAAATAAATTTGGTTTCATGCGGTACTTCTCCTAAGGGGTAATGGGTGATTTAGTCAACGATAGTGTTAAGGGATACTGCGGCTGATTTTTGTGCAGGCAATAGCCTGATATTCCAGCGTAGGCTACGGTATTCAGAGTAAGGAACTTTGATCATCTTGCCATTGACCTTGCGCATTAGAGGTATATCAGCATAGTTCTTACCATCAGTGCTGGCTTGAGCACTGGCAGGAGTAGCTTCGCCAGTAAAAGTCATATTGGCAGGGATAGGCAACACTACCTCTAAGTCTTGGATATCTTGATTGATTGTATTGGAGTAAGTGGCCTTATACTGTACGACTGTGCCAGCAGGTGCAGTGTTGACTGGCGTGTATGACACCTTGCCCTCAGCGTTGGTCACAACTTTATTGGCAGACATCTGCATCTTTAGTGCATCTTCCGCATGAGCAAAGCTCATCAAGCTTACAGAAGCTAAAGTGGCGACTAGTGCCTTACGTAGAGTAGTGATGTATTTCATAAAGGTATCCTTGCTTAGATCATGATCGTTAGTAACAGTTATGCTTTTATTTCGGTCTTGGCTTGTCTCGATCTTTATCACTGATCTGTGATTTAAGATCTCTTAAAGTTATCTGAAATAGCCATTTAGATTTATAAAAGCAATATTCATGCCAATTTTGGGAAATAATTGCAATAACACTAACGAAGATGAGGCGTTAATTACATGTTGCATTTTTACAGAGAAAGGCCTAACTATCACTTTAAAAGAGATAGATGGTATTAAAAATCTGCTAAATGGTTAACCTATAAAGATATAAAACAGTTGTCGAATCAAGGACATAGAGAAGCCATTCAAGCCACAAGAGCTGTGGCCTGATTGATGATGAGGTATCGAGGGATAAGAGTGGGCTAGGGAGTGCTGCCGTTGGTAGTACCGTACTTAGTATTAAAATAAAAATTACGACTTGCTCTTGGGTTTAAGGTAAGCCCTTTGGTAATAACTGAACCGTTTTGTCCTATAGCGACACTGTTTGTAGCGTAGTCAGAATCATTAA
>JARIDJ010000093.1 GCA_029267175.1 Psychrobacter sp. | reverse complement strand
CGCTAATAGCGCTCCGGTTAGTCCTGCTAATAACAAAAAGCCTGCCATGACGAGACCAGTGTAACGATGTAGCCAAAGGCAGCTTTGACGTAGGGTTAATGAGCTCATTTTTTATTTTCTTGATGATAGTTTGTCGATAGAAGTAGTTCATTACTGTAAGCAAAAGCGCTATAAATAAAGCTTTAGAGCGAGTAGCCGCGATTTATAGGCATAAAAAAGCCAGCTTCCCAAATAGAAAGCTGACTCTAACAGCTCTAGTGACTCATAGCTTAGTGCTAGCTTAGAACTGATAAGTTAGCGAAGCTTTGATATTACGGCCCGGCTCAAAGTCAGTCGCAGTAGCATCAGTAGTGTTTAAGCGCGATGCGTGGCTAGCATAAGTTTCATCAAATAAATTATAAACCCCAACCGTGGCTTTTACGCCCTCAAGCTGACGCGGCAGATAGGTCATATAGATATCATGCACATCATAATTTGGTTTGGTTTGTTGTTGATTATCAGTGATTGAGGCGACGTAAGTACTGCGCCAGCCTAGATCCACCGTATCATTCGGCTGATAGTTTAAGTTAACCATATAACGATCACCAGAGTCGGCACTACCGCCACTTACAGAAGGAATACTATCGCCTGTTTTGTCGCCCTCACTACGAGCGCGTGAGTAGCTTAGACCCATACCAAAGTTACGAGTAGTATAGTCCGCTGCCAGCTCAACCCCTTTGATCTCATAGTCCTCATCACTGTTGATCATACCCTGACAAGGTTGTAAGTTACCAGGTGAACCGCGCTCACCGGTAGTACAGTTTAGACCATAGCGACCAGCGCGATCTCCAGTTCTAACAAACTGCTGAAAGTTTTCGATGTTGGAATTAAAGTATTTGGCACTTAACTGTAGCGCATCATCCGCTATCGTCAATCCGCGTAATGTTGTGGCAATACCCACCTCAGAGTTATAGCCCTCTTCTGCCTTTAGATCATTATTGACATAAATACCAGCGCCATTACTATTAAAGATAGCTTGTCCTAAGTCAGGGCCATTGAACAATTGCGTATAGCTGGCAAAAACTTGAGTGCTTGGAGCAATCTCATAACTGGCAGCCAAAGCTCCAACCACATTGTCGTAGGTCTTACCGCCAGCTACAAATTCAGGCGATTCATAGCGATCATAACGCACCCCTGGGGTTAAGCTAAATTTGCCCATCTGCCACTGATCTTCTAGATATAGTGAGGTGTTTTTTGCGCTATCGCTATTAGCACTTTTATAGTCTCGGGCCATCTCAGACTCTTTTTTATAATGCTCAGCCCCAGCGATTAGCTTATGACGACCGGTGTCCGTGTCGATAATACTAGTATTTTCAATTTTGGCACCCGTAGTTTTTACCTTGGCTCTCCAATCATAATTGGATGAGATATCAGCATTGTTATTACGCAAAATCTCCGTTTCGGTTTGATAAATAGTAGTATCTACATCAATCAAAGCGTTTACAGGATCAAAATTATAATCAATAGTATAAGTATCTCGGTTTACCTTTTGTGGAATCGGGTCAGCGCTTGTGCTACTTGGAAAGTCGGGACGAAAAGGAAACACCCCTTTTTTCTCAGTACGGCTAAAGCTTGCGCCTACGCGGTTGTCTTCATTAATAGCAGCCCCAGCTTTTAATAGAATATTTTCGCCCTTGCTATCCTCAAAAAGCTCACGACCCTCCCCATCTTCGCCAGACTCTCTATCTCGCTTACTATAATAAGCTAACAAATCAATATTATCGCTTGGAGCGCCGTAGACAGTTGCTGAGGTTAATAATTCATCGTTATTGCTAGCATAACCTACATTTAATTTGGCACCGATTTGCTGACCTGGTCTAAGTAGATCAGCGGCATCAACGGTCTCAAAAGCTACTGCGCCGCCTAAAGCATCATTACCCAAAGTGACTGAGTTATTACCAACTGAGACCTCAGCGGCTTTTAATAAGTCAGGATCAATAGTGACATCACCCATATGATAAAACAGCGCTCCTTCTTGACGAGCGCCATCGATGGTCACCTTTAGATTGGTATCATCAAGGCCGCGTATGCGTACCCGCTGATTGACAGAGGAGGTACCCCCTACTGTAACTCCCGGAACTACATTCAAAAAATCACTGAGATGACTAGCCTGCGCCGCTGGCGTGTAGTCTTCTATATAAATGGAGTCTTCTTGCACTTTGTCGCGTACTGAGGTGTTTGCCGTTACCGTGATAGTCTGCAAAGTGGTCGTGGGCAGCTCATTAGTCTCAGCTGCATTTGCAACTTGAGCTCCCAATACTGCGGCTATACCCATAGATAAAACGGTTAAACGACTAGAAAACGTTGCTACGCCCATAACATACTCACTGTATTCACTATTAAATTTATGCCCAAAAAATAATCATTACTTGCATTACTTGCAATGTCACTGCATGGATCGCTTGCGGCAGATAACGATTTATAACTAATTTTTTAAACCCTAAAGCTTTAAATCAGTCTATAAACACTATTACGAATGTTAACGATAATTATTATCATTAATAATATGGCAGGCATAATAGCGAAGTATTAACAATTTGGCAATAGAGAAAAATCAGTTTGAAAGCTTTATTTACTTAAGTCTTCTACTAAAAAATAATTATTTCTAAATAAATAAAGCGTTTAACTAAAAAAAACGTTGCAATAGTTAGTCTTTTCAATATATCCTACAGATAACTGACTAAATGGTCAGGTTATTTATCAAATAGCGGTTGACGAAGAGATTAGATCATTAATCGTTAGCTATCAGCACATGGACAAGTGCAAATCTTGGTTCGATAAAACCAAAAGATTCATCTAAAAGGAAGTTATCATGAGCGAAACGAATGAGCAGATGCAAGGAAATCCTGACTTATTGTATGGATTGCATGACCGTCCCGCCCCAGCAAAAGCCTTCTTAGGTGCTGTACAGCATGTACTAGCCGCTTTTGTTGGTGTTATTACTCCCTCTTTAATTATTGGTGGCGCCCTAGGATTAGGCGAACACATTCCTTATTTAATTAGTATGGCCCTTATGGTATCTGGGGTCGCCACTTTTATTCAAACGCGTAAAGTAGGCCCAGTAGGTTCAGGGCTTATGGCATTACAAGGGACCAGCTTTGGTTTCTTAGCTGCGGTGTTAGCCGCAGGTTTTGTGGTCAAAAACCGCGGCGGTAGTCCTGAGGAGATACTCTCCGTCATCTTTGGCGTGACCTTCTTAGGTGCCTTTGTTGAGATATTTTTGAGTCAGTTCATCACTAAGCTTAAGTCTTTGATGAGCCCTATCGTCACTGGCTGTGTCATCGTTACTATCGGTCTGTCATTGACTAAAGTGGGTCTGACTGATCTAGCAGGCGGGGTTGGCGCTGAAAATTTCGGTAGCCTCCCTAATCTACTATTGGGCGGCGGCGTCTTAGTCAGTGTGGTGCTAATCAGTATCGTCAATAATAAAGTGATTCGCTCAAGCGCTATCTTTATTGGTCTGATGTTAGGCCTACTAGTAGCGGCATTTATGGGCCGTATCGACTTCTCATTAGTCTCACAAGCGCCGTTATTGACCGTGCCTATCCCATTCAAATTTGGCTTTGGTTTTGATTGGCAAGCGTTTATTCCTATCGCCTTTATGTATATCATTACTAGTATTGAGACCTCAGGTGACTTAACTGCAACCTCAATGATCTCAGGCGAGCCCATCAAAGGCCCACTATACGAAAAACGTATCAAAGGCGGGGTATTAGCCGACGGTGTCAACTCTGCAGTTGCTGGTATCTTTAACAGCTTCCCCGTGACTACCTTTAGTCAAAACAACGGCGTCATTCAAATGACTGGTATTGCTAGTCGTTATGTTGGTTTTTATGTTGCTGGTATTTTATTCATTATGGGTCTATTCCCAATTTTGGGTGCTATCTTTACTCAATTGCCAAAGCCTGTGGTTGGCGGTGTCACGCTACTGATGTTTGCAACTGTAGCTACTGCGGGTATTCGTATCTTAGCCACAGTGAACTTTACTCACCGTAATGTGTTGATTATCGCAACCTCGCTCGGTCTTGGGTTGGGTGTGGCTTTTGTTCCTGATGTCTTTGCACAAATGCCGCAGCTGTTTCGCAATATCTTTGGCTCAGCTGTGACTATGTCAGGGGTGGTTGCCATTCTACTTGATACTATCTTACCCAAGAACTTTGGGGTTGAGTACGATACCGCTGAGCAGCATAAGGATGATGGTTTAAAGCCTGCGCGTAAGCTCAAGCCTGCTGCTGAAGTGCTATAACTTATAGGCTCGTTTATTTAGAGCAAAAATTTCGCCTTAGTGACGCTAACTCTAGAGTTAGCAGCACTAAGGCGATTTTATTTATAAACAGTCAAGCCTTTATGGCTAATAAAATGGACTAATGTATACCACATCCTCGCAAGATAAACGGCACTAAAAAATCCGCCGCTCGCTGTTCATCATCTTTATCGTAAGCGTCCTTTTGTAGTAAACCTACGATCTCCGTCTCAAACTCAGCATAGCGCTGAGTAGTAGCCCAGATCAATATCAATAACTGTAGCGGATCAGCAATGCCAATTTTGCCTTGGCTATGCCAGCTCTTCATCACTTGCGCTTTATCGAGCGCCCAGTCCTGCATAGTGGTCGACATAAAACTATGAATATGCGGCGCGCCGCCTATTACCTCTAAGGCAAAGAGCTTATGACGATTAGGATTAGTAAACGCCTGATGCAACTTGGTTCTAACGAATTTTTCGATCACTACTTTAGGATCACTATCGACCGTCATGGTCACTAAGCCCTCGTTCCATTCTTCAATAATGGTCCGTAGCACTTTTTCATAAAGATTTTTTTTATTTTTAAAATAATAATGAATATTGGCTTTTGGCAGTTTGGCACGATCGGCAATCCCTTGCATAGTAGCGCCGCGATAACCTTGTAATACAAACTCCTCTTCTGCAGCACTCAAGATAATGGCTTGATTGTGCGCGCGAATGTGATGTTGACTACGATGATGAGTATCATCTGCATAGTTCAAATTATCTTCTGTAGTAGCAGTCATAACTTAATCCATTAAATGTGGCTGATATAAAAAAAGCTAAATAAACAAGGTAGATGGTGGCAATTTGAGCTATTAAATGGCTAACTTATTGCCAAAACACGGTTTTTTTAATATTAATCGCGACAAAACCAATTATATCGTATAAAATAGTTGACCAAATGGTCAGGTTTTAGCACAATAGACAATATAAACCAATCTGCTTTTCATTAGTACTTTTTTGTTAGAAGTATAACAAGCATTTTGACACAGAATGGACTTTAAGTTACTAAACTTTTATAGCATAAAAAAAGGATTTTATCGTGAGCTTAACTTTAACGCAGTTCAATGAGCTTAGCCTAGCAGAAGCGCAAGCAACTCTTCTTACTTGTTGTACAAGTAGTCAATGGGCACAGCAACTAGCAAGCGCCCGACCTTTCAAAAATGTAGAAGCTTTATTAAATAGCAGTGATGCGATATGGCAACAAGTACAAAATAATGAATCAGATCTGTTAGAGGCTTTTGATGGTCATCCACAAATCGGTAATGTGGCAACGCTCAAGCAAAAATACCGTAATACTCAAGATAGCGCCGCTCATGAGCAATCAGGAGCTAACGAGGCTGACGACGCTGTACTAGAAGCTCTTGCGAAAGGTAATCAGGATTATCTTGATAAATTTGGCTTTATCTTTATCGTTTTTGCTACTGGTAAAAGCGCTCAGCAAATGCTTGATTTATTGCAGGCTCGCCTACCCAATGATCGCGATACTGAGCTGGCTAACGCGGCTACTGAGCAAAATAAAATTACTCGTTTACGTATCCAAAAGCTACTGGGTCAAAAATAAACTCAGTCAAACGGCTCAATTTAATCAACCCCTCATTTACTAGAAAATAAAAGGACTTATTATGTCAGCTACTCTCTCTTCTCATATTTTAGATACTCATCTTGGCAAACCTGCCGCTAGTATCGCCGTGACTCTACATCGCCTTAGCGATAGCGGTGCAGCCACTTTGCTAGCCAAAGGTACTACCAATGATGATGGCCGTGTCACCCCTGATAGCTGGCAGTTTGACGCCGCTATCGATAGTAGTGAGCAAACTCTAGATAAGGGCCGCTATACTTTAACTTTTGATACGCAGTCTTATTTTGACGCACAAAAGCTAACTGCTTTTTATCCGCAAGTCGTAATCGATTTTGTGGTGAGTGACGCTAGCCACTATCATGTGCCACTATTACTTAGTGCTCACGGCTACGGTACTTATCGCGGTTCTTAAGGCTATGATTTAATTATAAATATTTATTTTACTGCTTTATAAAAGTAAGACACGGCTTTAGCCATCCCATATAATCATTATAGACAGCTAATACTGGTGACTACATTATTATTTATCTTATGACGTTTATGCATTATCAGACATAGATTATTAGACATCTAAGACGGCACGGAAGCGCTTGTAACACAAGTCAAGTGAGTTAAGTCGTTACAAGTTACCAAAACATAGCAATACAAAAGGACACTTGTCGCATGGGCGCATATCTTTTCGATTGGTTAGCATTATTCTTTCGCTGGTTCCACGTTATCGCTGGTATAGCTTGGATTGGCGCGTCATTTTACTTTGTATGGCTAGATATGAGCCTACAAAAACCACCTGAATGGAAATCCAAAAAGGGTATCTCAGGTGACTTATGGGCGGTACATGGTGGTGGTTTTTATGAAATCGCTAAGTACAAGCTTGAGCCTGAGGAGATGCCAAAAACTCTGCATTGGTTCAAATGGGAAGCCTATACCACTTGGCTGACTGGTGCGGCGATGATGGCCATCGTTTATTACGCTAATGCCACCGCTTATCTGATTGATCCTAGTAAAGTTGATTTTGGCAGCAACGTTGGCGCTATCTCAACTAGTATTTTATTCTTACTTATTAGCTACGCTATTTATGAGATTATTGTTCGTAGCCGTATTGGCAAAAACAAAATGGTCTTTAGTATTTGTATCTTTGTACTAATGGTCATTGCCACTTATATCTCTTATCAGTTATTTAGTGATCGTGCCTCTTTCATCCATGTCGGTGCTATTTTGGGTACTATCATGGCAGGTAACGTCTTCTTTGGTATCATGCCCGCTCAGCGCGCGCTAGTAGACTGCGTCCGCCGCGGCGTAAAACCAGGTAAAGAAGTGGCAGATTTAGCGTTAATGGCTAGAAACCGTTCAGTGATGAATAACTACTTCACCCTACCGCTCATCTTTACCATGATTAGTAATCACTATCCGATGATGTACTCGCATGCTCAAGGCTGGTTGGTATTAGTGTTCGTTGGAGTTATCACGGCTACTGCTCGTCATTATTTTAACCAAAAGCATTTGGGTCATCATCAGCCAAAATACTTAGTCATTCCTGCGATAGCGACCGTATTATTAATTATCTGGATGCGTCCGGCACCGATTGAGCCGTTGCCAGTTCCACCAGTACAATCTGCGGTTCCTGTAGAGGCCGCTCCTGAAACAACGCCGCCTGCCGATGGTGCCACTGCTGCGGCAGTACCAGCTACCGAAGGCACGGCTGAAGCAGTAGCGGTCGCCGCGTCCGCTGATGATGCAATCATGGGTGTGGTACAAGCAAAATGCAGCGTTTGCCACATGGCACAGCCTACTCAAGCCGGCTTTAATGCGCCGCCAGCGGGAATTATCATTGTTACCCCTGAGGATATGAAGACTCATAAAGCTAAAATAATTACCGCAGTACAAAGTAGTTATATGCCACTAGGTAACATCACCGGCCTTACTGATGAAGAGCGTGCTCAGCTTGTGGCTTATGCTTCAGGGCTTTAATAGCTAATTTGTAGGATAGGAGCGAGGATATAATGCTTATACCCTCGCTCTCATAGATTGATAAGATAATCTAAGAATTAACTTGACCAAATGGTCAGATAGACTTACAGTAAAAGCAACAATCCCATTTAAAACCTAATCTAGCAATATCTAAAGATTATTCGGCCAAACCCCCGCCGCCTCTTATTTGCAAATTCTATTTATATTAAGTGATTATAACCGCTTATGAGCAGCACAATGTCGAGCAATTTTCAAAAATATTAATTTATCATATACTTAATTAGTTACCTATAACCAGTCATAATACTTTCATATTTGATAGGTTAGTCTTGGGTAATATTAATGTCCGGTTCTTATAAGGAAATATTTACGATGACCAAAAAAATCACCAGCGACTTCGATCAAGCCGCCTACCCTCGCGATCTAAAAGGCTATGGCGATAATCCACCAAACGCCAATTGGCCAGGCGGCGCTAGAATTGCTGTTCAATTC
Source organism: Psychrobacter sp. (assembly GCA_029267175.1). GTDB lineage: Bacteria > Pseudomonadota > Gammaproteobacteria > Pseudomonadales > Moraxellaceae > Psychrobacter. Next base: position 45 of record JARIDJ010000093.1, on the reverse strand, counting down.
GTACTAAATATCGAGGAAGGCGCAGAAAACAGCGTGATTCATGGT
>JARIDJ010000060.1 GCA_029267175.1 Psychrobacter sp. | reverse complement strand
TGTTCAAAGTTGGCATCGCTCAAAGTTAGTGGCCCGTCTTTACTATGCGCTTGCCACTCAGCATTAACCAGTTTGGCAAATTCACGCCCGCCCAAAGTATCGACCAAAATCTTAATACGCGATCTATATTTGCTGCCTTTATCACGGCGACCCTGCAAGTTATAAACCCGCAAAATAGCATCTAAATAGCTGAGCAAGTGCTCGCGCGGTAAAAACTCGTTAATGACTTTGCCTAATACAGGAATACGGCCTAGACCACCGCCGACTAACACCTCAAAACCAAGCTCGCCCTCATTATTTTTCTTTAGGTGCAGGCCAACGTCATGCACTTGCGTAGCCGCCCGGTCTTTTTCAGTGCCAATCACCGCAATTTTAAATTTACGCGGCAAAAAAGCAAACTCAGGATGGAAGGTTGACCACTGACGGATAATCTCGCAATAAGGACGCGGATCGGCAATCTCATCGACATGAATACCGGCGTAAGGATCGGTTGTGGTATTGCGAATGCAGTTACCAGAAGTTTGGATTGCGTGCATCTGTACTGAGGCTAACTCCGCTAAGATATCTGGTACGTCCTCAAGCTTTGGCCAATTAAGCTGAATGTTAGTACGCGTGGTAAAGTGCCCGTAACCTTTGTCATATTTACGGGTAATCTCAGCCAATTTGCGCAGCTGATAGCTGGCAAGCAATCCGTAAGGAATAGCAATACGCAGCATCGGCGCATAGCGCTGAATGTATAAACCGTTTTGTAAGCGCAGGGGCAAAAACTGCTCCTCGGCAAGCTCTCCTTTTAAGAACCGCTCGGTCTGATCGCGAAATTGCTCGACGCGCTCTTCAACTAGCGTTTGGTCAGCATAGTTATATTGATACATGACGTAATCTCAGTAATGATTTGCGGATGTAATAAGCTGCTCGTGTCAGCATAGCGTTACATCATATAAGCTCAATGCAAAAATTATAAATTCCTTTAAGTCATATCCATATCCAAAGTCAGCATAAATTTTCATAACCAAAGTTAGGTAGCCTATGCTTATTCGATGCAATGAGAAAGTTTTAAGTCAGCTTGATACACATACCTCTTTGTTTAATAACTCATCCTTAAGGTCTTAAAAATGACAACTTCTATAGCCAATCAAGACACCTCAAAAATCGTACCGCCACATGGTAGTGATACACTCAAACCCTTATTATTGTCCGGAAACAAGCGTGAAGAGGCGCTTAAGCTTGCCAGCACTTTACCTGCTATTACCTTAAGCTCTCGTGAGCGCGGTGATTTAATCATGCTTGGTATTGGTGGGTTTACGCCGTTGAATGGCTTTATGAACAAGGCTGATTGGCAAGGCGTGGTTGCAGAGATGCGCCTAAAATCGGGTAATAATGCAGGTCTTTTTTGGCCGATTCCAATTACTTTATCCGCGCCAAAAGTTATGACTGACAATCTCAATCAAGGCGATAAAGTGGCGTTAGTCGCGCAAGATGGCGAGATCATGGGCACTATCACTGTCGAGGAAACTTACGACATTGACAAAGACTATGAGTGTCAGCAGGTGTTTACCACCACTGACCCTGAGCATCCGGGCGTACAGCAAGTGCTCAATCAAGGGGAGGTGAATGTTGCAGGCAGCGTTGAAGTATTAAGCGAAGGCGAATTTCCAGAGCTATACCCAGAGATTTACAAAACCCCAAGCGAGACCCGCGAGATATTGAATAATAAAGGTTGGAAAACCGTTGCGGCTTTCCAAACCCGTAACCCGATGCATCGCTCGCACGAATATCTAGCGAAGATTGCCATTGAGATTTGTGATGGGGTGCTCATTCACTCTTTACTTGGCGCGCTTAAACCTGGAGACATTCCAGCTGAGGTGCGTCAAGAGGCTATCAAAACGCTAATCGATAATTACTTTAGAGCTGATACCGTCATTCAAGCCGGTTACCCACTAGATATGCGTTATGCTGGTCCGCGTGAAGCGCTACTGCATGCGGTATTCCGCCAAAACTACGGCTGTAGTCATCTGATTGTTGGTCGTGATCATGCTGGCGTCGGCGACTATTATGGTGCGTTCGATGCGCAAACTATCTTTGATTATGTTGGCAAGGACGACTTGATCACACAGCCGCTAAAAATTGGCTGGACCTTTTGGTGTAATGCATGTCAAGCGATGGCCTCTGATAAGACTTGCCCACATGAGGCGAGTGAACACGTCAAAGTTTCCGGCACTAAGCTGCGTAAAGCACTGTCAGAAGATGAGGAAGTACCGGAGAACTTTAGCCGCCCTGAGGTCTTAGCAATCTTGCGTGACTACTATGCCGGTATCGCCAAGGAAGAACGTGCTGAGGTCAAACTCACCGGCGCTTCTGCAGTATAAGTAAAATCTTATTAAATATTAAAAAAAGGTGGCAGACTTAATGTTTAACACCTTTTTTGTTTCATATAACTTTTTAACTAAATCAAGATCAAGTGATTTTAATTTAGTTCTATCTTGCCTGCCAGCTTTTGGTAATCACCGACGAGGCTCCCGCCGCCAGAGCAATAATAATTTAGCGCATATTGATCTTCGCTATCTATAATTAGCTTACCCCCTTTAAATTGCAAAAAGACTTTACTGTCATTAGCTGTGGTCGCAAAAATGATGCCATGGGCATTATCTTGACCCATTAAGGTTGCCTGTCCATCAAAACGGCAAGTGGGCTTTTTTATATCACTACGAGCGCGTACTTTTATGTTGATTTGCTCAGTACCATGCGCACTTTCATTTGCAGTAATGAGCACTGCTACCCAATCATAACCCTCCTCTGTTTTTGCATAACCGCTTGAGACATAATCACCGATAACGCTCGCTACGGCTGGGGACAGGGTAGCTGCTTTTGTGGTATTAATACTAGGTAAGCTCGGCGTATGATTAAGCGCAGGCGAAGTACTCGAAGTGTTGTTACAGCCGGCAAGTGTAGCAGTCATTATGAGAGCTGTACTTAACACAGCTACTGATAAATGAGGGTGACGAGAGGGATGTGGAGTCATATAAAGGCCTTAACAGGAGCTGAGAATCAAATAGTGGCTTAAGCATAGCTAATAACAGCACTTATGCCAAGTTAATCATTCGCTAAGCGATTTTGTCACTAAGAAATTTTTGCACAAGCTGCTAGCATAATTATCATCATCCATAGAGCCCTCAAAGCTTTTGCTAAACTCCTACACGAGAATATCAATGCCAACCTTTTCTTTAATCATAAACCCAAAAACTATCATAACCGTGACCTTGCTAGCTGCCAGCTTATTAAGCGGTTGTAATCACACTCAAGCAGACACCAATGATAAAAAACCAGCTAACCCAGAGCAAGAGGTTAGCCTGCTGAATGTCTCCTATGATGTCTCACGCGATTTTTATAAGGAGTATAACGATTTATTTACCTCAAGCTACCAGCAGCAACATCCCGATAGTCAAGTCAAAATCAATCAATCGCATGGCGGCTCAAGTAAGCAAGCGTTATCTGTCGCTAATGGTCTACAAGCGGACGTGGTCACGTTGAATCAGCTAAGCGATATGGAGCTGTTGGTAGAAAAAGGCTTGGTCGCTAAAGAGTGGCAACAAGCGCTGCCTAATAATGCGGTGCCCTATACTAGTACTATGGTGCTGCTAGTGCGTCATGATAATCCTAAAAATATCCAAGACTGGCAGGATTTAGCGCGCAATGATATCGAGGTGGTCATGCCCAATCCTAAGACTAGTGGAACCGCGCGCTATGCATTTTTAGGCGCTTATGGTTATGGGCTTCATCATTTTAATGAAAGCTTGCAAGCCGCCCCTCAAACCGATAGCTTTATGAAGCGAGTCCTCGCCAATGTCGTCACTTACGATAATGGCGCAAGGGCCGCTACCACTAGCTTTACCCAGCGCGGGCTAGGGGATGTGTTAATTACTACTGAAAATGAGGCACACTTGGTGGCAAATAAATTCGCTAAAGGACAAGTGCAGATTGTCTATCCTAGTTATTCTATTATCATTAATAATCCGGTGGCGGTGGTCAATAAAGTGACGGATAAAAAAGGCAATATGAAGGGCAGCACCAAGGCGGCAACTAGCTATTTAAAATCCCTGTGGGACAAACCGGCGCAGCAGTTAATGGCGCAGATGTATCTAAGGCCTAGCGATACTGAAGTCCTAGCCGCTCATAAGGGCACCTTAATCGAGATAGAGACTTTTGAGCCGACAGCGGTATTTGGCTCATGGCAGCAGATTATGACGCGTTACTTTGTCGATGGCGGTGTATTTGATCAATTAGCGCTTAGTACTAACAGCAATTAATTCATAGCCTAGAGCGCTAGAGTGTTGATAATCTTATCTTTTCTAATACGAGCTCTCAAAGCTCGTTTTTTTTGGGTTCAGATAAAATCTATTTATTCCATTTTGGCAAAAAGATACGCATATTCGTCATTAAAGATAATAAGCTTACGCTGTTAGCATACTTGCATATTCCATAACCTATTCCAGCTTTTGACTTTTGATAGCTACTATCAATGACTTCTACATTCGAGGCACTTATGACTATTTTTAATAACCACTACTCGTTAGGCAAAAAATCTATCAGCAAAAATAAAGCCATTAGCGCGCTTAGCATTGCAGGCGTAGCCGTTACTTTAGGGCTAGCAGGCTGTAGCAGTAACGACAGCGCAGAGACAGTGGCAGCGGACGGAGCAACTACTGGCGAGGCGCAAGATATCGAGCTATTAAACGTCTCTTATGATGTGGCACGTGACTTTTATAAAAGCTACAACCCTTTATTTATCGAGCATTATAAGTCAGAAAACCCAAACGCTAACATCAATGTTAAACAGTCTCATGGCGGCTCAAGCAAGCAAGCATTATCGATAGCCAATGGTCTGCAAGCTGACGTCGCGACTATGAACCAAGGTTCTGATATTGAGTTATTACAAAAAGAGAGCTTGGTCGCTAATGATTGGGAGCAGCAGTTCCCTGATAATGCCGTGCCTTTTACCAGTACCATCGTCTTTTTGGTACGTAAAGACAATCCAAAAGGCATCAGCGATTGGGAAGATTTGACTAAGCCTGGCGTTGAGATTGTGATGGCCAATCCAAAGGTCACAGGCAATGGTCGTTATGCTTTCTTAGGCGCTTATGGTTATGGCTTGCACGCCTTTGATAATAACGAAGACAAGGCCAAAGGCTACGTTCGTGACATGCTAAAAAATGTCAAAGTTTATGAAAATGGCGGACGCGCGGCAACCACTACTTTTGTGCAGCGCGGTATCGGTGATGTGCTGGTAACTTTTGAGAACGAAGCCAATCTTGCCGCTACTGACTTTGGCAAAGGACAAGTAGAGATTGTCTATCCAAAATACTCTATTAAGTCTGAGAGCCCAGTTGCTATCGTCAGTGCCGTGACTGAGAAAAAAGGCACTACTGCTGCTGCCAAAGCTTATCTAGATTATCTATGGAGCGAGCCGGCTCAGCAATTAGCCGCTGATTTATACCTGCGTCCTAGCGTCAAAAGCGTCCTAGATAAAAACGGCGATAAATTACCACCGGTTGAGACTTTCCGCCCCAATGATACTTTTGGTACTTGGGATGAGATCATGGGTAATTTCTTTAGTGACAATGGTGTCTTTGATCAATTAGCGACAAACGCCCCGCAATAATTGATTGGTTATCAAGAGTGCTTGAGGGCTTATCGAGGTTTATAAAAAACCTCAGCTAAGCTTTTGGCAAGTTTTAATTTTGCAGGACATACTCAAAGGACATGGCTAGGTACGCTATGTCCTTTATACCGTAAGTCATCTGAGCACCATTGTATTAAAAACTATATAAGCAAAACTAGCTACTCAAAATTCACTCGATAAAAACTAAGCCGATAATAATAAGTGGCAATCGGTAGGCAACCACCGATAAGCACACACTGCTAAGCAATAATTAGGAATCACTATGAGCGCATCGACCCCTCCTGTCAGCAAGCCTAATAGATCCGTAAAAAAAGGTTGGCTTACGCGTTTGCGTCAGCGCAATGTGCTACCAGGATTTGGCCTGAGCATGGGCATTACTGTCTTTAGCTTATCGCTACTGGTGGTACTGCCATTTGCGATGATGGCTTATACCACTACCCAAATGGGTTGGTCTGGGTTTTGGCAAACTATCTCGCAGCCGCAGGTTAGCGCCGCTATTAAGCTAACTTTAGGAATGTCGTTCCTAGCGATGCTTACCAACCTGGTATTTGGCACTTTAGTCGCTTGGGTGCTTGTGCGTTATGAGTTTTGGGGTAAATCATTAATCAATGCTTTAGTAGATCTGCCATTTGCGCTGCCAACAGCAGTAACGGGTATCTCTTTGGCGACGCTGTATGCGCCTAATGGTCTGATTGGGCAATGGTTTGAGAAGTTTGATATTCAAGTGGCTTTTACCCCTATTGGTATTTGGCTGGCTTTAGTCGTGGTCAGCTTTCCCTTTATTGTCCGCGCAGTGCAGCCAGTCCTCGCTGAGCTATCGGTCGAATTTGAAGAGGCCGCTGCGGTATTAGGCGCTAATCGCTTGACTACTTTTCGCAAGGTGATTTTGCCTGAGCTATTACCCGCGATGCTAATGGGTGCAGGTATGATGTTTGCGCGGGCTACGGGCGAGTATGGCTCGGTTATCTTTATCGCCGGCAACATTCCTATGCAGTCGGAGATCTTACCGCTTATTATCATCAGTAAGCTTGAGCAATTCGATGTACAAGGGGCGTCGGCAGTCGCTTTATTTATGCTACTGATCTCATTCGTTATTTTATTGACTATTAATATTGTGCAGTGGAAACTGTCGCGCCGCGTAGGAGCTCGCTGATATGCAAATCGCCAATAGTTACGACTACCAGAGTAATCCGGCAACCAAAGATTCGCCTTGGATCAGACGCACCTTTATCACTATTGCGGTACTGTTTATGGTGGTGATGCTAGTGGTACCGCTACTAGCGGTGTTTTATGAAGCGTTTAAAGACGGCTGGCAGTTATACATCGCCTCTTTGGTAGATCCTGAAGCGCTGCAAGCCATCAAGCTGACCTTAATTACCGCCGCTATCGTGCTACCTATCAACATGGTACTAGGCATAGCCATCGCTTGGCTCGTGACCCGTTATGATTTTAGAGGTAAGCAATTGGTTACTACCTTACTCGATTTACCGTTTTCGGTGTCACCAGTAGTAGCCGGTTTGATGTTTGTATTGCTGTTTGGTCTAAATTCTGCCATTGGCGGCTGGCTTGAGAGTATGGGTATTCAGATTATCTACGCCGTACCGGGTATTGTCTTAGCGACATTATTTGTGACCTTTCCTTTTGTCGCGCGTGAGCTGATACCGCTGATGCAGACGCAAGGCGACTCTGAGGAACAGGCCGCTTTGACCTTAGGCGCGAGCGGTTGGCAGACTTTTTGGCATATTACTTTACCTAATATTAAATGGGCTTTACTTTATGGTTTAATCTTGACTAACGCGCGCGCCATGGGCGAGTTTGGAGCGGTCAGCGTGGTATCGGGTCATATTCGCGGCGAGACGAACACTATGCCGCTACTGGTTGAGGTGGCTTATAACGATTATAACTTTACCGCCGCCTTTGCATTATCTAGTATCTTGGCGGCCTTGGCGCTCGTGACGCTACTGGTGCAGCAAGTCATGACCAAAGTACAAGAGCGTAAATTTGCCAAATCTGAGCGTTTGATAGCCGCCCCAAAGCTACCTGTTAGTGCCAATGAAACCGCTACTACTAAGTCATAGGCCGATAACCAGATAAAGACAAGAGACAATGATATGAGTATTGAGATAAGAGAAGTAAATAAAAAATTTGGCGACTTTACCGCCTTAAATAATATCAATATCACCGTACCAACGGGCAAATTGACCACTTTGCTCGGTCCTTCAGGCTGCGGTAAAACCACGCTACTACGTATTATTGCAGGTCTTGAGTATGCTGACTCTGGGCGAATACTCTTTGATGAATTAGACGTTACTAATACGCCAGTGCAAAAGCGCAATATCGGCTTTATGTTTCAGCACTACGCGCTATTTCGGCACAAAAATATCGCTGATAATATAGCGTTTGGTTTAACCTTAGTTCCTAAGTCAGAACGGCTAAGTAAGGCCGATATCAATACGCGCGTGGCCGAGCTGTTAGAGCTGGTACAATTACCGCAATTGGCCAACGCTTATCCGCATCAGCTCTCCGGCGGTCAACGTCAACGCATTGCTTTGGCAAGAGCCCTTGCGGTAAAACCAAAATTATTATTACTAGATGAGCCATTTGGCGCGCTTGATGCTAAGGTGCGTAAAGAGCTGCGCACTTGGTTAAAGGATATTCATCATGAATTAGGGATTACCAGTATTATGGTCACTCACGACCAAGAAGAGGCGCGCGCGATATCTGATGAGATTGTGGTGATGAACCATGGCCGCGTCGAGCAAGTCGGCACTTCTGAGGAGCTAATCAATCGGCCAGCCAATAATTTTGTTAGCGACTTTTTGGATTTGGCGTAGTAGATATTGTATAACTAAAAAGACCTGTAATTTATTACAGGTCTTTTTTTAGGGTAGCCGAAAATTAATTGAGCACATCGACACCACTTACTTTTTAGCAGCTTTCTGCAGTCGTCTCGTCATTCATGACTTCTAAGCCATTATTTTGTTCTTTGAGCGTTTGATAAGTAATCGCCAAAATATCAGCCGACCATTCTGGCATGTCATTAGCGACTTTATACCACATCCAAGTGCCATCACGGACACAGCTTAAGATACCAAGCTTTTTTAGATGGTTAAGATGCCGAGAGATAGTAGGCTGCGGCTGATCGAGCATATCTACTAATTCGCCTACACAGCGCGCTTCTTTTTTATAAAGAATCTGAAACAGCTTTAGGCGTGTAGGATCAGACAATACTTTGAACAGCTCGATTGGCTGAATATCAGCGTTAGTAATAGACATATCAATTCTCATAAAGGATAGCGCATCTGCTCGTAAAGCAAAGTTCAATGACCAGTTTATCAAACCAGTCTGAGAGATGAGTTATAAGGGGTTAGTAAATTCTAGCAAGTGAAAGACTAGCAAAAATAACAGTAAATAGTCAATCTTTAGCCTAATTGCCGTTTATCGGTCATTTTATACGTTCTGTACTGTTTATCATAACAACTTTTTAAGAGCGATTATGTGCAAATAAGTAAATATAGCTATTAAGAGCAACCTAATTTTTTAGTTACCGTCTAGTAGCGAGCAAAACTCTTTTTGCAACCAAAGCGTTTTTATGAGTCATAAGAATAAAATGAAAAAAACGACTAGAAACTATAAAAGTTATTGTAAATGCTAATAATTATCATTATAATAAATCCTAATGAGCCAAACTAGTAAAAAATAGCATTAAAACAGTAGGATAGGGGTAGTTATATGTACGTTTGCATCTGTAATGACGTCAAAGAAAAACAAATCAAGGCCGCTATAGCTTCAGGCATTCATACCCTTGATGGTCTAAAAGATACTTTGGATGTCGCCACTTGCTGCGGCTGTTGTGAACCTATGGTAAATGATTATCTCGAAGAGCATCACGCCAAGCTTGAAGGATTGGCTTACGCCGTCTAACGTTCTAACCTTACTAAAATACAGTTAATTTTCTATTTTGTTTTTTTGTAGCCGCCTTACTGATGACAGTAGGGCGGCTTTTTAGATTAGTTAATTATAATTCTCAATTGGCATATTATTCTTAGTTCCTAATATTACAAGTCATACTGCGCCTTTATGTTAGACTATTTACCTAATAATCATTAGTGATTTTATAACAAGTGATTTTATATTAATGATGGTACGTTATTCACTCTATTAGTAAATAGCTATCAGTAAACACTGATAAGCAGTAATATCAAAAAAGCCAATAAAAAACCCACAAGTTAGGGAGTACATATCATGAAAGGTAGCCAAAAAGTCATCGATTATCTAAACTTTTTATTAGGCGGAGAGCTGGCAGCGCGAGATCAGTATTTTATTCATTCTGAGATGTACGCTGAGTGGCATTATGGCAAGCTCTATGAGCGTATTCATCATGAGATGGAGGATGAAACTATGCACGCGCAAGCTATTATTCGCCGTATCTTAATGCTCAGCGGCACACCAAAAATGACGGTTAATGATATTCATATCGGCAGCACCGTGCCTGAGATGCTACAACTGGATCTCAATCTTGAATATGAGGTTCAGCAACATCTCAAAGACGGCATTGCTTTGTGCGAGATTGAGCATGATTATGTGACTCGCGATATGCTAGTTGAGCAGCTAAAAGACACTGAAGAAGACCACGCTCACTGGCTTGAGCAGCAATTGCGTCTCATCGATATGGTCACTTTACCCAATTACTTACAAAGCCAAATAGCTGAGGTGCCACCTGAGTTAACTCATTAGTAGTAACCACTATTTGGATGTAAAGTGATTGATTTTGACTAGTATTAAAGAGCGGGGAGAGAGAGTATGAGAGGCGATAAAGAGGTTATTCGAGCGTTAAATAAGGTGTTAGGTCAGTCATTGATTGCGATTAATCAGTATTTTTTGCACGCCCGTATTGCGCGGCATTGGGGCCTTGAGGCGCTTAATGAGAATTTTTATAAGCAGTCTATTTATGAGATGAAATGGTCCGATGATCTGATTGGCCGCATCTTACTATTAGGTGGCCTACCAAACTTGCAAGATTATGGCAAAATGTTCATTGCAGAGGACGTGCCAGAGATGATCGATTGCAACTTGCGTTTAGAGCGGCAAAAGTTTGATATCATTACTGACGCCATTACGCTTTGTGAGCAGCACAAAGATTATGTCTCACGTAAGCTACTCGTTGAGCTAAAAGATGGTAATGAAGAGTATGATGATTGGCTTGATACTCAGCAGGATCTGATCCGCGATGTTGGTATCCATAACTATATTCAATCGCAAATTTGTGATGACGATACGCCTTAATTATTCATAACAGGCTTTAGCCCATAAAACCAGTACAAGACTGAACTGACTCCAAAAATTGGACAGTTTAAGCTTATACTGGTTTTTTTGGCCGTCCAGTTTAATATTAAAAAAACAGATACAATCAATACAATCAATACAAGCCATCACCATCTTTTGCTCCCAAACGCAAAAAGTGTAGGCCGGACAAAATAGTCAAAATACCTAATACCCAGTAAGTGGTTTGAAAAGCCATCAGCATATCAAGCTGCATGCGCTCACGTAAAAAGTTCAGCAAAGCCGCCCCAAAAGCAATCCCAAAGCTGATAGCTAACTGCTGATTGACCGCCATAAGGCTATTACCGCTGCTGGTTTGCGCGCCCTCCAAATCACCTATAGTCAAAGTGTTCATCGCGCTGAACTGCATAGAGTTACAGGCGCCCATAATCGTCAGCACCGGAATAAACCAAATCCAATAAGAGGGGTCGTTAAACTGCGCGAGCACAATTATTAATAGTCCTAGCAAAATAGTATTGGAGACCAGCACTTTTCGGTAGCTAAAACGTTGAATGATTTTACTGACCCAAGGCTTGATGCCAATAGCGCCGACCGCGATAGGGGCGAGTAGCCAGCCGGCTTGTGACGGCGAGTATTTAAACACCACTTGCAACAATAATGGCAATAAAAAAGGCACAGCGCTAATGCCTAAGCGGGTAAATAAGTTACCGACGATACCGATGCGAAAGGTGCGAATATTAAATAAGCTTAGCGGAAATAACGGCGCTTGCCGGTGCTTGGCGTGCCAAATATAAGCACCAATTAGCACCGAGGCTACTAACGCTAATATTAAACCATATAGTCCGCGCCCGGCTTGTGAGCCAAACTCAACCGCTAAGGTAAAGCCGCAAGCGGCGGCAGCAAATAATACAAATCCTGTCCAGTCCAAGCGCTGAGTCTCCTCAAACAGCGCTGGCACTAGCTTTTTACCCATAATAAAGCCGAGTAGCCCCATAGGAATGTTGATCAAAAATATCCAGTGCCAGCTAAAGTACTGCACGATATAGCCGCCAAGCACTGGCCCTACTAAAGGGGCAATCAGCGCGGGTATCACCGCAAAATTCATCACCGTCAGCAGCTTATTGCGCGGATAGGACTTCACCAAAATCAGCCGAGCCACCGGCGTCATCATCGCCCCGCCAATGCCTTGGACCACGCGTGAGCCGATCAAGATATCTAAAGTTGGCGAGGCGGCGCACATCAATGAGCCAACAGAGAAGATGACAATGGCGGATAAGAAGACGCGCTGTGTACCATATTTATCAGCCAAAAAGCCACTTATCGGGATAAAAATCGCTAGCGTTAAGGCATAACTAATGACCGCCCATTGCATCTTGAGCGGCGACTCGCCAAGCGCTGCTGCCATCTGTGGCAGCGAGGTATTCAAAATAGTGGCATCAAGTATCTGCATAAATAAAGCAACGGCCAAGACATAAGGCAGATATTTATCTTGCGTTGGGGTTAGGGTTACCATACTGATGTCATCACTTTTCTTATTTTTGTCATGGTGGAAGAGCGCTGTTATGTCACTGTTTAACATAACGCTATGAGCTAGCGCGTAGTATAAGAATAAAGCGTTATGAATAAAAGATAAGCCAAGTAACCGATGGTTAGCCGCAAACTTAAACAGACTCATATTTTGCTTAACAATCGCTACATTAGAGCTCTTTTATCATGCTATGGTCATTGGTTATAGTGGCTATAAGTGGTTATAGTAGCCTACTTTTAAAATAATAATTTTTAGACAGTTTAATAATAATTAGGGAACCTTTATGAGTGACACCAATAATAATAGCCAATATCAACCTGCCAAAGTTTGGAAAAACGATAAAGAAAACGGCGGCAAATTTGCGAGTACCAACCGCCCAACCGCCGGCGCGCGTCATGAGCAAACTCTACCTTTCGGTGCAGCGCCCTTACAGCTGTACTCATTGAACACTCCAAACGGGGTCAAAATCAATATTATGTTAGAAGAGCTGAAGGAGCTTGGAGTACAGGGCGCGGCCTATGACGCCTACAAAATAGATATAGGTGAGAATGATCAGTTCGGCTCAGGCTTTGTCGATATCAATCCAAATTCAAAAATCCCAGCGCTAGTGGACTATTCGGTGATCCAAGACAATGATAATGACAATGATGGCGAGCCTATAAAGGTTTTTGAGTCCGGAGCTATTTTACTGTATTTAGCCGAAAAGTTTGGTCAATTTGTGCCTATGCAGCAAGGCCGAGCTCGTACTGAATGCTTATCTTGGCTAATGTGGCAGATGGGCAGCGCGCCGTACTTAGGTGGCGGCTTTGGGCATTTTTATGCTTACGCGCCAGAGCCGATGGAGTATCCGATCAATCGCTTTACTATGGAAACCAAACGTCAGCTCGATGTACTCGATATTCACTTGCAAGATCGTGACTATATGTGCGGTAACGGTAAAGAGAGTTACACTATCGCTGATATCGCTATTTGGGCTTGGTATGGTCAGCTAGCGCTTGGCAATCTTTATGAGGGTTCAGCGCAGTTTTTGCAGGTCGATAGCTACCAGCATTTGCAGCGCTGGGCAAAAGCTATCGCTGCACGTCCAGCGGTAAAAAGGGCGGTGGATTTACCCTTAAAACCAATAAGTTAATTCTCCTCTTATATAGATAATCACTAAAATAAATCAAAGGCCGGTAAAAATAATTACTGGCCTTTTTACTTGGGCTTAATAGTTGAATAACTTTTAGTTAACTCATTTTTAGTATAAAAAAGATAGGTTTTTACTGTTTTGTTATTTAATTATCCCTTTTAACACTTACACAATGATATATTGGAATAACAAATAGTAACATTACTAAGTTAGTATAGCGACATGTTGGCTTTATAAAGGTAAGCGTTTTCTTTGCCTGACTTAAGAGTACTCATTATGGAAAATAGTAATAATAAAGCTGGGATTTCTCTCTTAAAACAGCGTTCAATCTATAATGCTGCAATGCTCAGTCTATTGGCCATCAGTACGGCAACCATTAGCACCCTAACGGCAGCGGCGACACCGGTAGCTTTTGACTCTAAGGATTGGCAAGTGGCTTGCGATAATACGCGCACTTGTAGGCTAGCGGGTTATCAGAGCGAGAATAATAGCGAGATGCCAGTATCAGTGTTGTTGATACGCCGCGCTGGTAGTAATACTGGTATTCATGGCAAAGTAAAGCTTGGCGGCGCTAAAGAGGGCTCAGCAAAATCACTGCTACAATTAGGCAGTCGTCATCGTATCTCGCTTATCATCGACGGTAAAGCTTATGGCGAAGCGCTGCCGTACTCAAGCACGACTAACGATGCTAGTTTGACTGAAGCTCAGGTTAACGCCCTAATAGAAGCTCTGAGCAAAACCAGTAAAATTGAATTTGTATCGCGTAATACCCGCTGGGAGCTCTCAGGAAAAGGGGCTTCTGCGGTGATGCTAAAAGCGGATGAAGCCCAAGGCCGGCTAGGAACGCCTAGCGCGCTGATCAATAAAGGCAGTAAGTCAAGCTCGCAAGTACTAGCAGCCAAAGCCGCGCCGCAGCTACGTCTAATAACGCCCAAAGCCAAAGCAAGCTCATCAAGTAATAAACCTTTTAAAATGGCTTCCTCTCAGCTAACAACAATGATAGCTAAGACATTAAAGGATGCTGATACTGATTGCCCAAGCCTGATGGATAGCTCATCTGATAATTCAGGCTGGCGGGTGAGCCGGCTAAACGCCAGCCAGTTACTAGTGCAGCACAAATGCTGGGTGAGCGCCTATAATGTCGGTCATGGCATGTGGGTTATTAATGATACCAAGCCTTATAATCCAAAGTTAGTGACGGTCAGTGCGACCAGTTATGATGATGGAAAGATCAGCTCCATACAAAAGGGCCGCGGTATTGGCGATTGTCTAGTCAAAACAGATTGGGTATGGACCGGTAAGAGTTTTAAAAAGAGCTACGAGAGTACTACCGGGCTTTGCCGAATGATTGAAGCGGGCGGTGCTTGGGATCTACCTACATATGTCACCAACGTCAAAAGCTAAATGAGCGGCTATAAGGGGTCATAATTATTAAATTATAAAAATAGGTAGGGTTAATAAGATAGCTGTGCTATACTGCGTCGCCACGAAAGCTTTGCTTACGTGTATTATGAGATTGATAACATCGCCTGCGATTTTGGGTCTAGGATGACCATGAGTAATTGTTGCCGATGATTTTGTGTACTTAAATAACGTTTTATTCCATTGTTTTAAATACAATTTAAAATGAGATGATTAACAATATCGTTATTTTTGACTCATATCTTATCTACTAGTTTATTGATACTAGATTGGTTGTGGTTTGCGTTTATCGGCTTTGGATTAAGCCTCAATAAACGGGTTACGACAGGCAAGGATAAGACACTCGGCACTACCACCAAAATACGTCAGACATCTTACAGATACTTTATCAAATTCATTGGTAAATAGGCTGTTTGATGAACGGTTATCAGTGGTAGGCAACAAGTACGCTGAATTTACAGCGGCTTAACTACCAAGGATACTCATGACTGACATCTTATCTACTATTGCTGCTGAAAACGGCATCATCGAAAACAACACTACTACAAAAGATACTGCAACTACCGATAATGCCGATACGCAAGCGGCTACGACTGACGACAACCAAGTCACCTTTGCTGATCTTGACATTGCCAAGCCGATTCTTACCGCGCTTGATCGCAGTGGCTATACCAATCCTACCCCTATTCAAGCACAAGCTATTCCTTTTGCACTAGCTGGCCGCGATCTTCTATTATCGGCGCAAACCGGTAGTGGTAAAACCGCCGCTTTCGTTATTCCACTACTTGATCGTTTAAGCCGTGCTACAAGCTTTGATAAGCTAACTAAAGCGCTTATTCTAACGCCAACGCGCGAGCTTGCTCAGCAGGTTCATGATAGCGTTCGTACTTACTCGCATGATATGCGTGGTCTATTTTGTGTGCCATTAGTTGGCGGCGCACCGTACAACGGTCAGATTCGCGCGCTAAATAAAGGCGTACAAGTCATTGTCGCAACGCCTGGTCGTCTACTTGATCATATCAAAGCAGGCCGCGTTGATTTATCAAACTTAGAAGTACTGGTGCTAGACGAAGCGGATCGTATGCTAGATATGGGGTTTGCTGATGACATCAGCGATATCTTAAAAGCGGCGCCTACTAACCGTCAAACGGTTATGTGCTCAGCGACTTGGGATGGCCCGGTTGGCAAAATTGCCGCTAGCTTCACTAAAAACCCAGAGCGCGTTTCTATCAAAGTTGAGTCCGCTCATATCGAAGAGACCGTCTATTACTGTGATGACTTTAATCACAAAAACAAAATCTTAGACAAGATCGTTTGCCAGCCTGAGATGGAGCAAATCATCATATTTGCCGCCACTAAGCGCAGCACTGAAAAGCTTGCTAAGCAATTACAAGATGACGGTCATAAAGCGAGCTTCTTGCACGGCGATCTACCCCAAAGCAAGCGTAACCGTATCGTACAAGATCTGCGTAACGGTAAATGCAAAATCTTGGTCGCCACAGACGTAGCCGCTCGTGGTCTTGATGTGCCAGCCTTGTCACACGTGATCAACTATGATTTGCCGCGTCAAACTGAAGATTATGTGCATCGTATCGGTCGTTGTGGTCGCGCAGGTCGTACCGGCGTGGCTATCAGCCTATGTAGCATGGATGATCGTCCACAGCTGAACAACATTAACCGCTACCTCAATCGCAAAATGGAAGTATCAGTTATCGAAGGTATGGAGCCTAAGAAATCTTACGTACCTAGCGAGAATAAGCCTAAAGGTCGTGGCCGTGGTCGTTCTAACGGCGGCGGTAGTGGTCGTGGCCGCTCTGGCAATGGCGGCGGTTATGCGGCAAAATCAGGTAGCGGTGTTCCTAATCGCGGTCGCGGGGGCGATAGCAGCAAGGGCACTGGCCAACGCGCTAGCAATGATAGCGGCTACGGCGGCAAGCCAAGCGAGCGCTCGGGTGGCAAGCCTTATCAAGGTAAGCGTACTAATCCAAGCCGCGGTGATGGCACAAGCGCCCCACGTGGTGATCGCGCCGCAACAGGTCGCGGTCGTCCAAGCGGTAGCCAAGGTCGCCCAGCTAATCGTTCAGGCGGCGCAGGTCGTCCCAGCGGTAACCGTGGCAATCGCGGCGGTAACTCGTAATAAGCTGGTAACAAACTAGCTGTTAGCGGTTTGAGTATTAATATTTTTTGTTAATCTTAGACGCTTAGGTGAGTGGCAGAGTTTTAACAAAGCCAGATAACTAGTGAATAGCTAGTATCTGGCTTTTTTTTCTGTTTTTTTAGAGTAGATTAGCGATAACAAAGTTAAAGCCTGGCTAAAGTAAGAGATTAAGCTTGGATTTATTGTTGCGCCAATCTATAGCCTTGACTATACTGCCAAGTTTTATTCTCTGGACTACGCTAGGACTCTGCCATGCTTGCCGCCTCCGTTTTAGCTGTTGCTAGTATCAAGATAGATAGTCTGCCCTTAGCTTTTGGCATTATCATGGCTATTATTGGGCTAGTTTTTTATACCCAAGGGTTAAAAGGCACGTTTTGGCGGCGTTTTTATGCAGTGTTGCCCGGTATTGTACTGTGCTGCTTTATACCCGCGACGTTAAATAGTTTAGGGGTGTTTGCTGAGGGCATCGGCGCGCAGATTTATGGCTTTACCGCCACTTATCTGCTGCCTGCTAGCTTGTTGCTAATGACATTATCCATGGATGTGCCCAAGATATTGGGTCTAGGCTGGAAGGCTATTGCGATGTTTATGGCAGCGAGCGTCGCTATCGTCATTAGTGGGCCGATAAGCTTAGGCTTGGCAAAATGGGTATCGCCGCAGATGTTCAGCGATGACACCTTGTGGCGCGGCTTTTCAGCGGTAGCGGGCAGCTGGATCGGCGGCGCGGCGAATCAGGCGGCAATGAAAGAGCTGTTTGGTGTTAGCGACGATCTATTTGGCATGATGATACTAGTTGATACGACTAACGCCTCGCTTTGGCTGCTAGTTATCTTAGTACTGGCTAAGCACAGTGACAAGATAGATAGGTTGTTAAAAGCCGATAGCAGTAGTATCGATAAGGTAATAGTAGCGGTTGAAAGCTACGAGCGCGATCATGCCCGTCCAGCGACTCTAAATGACTTGATGGTGATGTTTGGGCTATGTTTTGCGATGGTAGGTGTCGCCCACTTTTTAGGCGAAAAAATAGCGGCGATGTTTGCCCCTTATAGCTGGGCAGTACAATATAGCTTTGCTAGCTCGTTTTTTTGGATGGTAGTGATGATTACCTTACTAGGGGTAGTGTTCTCTTTCACCAAAATTCGCCGCTTAGATCACATCGGTGCCTCCAAAATCGGTACGGTATTTATCTTTGTACTTATTGCTGCTATTGGTATGCAGATTAATCTTGCCGGTATCGTCTCGCAGTGGCGCTTGCTACTTATTGGCCTAGTCTGGATGACTCTTCATGTCATTATGATATTTATCTTTGCTAGAGTCATCCGCGCGCCGTTTTTCTTTTTGGCAGTCGGATCTAATGCTAACACTGGCGGTGCCTCCTCAGCGCCCATTGTCGCCACCGCTTTTCACCCGTCGCTAGCACCAGTTGGGGTGTTTTTGGGCATATTGGGCTATGCGATGGGCACTTTTGGCGGTTATATTAGTACGCAGTTAATGCGCTTAGTCGTAAGCTAGCAAGCATATTATAAAGCTGATAATAAAAAAAGGGCCGCATAATTAAATTATGCGGCACTTTTTGTTGGTAAACTTATTAAACTAAATATCAAGTTTATTCATCAAAATGCACCACGGAGCGAATGCTTTTACCTTCATGCATCAGCTCAAAGGCTTGGTTAATGTCTTCAATAGGCATGGTATGAGTGATAAAGTCCTCTAAAGGAATATCACCTTGTAAGTAGCGCTCAACGTAGCCAGGCAGCTCTGTGCGACCTTTGACCCCGCCAAATGCTGAGCCTTTCCAGACGCGGCCGGTGACGAGCTGGAACGGACGGGTGGAGATCTCTTTACCTGCGCCAGCGACTCCGATGATTACCGACTCGCCCCAACCTTTATGACAGCACTCAAGCGCTTGGCGCATCACATCGACGTTACCGATACATTCAAACGAATAATCGACGCCGCCATCGGTCATCTCCACGATGACATCTTGAATAGGTTTGTCGTAGTCTTTGGAGTTGATACAATCAGTTGCACCAAGCTTTTTGGCAAGCTCGAACTTATCCTCATTAATATCAACGCCGATAATACGGCGGGCTTTGGCCATTTTTGCGCCGATGATAGCAGCAAGGCCGATACCACCCAGACCAAAAATAGCGACGGTTGAGCCTTCTTCCACTTTCGCGGTATTCATCACCGCGCCCATACCGGTAGTGACGCCGCAACCGAGCAAGCAAACCTTTTCAAGCGGCGCTTCTTTATCGACTTTGGCTAAAGAGATCTCGGGCAGGACGGTATATTCAGAGAAGGTCGAGCAGCCCATGTAATGATAAATTGGCTTGCCGTCTTTATAAAAACGGGTCGTACCATCTGGCATCAAGCCTTTACCTTGGGTCTCGCGTACCGCTGAGCACAGGTTGGTTTTGCCAGAGAGGCACATTTTGCAAACGCCGCACTCAGCGGTATATAAAGGAATAACGTGATCGCCAACTTGCACGCTGGTGACGCCTTCGCCGATTTGCTCAACGATACCGCCGCCTTCATGACCTAAGATAGTCGGGAATACGCCTTCTGGATCTTCGCCCGATAGGGTAAAAGCATCGGTATGACAGACGCCACTGGCGAGAATTTTTACTAATACTTCGCCTTTACGCGGTAGCATGACATCGACTTCTTCGATAGATAGCGGCTCATTAGGGCCCCAAGCGACGGCGGCTTTAGATTTGATAAATTTATCTGAGTTATTATTTTTATCGACAGGGTTTGTCTTTAGAGTATTGGTATCTGACATGATTTTTCCTTTTTTAATTTATAGGGCTACTTTTTAATCAGCAATAGCTTTATATTGTCTGTTTTATGATGTCCCTATACTAACATTGAAAGTCTGTTTTACCCAGAGCTAACCGTTATAGACGTCTACAACTTCCTTCTCATTACTGCCAAAATTATCCTTTATATGCAAAAAAATAATAAACTACCAAGCCACGTTTACTTTTTATTAGTCGGACAAAGTATTAACCTAACCACAGCGGTGTTATCGGTGACAGTTGCCGCTTTAGTCGGACTTACTTTAGCGCCAACGGTGAGTTACGCCACCATTCCCTATGGCCTGCAGTTTTTAGCGGTACTACTGAGCACCGTGTGGTTCTCAAAACTAATGGAGAGATTTGGTCGCTACCGGATTTTTAAGGCCGGTATTGTCTTGTTATTTTTATCGGGCATTGTTGGATTTTTATCACTGACTCAACACAATTTTTGGTATTTATGTCTGAGTCACTTTTTATTAGGGCTGTTTATCTCAACCGCTAATTTTTATCGATTTGCCGCAACCGATACTCTAAGTAGTGAGCTTACTGCCAAAGCCACCTCCATGGTGATCTCAGGCGGAGTTATTGCAGCTATCGTCGCGCCGCTACTAGCCATAAACCTAGCCAAAATATCAGATCTGCCCGATTACTCGCTAATTTACTTATCGCTGTCCGCTTTAGCTATGATTTTGCTGGTTATTATCTACCTTTGGAACCGCTCAAACACGCATCATGCCAGCCGCATACAGCAAGCTAAAACGGTCACTTTAGATACGATAACGGTCAAAAAATACATCATTATCATTGCTATACTAGGCGGCGCTTTGGGCTACTACATCATGAATCTGATGATGATTGCCTCGTCTATCTTTTTGAAACAAAGCCAGTCTTTTGATTACGCCTCCTACGCGATTCAGATGCATGTGCTCGCGATGTTTTTACCGTCCTTTTTTGTGGCAAGGCTAATCCGCTATATCAATAGCGTCAATACCATCATCTTTGGCTTTTTACTGATATCCCTGTCTTGTTTATTGCCTATATTTTTTGTTGATACTATTTTTATTAATATGGCGCTGATTATCTTAGGCGTTGGCTGGAATTTCACTTATTCAGGCGGCTCGACGCTACTTAGTAATATTCAAGGGGCGCAAAGACTAAAGTATCAAGGGATTAATGAGACCGTGATTGCGCTTTTTGCAACTTTAGGCGCTTTTTTGCCAGCACCAATATTGAGCTATTTTGGCTGGCTAACTACTAATTTAGTCTTCTTTATTTTCTCTAGTGCTATCTCGATATTTTTTATGCTGTTCGTATTTTTTGCCAAAAAAAGACTGGCAGTAGGATCAACCGGCCACTAACTGCTTATAATCGGAGCATTAAAAATAATAATTAGTATTGGATACTGATATGACTCCAATCCACATCGCTTTAGCTGTATTGGTCGCTTTTATTTGGGGGGTGAACTTCACCTTTATTGCGTGGGCACTTGAGAGCTTCCCGCCGCTGATGCTGACGGCCATGCGTTTTTTCTTTACTGCCGTGCCGCTGGTGCTGTTTCTCAAGCCGCCTACCTTTAACCGCACGCTATTTATTTATGCCATTGGCACTTTTGTACTGCAGTACGCCTTTGTATTTACTGCCATGCATCTTGGCGCATCGGCAGGCTTGACGGCGCTATTATTGCAAATGCAGATTTTTATCACGGTATTACTAGCCTATTTTATCTTAGGCGAGGCAGTAAGTCGCAAGCAGATTATAGGGATGGTGATAGGGGTATTGGGGCTTGGGGTAATTGCGCTTAACCTAGGCGGCGATATGCCTTTGATTGGTTTTGTCTGTATTTTGATTGCAGCGATAGGCTGGAGCTTTGGCAATATTGCTTCTAAGCAAGCCTCAAAGCAAGGTCATACAAAAGCGATAAAGCAGGACGCTAATCTCTCTACAGTTACGGCTGCTGATCATACTACTCATAACTATCAAGCCTCAAATAAGTCATCGGCACTAGCTGCATTAGCTCTTGTGGTATGGGGCGGCTTGATCGCTTGCGTGATTTTAACGATATCTTCAGTCATATTTGAAACTGACGCTTGGCAACTTGCAAGCTTTACTGAGGCATCTTACAAGTCCTGGCTGTCACTGGGTTTTATCGTCTATATCTCAACGCTAATTGGTTTTGGACTGTGGGCGCACTTGCTGGCTGAAAATATTGCTTCTAAGGTGATGCCTTTTGCTCTGCTAGTGCCTGTATTTGGTATGGCAACCTCAGTACTGCTCACAGGAGAGATGCTGACATGGTGGAAGATGCTAGCGATGGTGCTTATTTTATCGGGATTGTTATTGGCCAATGTGAAGATAGGATTTGGCAAAAAGGCAGCTGTATAGACCACTGGTATAAAATTTGCCCTACGCACCAGAAAATTTAAAGTTATCAATTTGTCTCTCTATGCAAGGATACGTAAGCTCAGAGCTAAGCTGCCTAAGTAACTGCTAGAATATGGGCCATATAAAAATAGACAGATAGGATAACTAATGACGACTGATAATTATAATAATCACTTAAATGATGCTAATAATCAAATCCAAGTCCGCGGCGCGCGCGTTCATAACCTAAAGAATGTCGATGTCGATCTGCCGCGTAATGCCTTAGTGGTATTTACGGGTATCTCAGGCTCTGGTAAATCATCCTTGGCTTTTGGGACTTTATTTGCCGAGTCGCAGCGCCGCTATTTGGACTCAGTGTCGCCTTATGCTCGGCGTCTGATTGACCAAGTCGATGAGCCTGATGTTGATAGCATTGAGGGCTTGCCGCCAGCGGTCGCCCTACAACAACAGCGCGGTACGCCATCGGTGCGCTCTTCAGTCGCTAGCGTCACTACCATCTCTAATGGTTTGCGTATGCTGTACTCAAGAGCAGGGGACTATCCTGCCGGGCAAGAGATGCTTTACGCCGATGCCTTCTCGCCCAATACCCCAGAAGGCGCTTGTCCGACTTGCTCGGGGATAGGCCGAGTGTTTGAAGTGACTGAAGATTTGATGGTCCCTGATGCTACCAAGAGCATTCGTGAGCGCGCGATTGCTTCATGGCCGGGCGCTTGGCAAGGACAAAACTTGAGCCGGATATTGACCACTTTAGGCCACGATATCGATGTTCCTTGGTATAAATTGCCCAAAAAAACTCGTGATTGGATTTTGTACACGGACGAGACGCCAACGGTGCCGGTGTATCCTGAGTATAATATCGAGCAAACCCGCGCGGCGATTGAAAAAGGGGAGAAGCCCAATTACATGGGTACTTTTACGGGTGCCAAAAACTTCATCTTACACTCGTTTGCCAATACTCAAAGCGCGCTGACCAAAAAACGCGTTTCACAATTTATGCAAATCTCCGAGTGCCCCGACTGTCATGGCAAAAAGCTGAAAAAAGAATCACTATCGGTCAAATTTGCAGGTTTAGATATCGGCGAGCTGTCGCAGTTAACCTTAACTGAGCTGGCATCCAAACTTGAAAGCACAGCGAAAAGTAAACCCACTAGCGACACCGTCAATCGTGAAAAAGCGATTGTCGCGCAGCGGATTGCTAGCGATATATTAGCTCGCGTCGAAGCTTTGACGCGCTTAGGTTTGGGCTATTTGTCATTGGAGCGTACCACGCCAACCTTATCTCCTGGTGAGCTACAGCGGCTTAGATTAGCCACGCAAATTCGCTCGCAGCTGTTCGGCGTAGTCTATGTGTTAGACGAGCCATCGGCAGGCTTGCATCCTGCCGACACCCAAGCGCTGCTCGGTGCGCTAGATGAGCTGATAGCCGCGGGTAACTCGGTGTTTGTGGTGGAGCATGATGTCAGTGTCATCCGCCATGCCGATTGGGTAGTCGATGTCGGGCCAGAGGCGGGCACGCATGGCGGTGAGGTTATTTATAGCGGACCGACTGAGGGGCTGCGTGATATTTCTCAGTCGCACACTGCGCAGTATTTGTTCGCAAATAAAACGGCTAGCAGTAATGAGAAAAGCACTCGCCAGCCAGCGGCTTGGCTCAAGCTTAAAGACGTGCAGCGTAATAACGTAGAGGGACTAGATGTCGAGTTTCCGCTGGGGGTGATGACTTGTGTGACGGGCGTCTCAGGCTCTGGCAAGTCAAGCTTAGTCAGTCAAGCATTAGTTGAGCTAGTCCAAGAAGCTTTAGGGCAAAAGGTGATAGTTGAGGCGCCAACGGGCGAGGCAGATTTACTCGAGCAAGAGCTAGAGACCGTGACTGGCGGTGAGATTGCCTCTGGTATGGAGAGTATAAAGCGGCTTGTGACTATCGATCAAAAAGCCATCGGCCGCACGCCGCGCTCAAACTTAGCCACTTATACCGGACTATTTGATCATGTGCGTAAACTCTTTGCGCAAACGAAAGCGGCAAAAAAGCGAGGCTTTAACGCCGGACGCTTCTCCTTTAATACAGTAAAAGGCCGTTGCCCCAATTGTGAAGGTTTAGGCTTTGTTAGCGTTGAGCTGTTGTTCTTGCCGAGTGTCTACGCACCCTGCCAAGTCTGTCACGGTCAGCGTTATGATGAGCAGACCCTTGCTGTCACTTATAAGGATAAAAATATTGCTGAAGTATTAGATTTAACCGTTGAAAAGGCGGCCGAGTTCTTTTGTGATGAGCCGCCTGTGCTGCGCGCATTGGAGGCATTATTGCAAGTGGGGTTAGGCTATCTGCGTTTAGGTCAACCGGCGACTGAGCTATCAGGCGGGGAGGCGCAGCGTATCAAGCTTGCTACTGAATTGCAGCGCACGCAGCGCGGTGAGACCCTTTATATCCTCGATGAGCCAACGACTGGTCTGCACCCGGCCGATGTTGCTAAGCTGATGACACAATTGAACGGCTTAGTGGATGCAGGCAATACAGTCATTATGGTCGTGCACGATATGCAAGTGGCAAGTAATAGCGACTGGATTATCGATATGGGTCCTGGTGCTGGAGATAAAGGCGGTATGATAGTGGCGCAAGGAGCTCCTAAAGAGGTTGCTAAGTCGAAGACTAGTCGCACCGCGCCTTTTTTATTACATTAGCATTTTTATTACATTAGCATTATAAGTTTACTCATAAAATAATTAGCCCCAATAATCATCAGGACAGCTTGGCAGCTCTACTAAAGTATTGCGTAGCGCCTCAGCCCAGTAGTGGCTAATTTTATTAAAGTGCTCATCATCAGCTTCGATACGGCGGCCTTTTGGCATCGTAAAGCTATCGTTCTGATAGATCAAAAAGTCGATTGGCATGCCTACAGACAAGTTACAATGAATGGTTGAGTCAAACGATAGCATTAGCGCTTGGGTAGCATGATTAATATCAGTATCATAACTGACCGAGCGATCAAGGATAGGTTTGCCATATTTAATCTCGCCTAATTGAAAAAACGGCGTATCAGCGGTGGCCTTGATAAAGTTGCCTTCAGGATAAATCATGTAAAGCTCAGGCTTTTGTCCTTTTATTTGCCCGCCTAATAAAAAAGAGCTGGTAAAAGTGCCGCTATTATTATCATTAGCGACTTTTTGCGCGTGAGTCATAATAGCACGCATGCACTCGCCAACCATTTGCGCGGCATCAAACAGTGTCGCAACCGTATTAATATTACTCTCAACGCGCTGATCGATATCGGTTTGTAATTTGTTAAATACCGCTTGCGAGGTGGCCAAGCTTCCAGCCGTTTGTAATACCATAAAGCGCTCACCTTCGACGCCGTATTGATAGAGCTTACGAAAAGTTGAGATATGATCGACGCCGGCATTGGTGCGAGTATCACTGGCAAAAACTAAGCCGTCTTTGAGACGAATAGCGGCGCAATAAGTCATAAATTATCCTTGTTTAATTTATCCTAAAAACCTTTGAAACTTGGCCTGTTATGATAACCGCGTGACTAACACTTGACTGTAAAGATTCTCGTAGCCGCCGCCCATGCGTACGCCGCGTACCGGTGCGGTATCCAAATAATCACGGCCGACCGCCACATAGACGTGCGCGTTTGGGGTAAAGGCTTGGTTGGAGATGTCAAAAGTGTACCAGTAGCCCTCTATATAAACCTCCGCCCAAGCGTGGCTTGCCATATGATTTTCAGTGTCATCATACAGATAGCCTGAGACGTAACGCGCTGGAATTTGGCTGTCGCGCAGCATACTTATAAACACATGGGTATGATCTTGGCAAACACCGCCGCCCATCTTAAAGGCCTCGCTCGCAGTAGTACCGACATGGGTGATATCTTTAACAAATGGCATTTTCATAATCAGTGCATTCGCCATTTTTTTGAGACTCTCTAAACTAACGTCTTGCAAAAACGGAGCGGCAAATTCGCGCATCTCTTTTGAGCACTTAGTCAACGGACTTTGTACCGTAAACAGCAAGTAGGGAACGTTATCCATATCCTCAAGCCGCTCAGTATCAGTATTAATCTCCACAATGCCCGAGGCTTGCATTTGCAAATTGTCATGAGTCTCGTTACGGCTAAGGGTCAGCCAATCATTGCCAAAGCCATCTTTTTGACTGACCGCGACTTTAGGCAGTAATACATCCCAGCGGTGAATGATTTGGTGTGGCAGTTGCATCGGCGTCATACGGATATACTGCACACTACGCTGCGCTTGCTCGCCATAATAGTAGTTGGTCTGATGACTAATTTGTAATTTCATAATGTCCTCTTATTTTTTGATATGACCTTTTTATTTGGCAGTTTTTGTTTATTATTAGCTTAAACGCCTTGCTGCAAAATAATATTGAACTCGCGGCTAATGAGCTTAAAGTCGCTAAACTGTTTGGACTTAATCATCTGATTGGTCAGCCGCGTCAATTCGCGCCAGCGCGTATTTTCAGGAAGCTGATTGATCCAATATTTAAATTGTAGACTAATCTCGCTCGTCTCTTCATCGAGCAATACTGCGCGCTCTAACTGCTCAAAGTAGCGGCCTAACTGCCAAAAGCAAGTCACGGTCGGATGCTCTTGCTGCATCGCTGCATTACAAGCATAGAGCTGCAAAGCTGCCGCGCGATAAGTACCAGCATTGGATAGCCGTTTAATCAAGTTATAGAGCTCAGCGGTGTCTTTACCGATGACGCCTTTGGCCTCTTGCACATTGGTTTCGATAGACTGTACGATGCTTGGAATGACCTTTTGCTCAAGCTCATAGAGCATTTGCGCTTTCATCACCTTTAGCGCTTCGCTAGGGTCCGCGGCAAAGCCTAAATTATTGATTAAGTGCTGCGCTTGGGATTTTTTGATAGTGCCATTGATCAGCTGTTTCATCAGGCCATCATAGTAAAAGAGGCGTTCACTATAGCGACCAAGCCAAATCAGATAGCTACCGGTTGAGAGTAGTAGTATCATTGGCGCATCATCTAGATCCTCAAAACCCGCTTCGGTCGGCTGCACGCGATTATAGTAGCTGGCATGGTTAGCGGCGCTAGTGTCTGTATTTCTATTTTCTGTGCTTTTACTGTCTGTGCTCGAAGTTTCTAAATGATCAGTCTGACGAGCTTTTAAGTTGCTATCTAAATTATTGTCATCAACGACCCAAGTGTCTTTGATACCGCCGCCTTGTGAGGAGTTCACCACTAAGGAGCCCTCAACCATCGCCACCCGCGTCAGGCCGCCTGGTACGATATCCACTGAGCCATCACCATGACTGAGGATAAAGGGGCGCAAGTCGATATGACGCGGGGCAATACCATCGCTAACTGCCGTAGGGTTGGTTGATAGCGAGATCGTTGGCTGCGCGATAAAGCCTGCTGGATTCTCAAGTAAGCGCTTGCGATAGTCGCTAATCTCTTGCTTAGTTGAGGTCGGCCCAATCAGCATGCCATAGCCGCCTGAGCCTTGCGTTTCTTTAACCACTAGCTTATCTAGATTATCTAACACATAAGATAATTGCTCAGGCTTACGGCATTGATAAGTCTCGATATTAGGGAGTAGCGGCTCCTCTCCTAGATAGAACTTAATCATATCGGGCACAAAAGCATAGAGACTCTTGTCATCGGCGACCCCAGTACCGGGCGCATTGACGATAACCACGTTACCAGCGCGATAAGCGCTCATTAGGCCTGATACGCCAAGTATAGAGTGAGACTGAAAGGCGAGCGGATCGAGATAAGGGTCGTCAATACGGCGATAAATAATATCGACTTGTACTTTACCGCGAATACTTTGCATATAGACTTTGCTATCTTCGACCACTAAATCATAGCCATGCACTAGCGGTACATTCATCTCATGCGCCAAAAAGGCGTGCTCATAATAAGCACTGTTAAAACGTCCTGGGGTTAAGATGACAATCTGCGGATCGTATTTACTCGTTGAGCTGGCAAGGCATTTTTTGAGGCGTTTAGGATAATCGCTAACCCCTAATACCGGCGTATGAGCAAACAGATCAGACAATAAAGTCTCAGATATAGTGCGGCTCTCAAGCATATACGAGACGCCTGATGGCGTACGCAAATTATCTTCTAGCACACAAAAGCGGCCGTCCTCATCACGGATCAGATCAATTCCGCTGATATGCGAATAGATGGGTTTATCAAGCTTGATACCCATCATCCACGGCTCATAACAGCCACTAGCATAAACGTAGCTGGCAGGTACAATGCCCGATTTCATAATGGCTTGCTCGTGATAAATATCGTGAAGAAAAGCGTTGAGCGCGGTGATACGTTGATGACAGCCTTTTTCGATTTTTTGCCATTCACTAGCAGCAATGATACGCGGTACGATGTCAAAAGGGATCATACGCTCGATATTTTTGGCATCGCTATAAACGGTGAAGGTAACGCCTTTACGATAAAAGATGTTTTCGGCTTGCTCATTGAGATGATTAATCGCATCCATGCTAGTGTTGTCTAGCCAGTCGCCAACGGCTTGCGCAGCGGGGCGATAGTTGCCTTTAGCATCTTGTAATTCATCAAAACAAGACCGTTTCTCAGCGGGCGCTTTGGCCTTATCTTTAGTGCCCGATTTTGTTTGACTTTGGCTTTGCGATTGAGTTTGGTTTTGAGGGGCTTGTTTCGTCATAAATACCTCACGCATCCTTGGTAAAGTGATCAATTATGATAAATAGACGAGCTATCATCGACAAACTGAGAGTAATAAAGACAAACTCAGCCGATATCATAGGCTAACTACGACTATACCGCGTCTTTGTGCTATTACACAACAAGCGTTTATTTTTAAATTTAAATCAATTCGCGCCGTTATAGCCAGCGTTATATTGTTAAAATACCTCGTTTCTCACTGCCTCCTGTATCTCACTAACGCTACTAAGAAAACTATATGCTCAATACAAATCATCTTATCATCCAAGCTACGATTAGAGGCTCGTCATGCCAGCATAGTGATCTTAGTTGTCAGACTATTGTCAAAACGCCATATAAAATAGCGAAGGAGAGCTGCTGATGACTAGTGATAAACCCGCGCAAAAGTTTCAAAAACCTTCTGCTAAGCTTGCCGCGCTCGCTTTATTGTCCGTGGTTTTTAGTCTGGTATTTTGTCTGATGATCTTAAAGACGGTTTCCATTCAAGTGGGTCTGCTGCTAGGCATGGTCTTTGTCACTTTGATTTCAAGAAGATTGGGCTATCGCTTTAATGATTTGATGCTGCTTATCCAAAAAAGCATTGGCGAGTCGACTTTTGGCTTATGGTTTTTTATTGCTATTGGCGCGATTATTGCCGCGTGGATGGCGGCAGGGACGGTTCCTGCAATTATCTATTATGGTCTGGGATTTATCTCGCCCACAGTATTTTTGCCAGCCGGCTTTGTGTTGTGTGCGATTACGGCGCTGTCTACCGGTACTTCTTGGGGTACGGTCGGTACGGTCGGTATTGCTTTAGTAGGTATCGGTCAAGGTTTAGGTATTCCGCTACCTATCACTGCTGGGATGATTATCTCTGGGGCAGTGACAGGTGATAAAATGTCGCCGGTCTCTGATACACCTAACCTGACGGCTATGTCTGCAGGCGCTGATCTGTACGAGACCATCAAAGCGATGATACAGACCATCACCCCAGCGTTTATGATTACTTTAGGCTTATTTATTTACTTAGGTATCAATTACGGCTCCGGCGCTGCCAACTTAACCATCATCGATGAGACACGCAGCATATTGGCAGAGAGCTTTAATCTACATCCAATCGTTATGCTGCCCATGGCCATTTTATTAACCTTGAACGTTTTAAAGTTTCCTTCGCTGCCGTCTATGACTATTGCCGTTATTGCTGGTTTAGTAGTTGCCGTTATTTTTCAGGGTGCGGGCGTAGCTGAAGCGCTAGAGTATTTAAATTCAGGGTTTGTAATCGAAACTGGCTCCACTTACGTCGACCCGATACTTAATCGCGGCGGCATTCAAAGCATGATGTGGACCTTTTCAGTGGCCTTTATGGCGTTATCATTAGGAGGGGTGTTAAGTAAAGTCGGCTATATGGAAGCGCTGATATTAGGCTTAGTGGATAAAGCCAAAACCGTCGGCTCGCTAACCTTATTGGTGATGTCATGCTCTATTGCTTCAACCGCAGCCTTTGGTGAGGCTTATTTGTCTTTTATCTTAAACGGCGAGCTATTTAAGAAGCAGTTTGATAAAGTAGGGCTTAATCGGGCGATGCTGGCACGTATTGTCAGTGAAGGCGGTCTTATGATGGCACCCTTGATGCCGTGGACGACCTTTGGCGCTTTTACTGCAGCGACATTAGGTATCAGCGGCTTTGAGTTTGCACCATACGCCTTTATGAGCTTTTTGAGTCCGCTAATATCGGTGCTGATGACTTATCTTGGTCTAGCGGTGGTCTGGAATAATAAGAAAAACAAAGGAATAAAAAAGCTTAAAGATGTCGATGTCAGTAATGAGCCTAATTTTGTAAATCAGCGCTGATGCTATCAAAGGTGTTATCAAATCAAAGATAGTCAAAGATAGTCAAAGATAGTCAAATAGACCATAGATAAAAAAGATAATAAGTATCATAAAAAGGGAGTACTTTACTCTCTAATAATCCCTAGATTTTAATAAAATATAAGAGAAAACCTATGAATATCCAACAAGCCAAAGTATTAGTACAAGAGTGGCGACAAGCATTGTTTGCGCCCAATGCTGACATCAATAGCGTTATGGCTAAATACTGGCAAGCGGATGCCAGCTTTAAGATAGCGTATCCTTTTGATAATCAAGATCGCGCAGGCGCTATTCAAAACTACTATCAGCCCCTGTTTGATAGCTTCGTTGATATTGCGCTTCGCGATGACATTATGGTCACAGGCATCGATGAGGGCGCTATTTGGGTGGGGATTACCGGTCACTATGAGATGAGCTTTGTTCAGTCTTGGCTTGATATTCCAGCGACAGGTAAGCGTGCCACGCTACGCTTTGGTGAGGTGTACCGCGTTGATGACTTGGGGCTAGTTGAGGCACAGATACTGATAGATATTCCGATGCTAATGACGCAAGCAGAGGTCAATCCACTGCCGGCAAGCTTAGGCAGCGAAGCTTTTGTCCCAAGCCCTGCCACGCAAGACGGTATACTTTATGATGCTCAAGCAGCCGAGGCGGGTCAGACGACACTGAAGTTGGTCAACGATATGCTGACAGGGCTAATGGAGTTCGATGGCAAGACGCTTGAGTCTATGGCAATTGAGCGCTTTTGGCATCCGAATATGAATTGGTATGGCCCTTGTGGCATTGGTACCACGCGCGGTATAGCAGGCTTTCAAAATGCGCATCAGTATGACTTTGTGATGGCTTTTCCGGATCGTGATGTGGTCACCGATGTGCGCTTCGCTGAGGGCAATTATGCAGTCTCAAGCGGTGTGCCTTCGATGAGCGGCACGCATACAGGTGGCGGTTGGCTTGGTCTGCCAGCCACTGGCAAACAAGTCACCATGAATGTGATGGATTGGTGGCGACGCGATGGTGATTTACTAGTTGAGAACTGGGTACTTATTGATATCTTAGATATTTATCGTCAGCTTGGCGTCGATATGCTAGCGCGTATGCGTCATTTGCAGCAAGGCAGTGCGGTTGCGCCTATTATAGCTAAATCTTAGTTTGGCTGGGCTAGGCTAAAAGCTGAGCACTTTACCAGTACAAAGTTACTATTTACCAGTACAAAGTTACTATGCTGGGCTAAAAGCCCAGCCTACAATTCACCAACCATCTGCTGAAAAAAGGCTTTTAAATCGACTCCCATGCCCTCAACCATTGTCACGATGACGCTTTTAGGGGCAAAAGAGCAATATAATCCTGCCTCCAAAAACCACGGTTTACCTTCAGGATCAATCCGAAAGTCAAATAGGCTATAGTGACGAGCGCCTAGCGCTTGATGACTGAGTTTTGCTGCTTCCCAAACTTGCGCAGTGACAGGGTCGTCAATATTGACCAGCCAAGTTTGCTTATTCTCTTTAGTCGCAAAAGCTATTTTGCCTTGCTCATCCTCAGATAGCTTATTATTGTAAGCGCGGATAGGGTTACTGTTAATATCCATCTGATACTCTTCTAATGGTAAGCAAATTAGCTTGCCTTGCTTCTCAATAATGCCGCAGCGTACTTCACGACCCAGCTCAATGTAGCGCTCGACTAGTACCTCATCAGCCGCGCTAAAGGCAGTCTCTAGCGCTTTAGCGTACTCCGCTTCGTTCTTGACTAAGCTGACGCCTATTGAGTTATCGGCTTTATTGGGTTTAACGATTACCGGCGGTTTTAGACTGGGTTTATCGCCTTGACGTAGCAACTCACTTTCGGGTACCGCTACACCAGCTGCTGCGACTATTGCTTTGGCCTTAGCTTTGTTGGCGGTGAGCGCCATTAGCTCTGGCGTATTGCCTATATAAGGGATAGTCATCATACCTAAGAGCGCTCGATAATCGGTCATGCCCGCGTGACAAAACATTTGCGGCAAAGCTATATCAATCGGCTGCTTTGCTAAAAATGCTATCGCCTCTGCTAAATTAAAGCTGTTAGCATTAGCAATATCCGCATCAGCTAAGGAGGTAGGGAAACGCCATTTTTTATCTGGAGTAACGTAAGCGATCAAAAAGTCGTAGCGGGCAGGATCGATTGTAGCTTTGAGACAGCTCTCGGCATAAAAACGCGATAAGTCACAGTGAAACGGATCGGTAGGGGAGCCGACTACATGCAGAATAAGAGGCTTTGATGAGGGCTTCGACATAAGGATTTTCTCTTTTATGATTATCATTCAAAACGATCTGCTAACTACAAACAGTTAGCCAGCGAACACTTTTGTATTCACTGGCTAGTAGGTAGCGGTTATTTTTGTGTGAGAAACAACACCGGGTATTACTCAGGAATATTGAGCTCAAACCCTTCTAAAGATGATAGTTTTTGATCCGCTTCGCTAAAATCTTGCTGATTGGTAAATTGACCCGGGGTAACTACCGTATAGATGCCAGCTTGTTTGGCAGCGTGTAAGGAAGGCTGACTATCTTCGATGGCAATCACCTCACTGCTATCGACTGACAAGCGCTTAAGCGCGGCAAGATAAACATCAGGAGCCGGCTTGTTATTTTCAGCATCGTCTCGAGTCATAACGGCAGCAAACTTATCTAATGGCAGATCATCACCTGCCGCTTTAGCGATAGCATCGATATTTTCTTGATAAGTTGAGGTGACTAGCGCGACTTTTATCCCTTGTTCTAATGCTTTGGCTATGGTTTCAGCCACGCCGGGACGCAGGCTTGTTTTATTATTAACAATCTCTTGGCAGGCAAGCTCGGTTTTGCGGGCATGAATTTTTTTAATCTCTTCATCGCTCAGATTCGCCTCTCTTTCTTGGTTGAGACGAGAGAGACGTTTTACGCCGCCTGAGTCTGTTAGTAATTCGCGATAAGTCTCTTTATCCCATTCCCAATCGAGTCCCGCTTCTTTTAGTGCTTGGTTATAAGCGCGGCGCTGGATATCAGAGGTTTCGGCCATCACGCCGATTGAGCCAATAAATAGAGCAGTTGGTGTCATCTGTTACCTTCCATATAGAGTCATTATTATTGAATAGTGGTAGTTGATTTTCTTCTTTACAAAAGTCTAATTTATAAGCTATCTCAGGTGTATGCAAGTAATGAAACGTAAGTCTGCTTAGCGAAAGGTTATTCTCGGAGTTATAGATGTTTTGAGCATTTTTTATAATGATTTTGCTATCAAAGATAGGCTATTGATTACTACTGTTAATATAAATAAGCTCGTTATATAGGCAATGTTTAAAATTAACTATACAACGATGGATAGCCATTACATAATAGCCTTAAATAATAGCGGTATATTGTTTACCTTCATTAGGCTACTTTTGACTTCAATACTACCTCAGCTCAGTGACTGCTAAATTTAAACGCTTAATTGGTTAAGAGTAAGCGTTTAAAGGATAAGCGGCGAGTAAAGGTTTATATCATAAGAGAATACTGTCAATGGAAGACTTTGGCGTACTTAATTGGACCATTTTGATGGTCTATCTTATCGGCAATGTGATCATGGGCCTGGTGTTTAGCAAAAACGTCAACAGTGCTGAAGACTATTACTTAGGGAGTAAAACCATCCCTTGGTGGGCAATAGGGTTCTCAGTGCTCGCGACTTATGTGAGCGCTATGTCGTTTTTGGGCGGCCCTGCTTGGTCGTATGGTAGCGGCCTTGGCGTTATGATGATTCACATCAATTATCCGATAGTGATATTTTTGGTAATTACGCTGTTTTTGCCTTTTTTTTATAACAGTGGTGTTGCCTCGATTTATGACTATCAAGAGCGCCGCTTTGGTAAAAAAGCTCGTAGCGTGATGTCGATTATCTTTATGATGACCCAGACCTTATCCTCAGCAGCGGTGCTTTATGCTACCGCACTAGTATTGAGCTTTATTACTGGTATAGAGATCAATATCGCTATCGTAGTTATTACTATTGTGGCGCTGGCTTATACTTTGATGGGTGGTATCAGTGCGGTTATTTGGACGGATGTTATTCAGTCAGTGATTTTGATGATAGGCGCCGTCATTATCTTTTATTTCCTGCTGACTGATTTACCGCAGCCGCTAATGGCAACGCTCTCTGAGCTAAAAGCGGAGGGCAAAATGAATATCTTAGATTTTTCTTTAGATACCAAGGTAGAGGCGACGGTTTGGACAGGGGTGGTGGCGATGGTGCTTTATCATACGACCGTCTATGGTGCCAATCAGATGGTGGTACAGCGCGCACTCACTGCAAAAAATATTGGCGATGCCAAAAAGTCGTTCTTATTTATGGGCTTTGCCGCCTTCTTCGTATACTTCTTATTCTTATTATTAGGCGTGCTGTTCTATAGCTATTACAACGGACAAGCCTTTGATAATAACAATACCATCGTATTGCAGTTTGCCGCTGACACCGGCCTACCAGGACTATTAGGGATTATTACTGCCGCAGTGCTAGCGGCTTCGCTCTCAAGTTTGGATTCTGCGCTAAACTCATTAGCAACAGTGACTACGCTTGATTTTTATGAAAAATACTTTAAAAAAGGCGCGTCCTCTAAACATTACCTAAAAGCTTCACGCTGGTTTACGGTATTTTGGGCAGGTTTGATTATTGTGCCTGCTATTTTATTTGCGCAAAGCGAAGGCTCAGTGCTGGAGCTACTCACCAAAG
Organism: Psychrobacter sp.; assembly: GCA_029267175.1. Classification (GTDB taxonomy): domain Bacteria; phylum Pseudomonadota; class Gammaproteobacteria; order Pseudomonadales; family Moraxellaceae; genus Psychrobacter. Next base: position 4,861 of record JARIDJ010000060.1, on the reverse strand, counting down.
TCGGCTCTTATTTCGTGGGTGCTAAGCTTAGTATGTATTTGCTGGGTTTTTATTCACAGCATACGACCGAGCGAGGACTGCTAATCGGCGTGGCGGCAGGGTTCATAGCGGTTTGGATAGCCGCTACGCAGACCGAAGTCGCTTGGCCTTGGTACTGCGCTATAGGATTTTTGGTTAATGTACCTATCTCTATCGCTGCTAGCTTGCTATTGGATGGTCGTCAAAGTCAGTTATCACGCTATACTATCAAAGGTCAAAAACAGCTGTATCGTGAGCAAAACTTGCCAGAAAAGCAAGAAGGCTGGTATCTGATTCCGGGTAAAGTTGATAAGGTGAGTTGGCTATTAATGGTCTTCTTTATGACAACTTTAGGGGCTTTATACTTACTAACCGTGTCTATCTAGCCAAACGGTTGTGGTTTTCGTTGCTGTTTGCATAACAGTATTAAGGATAAAAAAATGTTCAATATAATAAGAGAATGGCGCGAGCAGCGAGTGCTTGATAATAGCGAGTTTAGCACAGAGGATTGGCAGCGAGCCGCTGAGCGTATCGTGATACTAGATCGGTTGGATAAAGATGAGTTGACACGCTTATTTGAGTTGGCGACCTTGTTTTTGGACAGCAAATCTATCACAGGTGCACAAGGTTTTGAGATTACTGACGCTATCAGACAATCTATCGCCTTACAAGCTTGTTTGCCTATCTTAAATTTAAGTCTTGAATGGTACGCTGGCTGGTCATCAATTATTATTTATCAAGGCTCGTACAAAAGCGAGACCAAAAGCGTTGATGAATTTGGTATTGTCCACGAAGGACAACAGCATCGAAGCGGGGAGGCATGGCAGCGTGGACCGGTGATACTCTCATGGAAAGATGCTAAGCATTCAGGCGAGCGTGATGGTCACAATGTGGTTATTCATGAGTTTGTGCATAAGCTCGATATGCTCAACGGCAAAGCCAATGGGTTCCCGCCGCTACAACCCGATATGGATCCTGAGCGCTGGACCAAGATTATGAGCCGCGATTTTGAGGACTTTCAAAAGCACCGCAAATCAGGACTAGATCGCTACGGCGCGACCAATCCGGCGGAGTTTTTGGCGGTACTCAGCGAGGTGTTTTTTGAGACGCCGCAAAAGCTAGTTGATGCTTATCCAGATATATACGACATTATGGTGAAGTTCTTTCGCCAGACCCCGCTATAGTAAATTACTAAATATGAATATACGTGGTTAGTAGACAAAAAGGGTAGTTGTTGTAAGGTGGGTTAGCGGCAGCGTAACCCGCCATTATCAGCTATTAATTTTTGCTAAATTGTAGCCATAATCTAAATCGTCCATTGATCAGAGATAATAGCGACAAGATAGCGTTTGCCCTGATACTCATCAAATACTAGGCGCATAGCTCGCCAGTCCATACCGCTATATTCTGCGCTGCCATCTTTATAAAACTCAACATAATCTAAATTTTGATATATTTTATTTAAGTTGTTGATGCTATTGCCAACCGCTTGACTACTATTGACGCTTATCGCTGGGTTATCACCGAACACGCTAGCATTGACCCAATGGCGGAGATAGTCAGGCAAGGTTGTAATTAGCAGATCGCCTGTGCCGTCTTTTTCGCCCCAAGTGAAGCGAATTTTTGATTGTCTTAGATACTGTGCAAACTGGTCACGGCTAAAGGTTTTATCAGCTTTTGGCTGAATATAAGCATACATCGAAAAACGCACACCGCGAGTAGGGTGGATATCATCGGTTATCGCTGCATAATCACCCTCAGCTAGAGCTTTTTGGATATGTAACGCTTGCTGAGTCAGTGTTTGCTGGCTTGTCTTTACATTAGAATGGGCAACAGTAGGGCTTAGGCTGGCTTGATTATTATCTTTTACAGCATGACAGCCAGTCATCGTCAATGATAAGGCAACACCACTTATCATAGCTACGTACATAAACCTCTTATTCATAATACTATCCTTAACATTAATTAGTATGGAGACCAATACTGAGGCCAAAAAGTTACCAATAAGCTGCAAACTAACCGCGCAACTATGCTGTAATATTCTATTAAAAAGATATAATCATTAAAATATAGACTCTGTGATTAATCAAATATAACTATTATTGTTAGCTATAACTGTTGAGAACATCATGCCATATCCCACAAAACAAATCATTACTGAGACGGTTTTAGCCTTTATAGTGTTGGCTGTATTTGTGATGATAGCTATTTTGTCCGTGCGTATGGCTCCAGCTGCCGCTGCTAATATTGAAGCAAATAGCTCTAAATGGGATAGCCTTAAGATAACAACTATTACTGAGATGTATGCTAAAGATGCTGCTAATCAATATGCGCAAACTCCAACACTTATGAGCTACGCCGACCAAGACTTGCAACAAGCCATGATACTTGAACAAAGTTATTTTGATCAGCACGAGATGATTTGTGGTACCGGTCATGATGTGATGTGGGACTCGCAAGATCCAGATTATGGGCAGGATAAACAAATCTCTATAAACGCTGAGGGTTTAGTGCAGGTTCATTTGGCACAAGGCAGTGATATTTATTATAAGCTGACGTGCGCTGATGATACTTGTCAGGTCGCTGATGTGATAATGAGCGATAACCAATCGCTTAAGGATTTTTTGAATACTAATTGTCTTTAGGTTAACTCAAACGTTGATACTTTGAGCGTTAGTAATTTAGGACACTAATAATCATCACATATGAATCTCTAAAAGCCATTGGTTTGTTTTCGCATAATGTATATTATGTTAAATGAAGTCTATTTAGTACAGTACTATGCATTGTGCTTGCTCATCTTACCGTAGATACGTGGCTTTAATTATAGCAACGATGTCGGCTCCTCGGCTCCAAACTACTAATAATCGCTATCGCGATATATAGTGATTTGTGCTTCTTTAGCAAAATCCTCATAACTGACCGCCGCTTGCTTATCGCTTTGCGGCGTAGATTGTTCTTTGGCTATTGGTTTTGGCTCAGAGGTTGGCTTCACTACGGGCTGCTCAGTTGCGGAATCAATTTGATCCTTGCGGTTTGCTACAGGGGCATTCGATGCAGCATTGTCATTTATGCTACTGACGCTATTATCGAAGTCATCTTCTACGCTGGTTGACTGTTGATTATCGCTCAGGTGAGAATCTATAGGTTCTTTTGCTGAAAGGCTTTGTTTATCAGTTGCAGGATCTACCAAAGACTTGCTATCAGCGGATGATAAATCTTTAGTCGCTAGATTATCAGTAGCTTTTAACGCAAATATTATAGCCACTAACAACAGTAAAACTAGAATAATACTCGCAATAAGAATCTGTAGGCCTCTACCCTGGCTAGCTAGTACCGCGCTAGTTTTATTGTGATATATTTTTGACTCATTTTGATGGTCTTTAGGGCTAGCGACCGTTTTAGTTATCGTGTAGCTCAAGTCATGCTCAGGATGGTTTTTCTGCGACTCTTTGGAAGCCTTGCGCTTAACAAATACTGACTTTTTAACGCTGCTCCTTTTTTTGTCGCCTGAAAAATAACGCAGCTCTTCCTCACTTAGCAGCTGGCGTGCTAAGCTCTCGTAGTTATCCTCTTGAGTTTTATTGTCAACTTTATTGCCAACATCGTTACTACTGTTATCTGAGTCACGCATAATAAGCCAAGCCATTGCTAATATTAGTCGATTACTATTATGTTGCCATACCACTATAAAGTGAATAATACGGCAAACAACAGCATAGCGCTAATAATTATATAGCTAAAATCATCTAGATGGTTTGGCTCTACCTCTTACGAGGATTAAAGATTAGAAGTATTTAGTTAAGGTAATACCAACTCTCAGCTAATAGTTTATGACGTTTATGATGATGGTTAGGCTTAAAACATGGTTACTCTTATAGTTAATAGGTGTCATCGCGATATAAGGTGTTTTTTGCTTCTTTAGTAAAATCGTTGTAGCTGATCGTAGCATTAGCTTTTAGGCGCTGAGGCTCAAAATCACGATTATTCTCTACCTTCAAGTTTATAGGAGTTTTTTCTGTAATTGTTTCTGTTACCGCTAAAGCTGCCGTTGTAGATTCAGAATCTAGTGTTTTGCTGCTAGCAACAGCAGTTGATGACTGCTTAGCACGGTTATCAGTATTAGCAACAATATTATTTGACTTATCGTTTGCAAAGGCCAGCTTATCAGTAGTAGTAAAGGGCTTAGCCTGAGTATGGGTACTATTGGTTTTGAGTACTATCAAACCTATAACTACTACCAATAAAAGGATAAAAATACTGGTTAACTTGATGCGGTTTGAGGGCTTTTTTTCTAAGCTAAGAGTATCGACGTTGATAGTAGCGCTCGTCTCATTTGACTTATCTTTAGAATCTATTGGATATTGGCTAGTTGTCGGTGAAAAGCTATTTTCATTGTTTAGCAGATTAGAGTTAATTTTTTGTACATATTTTTCGTAAACGCTCAAACTGCGACGATTTACTTTGAGTTTAAGCTCGTTTGCAAGCTGCTGCTGTTTTATACTTTTATCTACGATATTATGATTCTCTGAGCTTTTCATAAACTTGTACCAGATCTACTAATGCCAGTTAATATTTTGTTAAATGCTTATAACAACGGTATGATAATCTTCACTCAATATTAAGCAACAAAAGTCAGGACGAACGCTGCTATTAACGGATGAACGGTCATATAAATGAGTATGAGGACGTTTGCTCGCTAAAATAAACAGTTAACAAAGAGGTATTGATGGATTTAAAACAGCTAAAAGCTTTTATTGCTATTGCTCAACTACAAAGCTTTAGTGCTGCTGCAAAAATGACGGGCATCTCGCAGCCTAGCCTTAGCCGATTGCTTAAGCAG
>JARIDJ010000095.1 GCA_029267175.1 Psychrobacter sp. | reverse complement strand
AGACAGACGACATCGCTGATGACAAGCTTGAGCCTCTACGTAAACCATTGACGGATTTTCCGTATCTAGCGCTATGTCATATCAAGGCCAGTAAAGCACCAAAGATCGGACAACAGCTGGCCTTGGGGGAGGCGCAAATGCAGGCGCTTATGGTAGGCCGTGAAGAGAATCTTTTTATTTTAGCCTTTGCCACTCCCATCTTGCCGGACTTAGAGCGCTATGGCGAGCTGCCGATACCGCCTTATTTTGAGCGTCATGCCGATGCCACTGACAACACTCGCTATCAGACAGTCTTTCATGATCCGGCAAAACTTGCTAGCGTCGCTGCTCCTACGGCAAGCCTGCATTTCGATGAAAAAGTATTGGCTATGCTCGCGGACAAAGGCATCAATACTGCTTTTGTGACGTTGCATGTCGGCGCTGGGACCTTTGCCCCTGTCAAAGCGGACAACTTGCTTGAGCATAAGATGCATAGCGAATACGCGCATCTACCGCAAGCGACCGCTGATCTGATCAATCAAACCCATGCCAATGGTAAGCAAGTGATCGCTATCGGCACCACCGTGACTCGAGTGCTTGAGAGCGCTTATCAGCAGACGGCAATCGATGGACAACCGCTAGCGAGTTGGTCTGGCGATACTGAGATTTTTATTTATCCAGGTTTTAAATTTGGGGTAATTGATCGTTTATTGACTAATTTTCATTTACCAAAATCGACCTTATTAATGCTAGTAGCAGCCTTTGCTGGCAAGTCTACGATTGAGCAAGCTTATCAGCACGCTATTGAGCAGCAGTATCGGTTTTTTAGTTATGGCGATGCGATGCTTTTGGATAAAGCTTATCAATAAGGCGCTACCCTAAAACTGCAGATACTTTTTATTTATCGCTTACTATCTATATTTTATGCGCTAGGCATTACCACATTTTGCGTTTGCTTAATGCAATAATTAAGTTAATATGACTAAACTATAGATTGCTATATATCTAAATGGCTACTTAAAGGGCAGCGCATGACTTGGCACTTATCTCATCGACCTACTCAGCTGTACTGCGCAGTGTCTGCAGCTATGTTATGTGCTATGGGCGCTGTAGTAACACTACCTAGCGCTGCCGCGGCGACGCTTGGTAAGACGACTATTACCTCATCGCAGCATGAGCCCCTAGTTGCTATTATCAGTGTTTCTGATATTGAGACCGCAGACTTCTCTGCAAGCTTAGCTAGTCCTGTGCTCTATCAGCAATTAGGCTTGTCGCCAACGGACTCTATGTCAGTGAGTTTTGTGCCTACCTCGGCAACTACCGGTCAAGTGGTAATCAGTACCTCGCAGCCTGTCTCCAAGCCCTTTGCCGATGTGGTGCTCGCTATCAATGATAAAGGCAAGCGTAATGTCATTCCAAAGACCTTGCTGATGCCGCTTAGTACTAGTGTGCCTATCAAACCACAAAATCGAGTAATAGCCACTGTCATCAAGCCAAACTTACCGGTCATAGCAGCTACTAATGCCAAACCTTTAGCGGTTAAACGCGGTACTCCGCCGCCTTTATTTGAACAAAGCTTACCGCAAACCGCCTCTTTAGCTAGCAACCGTTTAAAGTCAAACCCTAGTCAAAATCTGCCAACTATGAGCGTAGATAGCGCTCCGAATTTGCCAATTGCCCAAACGGCTATTACTCAAACCACTACAGCGCCGCGCACTAACCAAAGTAGCAGTAGCATAAGTAATAACCGCTTAGCTACCGGTCATAATGCAGCAGCAGTCGACACTAGCACTCTAACTACTAGCACTCTAACTACTAGCACTCTAACTATAGCAACGACTAATCGCGTTACTAGCCGAGCTGATGATGAGCGCTCAAACAACATTAACCAAAGTGCGCTAGCCACTAACGCCGCGGTAGTGCCGTCCCCGCCAACTAATACTACTAATAAAGGTTTAGCAGACACTCCAAGTGCTGATATTGCGGCAAGCTCAGGGGCTGATAGACAACAAAGCCTGCTTAATCAAAATCAGCTGCAAAGTAGCGCCGAAAACCACAAAGCTTTAAATACGCCTCCTGCAAACAAGGACTTTTTAAATAACGCTAGCACTTTAGATAATGACACTTTAAACATAGAAGTGACTCGGCAAATCACTGTCCACAATAGCCCTATTAATAAAGTCGATAGTACAAAGAGCCCTACTCTAGCGCTAAAATTTGATGACAGTATTGCTTTATTAAGTGCTGCCAACAGCGAGAGAGTAAAGAGCGAAGCGGCAGCTACTCAAAAAGCTAATAGCCTAGCCGAAGAGTCAACAGCTGATTCACAGCCAGCTTTGACTAGTAGTGCAGCTAATGATGTCAAAACTACTAATCCAGCAGCTAGTAACATAGAAGCGGATGATAGTTTATTACAAAGTACCCAAGAACAAAGCGTGACTTACACCGTGCAGCGTAATGATAATTTATGGATTATCTCGCAGCAAATCGCTAAACAAAACAATCTAGATATCTCAGTAGTAATGCGGCAGATAAAGGCTCAAAATCCAGACGCTTTTATTAATCAAGACGCCGGTCAGCTCAAAGCCAATGCGCAGTTGAGTTTACCAAACTATGAAGTCGTGCCTTCACAAAGTAGTATACAGGCAGCGATAGCAGCGCAGCGTGAGCGCTCTTTACAACGCAAAGACGCTATGGCTAAAACTAAACGCCAATCCAAATTAGAGACTTTAGATAAAGCAGAATCAGCCACAGCAAAAGCTACTACCAAACCCTCAAAGCCAGCTAATAAAGCAACAACCACCCAGACCTTACCGCAAGCGCGGTTTTCAGTTGTAGCGCCGGGTGGTAAGGGCGAAGCGGATGGCACCCAAACGAAGGCAACCACAGCGACTGGCAGTGGTTTAGATACTAATATCTTAGCATCGCTAAAGTCATCTCGTAAGCGCACTGCCACCCAAGCACAGCGAGTCATATCTACCAGCAATACTTTGGGGAGCTATACACAAAAATTACAACTACAAAACCAAAAACTAGCTGAGCTTGAAGAACGTCTAAAAAAATTACGCAATCAATAACCGCCTAGCTGACCGGCCAGACTTGCTATACACTTGCCCCGGTCAGCACGAATAGTTGTAGGAATTATTATGGATAATATGCTATATATCGTTGCAGGATTAGTTATCATTTTACTAATAGCGGTGCTGATACTGCGTAGGCAAAAAGCGCAACCACCAGCTAGAGCTATCAGTGAGACCAGCGAAAAGCGAGTCAAGCACACGCCTGCTCCTGAGGATACTGTTAACAGTTCTGCAGCGGCTACTAAATTTGATAGTCTAACCATAGCAGAGCGCTTCTTAGATCAGCAGCGCTATGATAAAGCTATCGAGGCATTGGAGCGTGGACTGATTCAACAACCACATGATGCTAGCTTATCTCTCAAGCTACTTAATATCTATGCGCTTACTAAGCAATCAGATAACTTTTATAGAACTTATGATGCTATTAGCGCTCATAGCGATGCCGCTACTATCGCTCAAGCCAATGAGCTAAAGTCGCTTATAGACCAAGAGCATACTCAAACTACTCAGATATTGGCCCGTACTGATAAAGAAAAGAGCACTGATAAGCTTAATGCTAATAAAGAGGGTTATGAAGCTCTAGATTTCGATGTATCAACCTTGCCAGATGAGGTACATAGCCACCTTCAAAGTAGTGTTCATGACTCTAGTTCACAGCCAGCCATAAGCGCGGATCTTAGCTCAGTAGAGCTCGAACACTCCTTACAAGCTGCCTCTGATGAGCATTCTTTTATTAATGAGTCTCTGAGCGCCGATACCTCAGCTACGTCTCAGCTAGTAGATAATAGCTTTGATCTCACACTTGATGACTTAGAGAATGAGACAGCACAGAGTGAGGCTGACGATTTTGATATTTTTGCAGCTGATGGTTTTGATAAGACTATTAATCCCGGCCCTATTGATCATTCCTTAAATGAGTTGAGTCTGGACGATGTTAGCTTTGACAGCGATGACTCTTTGGCGGTAAATGATGGCTCAGAAAATCAGCCCTTGGCGCTAGAGGATACACCTTTAGCTTTTGAGCCTGATACTAACAGCTTTGTAGCTACTGAAAATATTAGTGATGACTTTGCTCTGAGTTTTGATGAGCCAACCACCGCCATCTCTCCTGTGGAGTCTAATAAACCAACCTTTGAGCAAAAACACACGCCAGCTAAAAGCGCTTTTGAAAAAGACTTCGAAGAAGATTTTGTGCTCGACTTTGATGACTTAGCGGCTCAGAGTGGTTTTGATACTCCTACCGATGATAAAGCTTTAGCTAGTAATGAGGCAGCTCTGCCGAGCGACTCATCTGACTTTGATTTTGAACTAGATTTGGAAGAGGAAGATAGCAAGCAAAGTCCTGATGTAGACCAAATCGCTGATAATGATGTTTTATTGTTCGATGACAATACACCTATCGATGATGACTTTGGTTTGGTTGATGACACCAGCTTAGCTGACGATCTTGTAGCAGATAACACAGTGAGCGCTGATGCGCCTGTGACAGCTGACGAACCAAAGGCCACCACAGATTTTGCCAGCCAGTTTGCCGCTGATTTTGACTTCGTTAACGACTTAGATAATAATCAAGTGACGCTAGACCTAGCCGCTAAGTATTTAGAATTAGGAGAATACGATAGCGCCAAACGCTTATTGAATGAGGTAGTTCATCAAGGCAACAGTGAGCAACAATCCCAAGCGCAAGCACTGTTACAGCGTACCGCTTAGGTATAGTCTAAATTAAGAAATCACAGGTTAATCAGCTATAGATTAACCGCCGCTATCTAAAATGATCACGACTTTTATAGTGTCAATACATAGTGTTAATAATAGCTGTCAATACTTTAAGAGTGTTGATAGTTATTATTAATGATAATGTCAATACCTTGCGAGCTTAACATGGCCTCACCTTCCTCTTTATCAGCTTCACTCTCGCAGCCTATACAGCTGATTTATGCGGGTGGTACTTTTGGTAGCTATGGACGACCCTTAGCGCCTTTAGCGGCTGATGTTTTCTTACCTACTTTGCAGCAGCTTCTTACTGGTCATGATGACGCGGCTTTTTTGCCTGCTATTGCTTGGCTGGACAATACGCTGATCAAAGACAGTAGTCAGCTGACGCCCAGCGACTTTGTGCACTTTTATACACTGCTGCTGTCTGCCTACGCTTCAGGTAAGCGCCAGTTTGTACTAATTACTGGTACTGATACCTTAAGCTATTTGGCTGCGTTTTTGGCAGAAGCTTTTGCCGGCTCCGATATTTGTATTATCGTCACTGGTAGTATGCGCCCCTTACTCGATAGTGAAGATCTGCACTCTTATAAGGTCGATAGTCATAGCGATGCTTGGGATAATTTGCGCGAATCTTTGCGCTTAGCAGCAGGCGGACAGTCTGGAGTAAAGATATGTTTTGGCGGCGAGTCATGGCCGGCGCAGACGGTACAAAAAATTCACAGTCATGACTTTATGGCCTTTACTGGGCACTCTCGCGCCGCCTACCCTGATAATAGCTATATAGATAAACTGGCAGAGACTCGCCGGCAGCACTGGCTTGATGATCAACAAAGCTTTTTATCAGCGCTGCAAGCTCGCCGTGGGCAAGCTATCGTCCATGCTTTATATTGTCTGCCTAATGATGCTGACGTGCTCAGCACACAGCTACAAGCACTACTCTCAAAGCCTCCTTGCGGTATCATATTGTTAGGATTTGGCAGTGGCAATGTGCCTTATTCGCCACTGCTTGCCGAGACGCTACAAGCCGCTTATAAGCAAGGTCATATGGTAGTTTGCGCTAGTCAATGTGCGTTTGGCGGAGTCAGCGACAGTTATGCCGCTGGTAGTTGGCAATATGATTATCAAGTCATCGCAGGTGGTCGCCTAACTATTGCTGCTATCTATGCGCGTCTTTTATGGCTACTATTACGCTATGATACTCCCGCTCGTAGGCGTCAACGCTGGACGTATACCGTCAATCAAGCAAGTACCTCTACTAGTCGTAGCCGTTAAATTGATAATGCTATATTTAACTAAAAATAAAACTAAAAGCCATAACCTCTCAAAACCTAAGCGCCCTACCCAATATGACTGATTCTTTATTAGCTGCTAAACAAAAACAATCCACCCCTAAGCCAACTTATACCTTAGCCATCGCTATTGAGTTTTTGGGGACTAATTATTACGGTTGGCAACGACAAAAAGAGGTTTTGGGTGTTCAGCAAGTGCTAGAAGACGCTATTAGCAAAGTGGCAGATGAGACGGTAGAAGTCATCGCTGCAGGGCGTACAGACTCTGGGGTACACGCTAGTAATATGATGGCGCATTTTGTTACTCAGGCGTACCGGCCGACTCTAAATTGGCTCAGAGGTATTAACAGCTTATTGCCCAATGATATCGCGCTGCGCTGGATACAACCGATGCCTGATGATTTTCATGCTCGCTTTAAGGCGATTGCTCGGCGCTATCGCTATATCACTCTTAATCAAGCTACGCGTCCGGCTATTCTCAATCATCAAGTGACTCATATTCGTGAGCCTTTGGATTTGACCGCGATGCAAAAGGCCGCCGCTCATATAGTTGGCACTCATGATTTTACGAGCTTTCGCGCCGCTGCTTGTCAGTCTAATCAGCCCATACGTAAAGTAAGCCACGCCAAGCTTTTCGCCCATGGTGCTTTTATTGTTTTTGATATCCAAGCCGATGGTTTTTTGCATCATATGGTACGTAACTTGATGGGGACGCTATTGGCTATTGGGCGTCATGAGCGACAGCCTGATGACTTTTTGCATATTTTGGCTCAAAAAGACCGAACTATTGCGCCGCCTACCGCCTCAGGTGACGGGTTATACTTTATTAAGGCCTATTATCCTGAGGTTTACGAGTCGCTACTACCGAAAGAGCCTTTAACCCCGGTTTGGCTCAATTTGCCGGATTAGAGCGGTATAGCCTAAATTATGCACCGTTTAGTAATTAAGCATCAACAAGCTAGCATACATAACAGCTACAAGCTGTCAAGCAAAAACCAGCTTTCATATTGCTTTAATACTTAAACTTACGTATAATATGTGCTTATTTTTCACTGATTGATATAAAATTATGGCTAAAAAAGACGATATTATTGAGTTTGAAGGCGAAGTCATCGATACCTTGCCAAATACTCTATTCAAAGTTCGTTTAGAGAACGGACACGAAATCATTGCGCATATCTCAGGTAAAATGCGTAAGCATTACATTCGTATTTTGACTGGTGATAAGGTCAAGGTCGAGATGACTCCTTATGACTTAACTAAAGGTCGTATCACTTACCGCGGTAAAAACTAATCCTTTTTTGTTGAGGTAATAAGTTATTCACCTAGCAAATCATTAAATTGACAAAGTATTAACATGTTTTGGCGAGTCGTTTAGACGATTTATTTAGTGCTACTTATCTAAGCGATATTCTAAGTCAACCGTATTGACATTTAATAGACTAAAGCCGCAGTGGTCTAAACTTTAGAATACTAATAATAAAAGCTTAAGCCTTTAATACAAAAATACCGCTACTTATTAGCGGTATTTTTATGTCTACTGATCAGCAGTTAGCTTAGTCTCGATGATTGCTTATTTAAATTCTACCGTAGCATCATCTTCAATCGCCCCTAATAATGCTAAAGCGTCCCAATTGGTTAGGCGTACACAGCCGGCTGAAGCTTGACGGCTAATGCGAGCCGGATCAGGTGAACCATGGATACCATATGATGGTTTGGTTAGACCAATCCAAACCACGCCGACTGGATTATTAGGGCCTGGCGGAATAATTAACTTCTCACCATTATCACCGGTATAGGTATAATTAGGCTCATTCACTTTTACTTTGACTTTATGAGTACCGGTTGGCGAAGGCGTAGCAGTACTACCCACCGTAGTAGGGTAACTGGCTATTAGCTTATTTTGATCATCATAAGCATATAGAGTCTCAGTAGCTTTATCAGCGACGACTCGGCTTACAGGCTTAGTATTAGGATTACCAGGATTATAAACGGTGATAGTCTCGCCAGCACTAAAGCTTGCTTTTGGATTTAGGGATTTTAGGTAGCTCTCACTGATATGGAATTTCTCAGCTAATGCCTCAATGACACTCTCATAATACATCCCTTCAAGCT
>JARIDJ010000032.1 GCA_029267175.1 Psychrobacter sp. | reverse complement strand
CTTTACCCACATCGCCATAACCGATGACTAAAGCACGGCGACCGGCAAGGAACATATCGGTACCGCGTTTGATAGCATCGTTTAAGCTATGGCGGCAGCCGTATTTGTTATCATTTTTGGACTTAGTGACCGCATCATTGACGTTGATGGCTGGGACTTTAAGCTCTCCTTTATTGAGCATATCAACCAAACGGTGTACGCCTGTGGTAGTCTCTTCAGAGATACCATGAATAATATCTAGCATCTCTGGATAGTCATTATGAATAAGCGCGGTCAAATCACCGCCATCATCTAGGATTAAGTTGGCATCCCAAAGCTGGCCTGACTCTTCGCCGCCGACATGGATCTGTTGGCGCAAGCACCATTCGTACTCTTCTTCAGTCTCGCCTTTCCAAGCAAATACTGGGATACCAGCCGCCGCAATAGCCGCCGCTGCATGGTCTTGAGTAGAAAAGATATTACAAGAGGTCCAGCGCACCTCAGCACCTAGCGCTATCAAAGTCTCGATAAGCACTGCAGTTTGGATAGTCATGTGGATACAGCCGGCGATTTTTGCGCCTTTTAGGGGCTGATCGGCCTCATAGCGACGACGCAGACCCATAAGGGCAGGCATTTCGGCTTCGGCAAGGGTAATCTCACGGCGACCATAGTCTGCAAGACTGATGTCAGCAACTTTATAGTCAGTAAAAGTGGGATCGATGGTGTGGACAGATGGGATATTAGACACTGCGTCCATCATATGCTCCTATTATTAATAGATGTATGATAAAAAATAAAACGCAGGTGCCGTTGTTCATGCTTCAAAAAAGCTACCGAGCCTAACATAACCGATTATTGATAATAATAAATTATGGTGCAACACCTCTCGGAGGGGGTTATTGTAATATATGCGCTGGCGGTTGTCACCTGTTGGCTGAGATAATTAGTAAACGCATGTGGCATTAACTAGCATAAAAAGAGGCCAGCGAGTGATGGCCTTTATTATTGATAACTTAAGTTTGATTGGCGCTAGAGAAGCTTAGTACCAGTTATAGGTTAGTGAGGTGAAGAAGTTGGTGCCATCGGTATTGTAATTAGGCGCAGTCACATACTTTTTGTTAGTGATATTATTTAAGCGTGCAGTCATAGATAGATTATCCGTCAGCTGATAATTGCCACTGATATTGAATAGTCCATAACTTTCAACTAATTGCGAGTCAGCATTAGAGATACTGTAGTAGTAATCATCTACATATTGATACTCAGCGCGAATATCTAGGCTTGGCAGACGATAACCTATATAGATAAGGCCCTTGTGCTCAGGACGATTCGGCAAAAAATTACCATCATTAGCCTTGCCACTATCATCTTTAGCTTTTTGATAGTCATAGCTACCACCGATTAAGTAATCATCTATAACCCAATCTGAAGTCAATGATGCACCTTTTATTTTAGCTTTAGCAACGTTTTCAGGAATGTAATTAGGCGCAGAAGAAGCAATTAAGTCATCGACCTTATTATAATAACCACTCAAGCGAGTAGACTGTAATAGCGTATTGTATTCAGCAAAAATCTCATAATTATCACTGGTTTCAGGTTTCAACTCTGGATTTTCATAATTAGGAAAGTATAGTTCATTGAAGGTTGGTGCACGAAAGCCTTTAGCGTAGCTAATACCGGCGCGAAGGTTTTGGTCAATATGATAAGCGCCGCCTATATTGTAAGTGGTTTCGCTATCAAAGTCTGAATAGTCGTCATAGCGTATGTTAATTTGCGCATCAAACTGATCATTAGCCAATATATAACCTAAAAATGCGCTAGTGACATCGCGATCATCGACGTCATATATATTGCTATCAAGACTTTGATTAAGATACTCTAAACCATAGACAGCTTGACCAACAGGTAATAAGTGTAGACCTATTAAGCTTACCTGATCTTGTTTAGTATCATAAACACTACTATAAGTTGGATTGTCCGACTTATCAATAGAGTGCCCATATTGCAGCTTTACTGAAGATTCTGGCATATAGCGCCAATCTACGAAAGCTTGAGCTGCGCCATTTTCTTGATCTGAAAACGCATCTTCTACTGCGCCATTATCAAATTCAGTCGTTGATTTGCTATATAAAGCACTAGCGCCAACCAGTACTTGCTGATTAATACGTTGATTTAATGCAACACTAAAATTATCACTTTCAAAACCGTCATTATCACTATTGTAAAGCGAATATTGATTGTCAGGTTCAGGCAATGTGGCATTAATACCATTTGTTTCGTTATGACTGGCTGATAGACTTAGGGTAGTACCAGTCTCATTGGCAAATTGAGCACTAGCACCGTATAAGTATTCATCATTAGAGCCAATACCTGCAGTAACAGAGAGATTGCTTTTTTCAACATTATTACCTTTAGTAAAGACTTGAATAACACTGCCCATAGCATCAGCGCCGTAAATACTAGAACCTGAAGCCCCATATAGTATTTCAATACGATCAATTTGATCGGCTGGAAGTAAGCTCAATGTTGCGCCGCCTGCACTTAACGAGCTATAGCGTACGCCATCAATAAGTACTAATATTTGTTTATTATCATAACCGCGTACATAAAAATTTGAGGTAGTCCCTGAGCCGCCATTGGTGTAATGACTAAACCCTGGTTGACGTTTTAATACGTCAAGTGCCGTCTGACCCTGATAACGCTGTAGATCTTTACTATCAACCACTCGAGTCTGTGCAATAGTATTGCTAATTCTAGTTGGCGTACGCGTAGCCGTTACCACGATTTTGTCCAGCTCAACTTGTGGTAGTGAGTCATCGCTAACAGGGCTAAGAGTCGTGGCAGCGGTAGCACTCATAGTGCATAGACCAAGCGCGCTCAAGATACAAAGTCGTAGATAAGGGGTTGAAGCAGCTAACAACAGCATAGTGTTTTCCAAAGTTATAAAATAAAAAGAGCTTGGCTAAGAGTAGCAAAGATAAAACAGCGGTTATAAAGTAGCAGCTATCACCTAGGCTTTAAGAGTTACAAAATACAAAATACAAAAACCAACTCTCAAGCCGCTTTTGAATAGACAGAGCTAGTAATAAAAACCTTGGCTTTATCAGGGGCTATATTATTGCTAAATTATAAAGGTTTGTAAGCTGTTTTAAATGAATAATTATTCAGCAAAAGCTGAGCGCTACTCAGCCTAATGTTGCCAAATAAGCAGATTTTGACGAGAGTAGGCTAAAGATATAGCCTCGCTGAATTGAGCCAGCCAAAAGCAGCAGCTTAATTGAGCAAAAAGCAGGTAAACACTATTAATTCAGTGACAAATAGTTGTTATCATGACGATAGTTTTGAGAGTGCAGCTATAATAAACTCACCTTTTTGTTATTACACTCTATTGTTATCAAACCATAAAATTATGAGGCCTATTTTGTCCATTGAGCGTCACACAGAGTCATCTTCCTCATCCGTATTAAATCCTGCTAAGGGGCTCACCATCATAGCGCTAATGGTAGCGATATTGATAGGAGTGCTATCTGCGCCCGTATTTGCGGCAGAGCCAAGCGCTTTGGGCGTTGGTAGTGGCGCTAGTACTGGTGAGGGTGGTGAAGATAGCGCTAGATCACCGATACCAGACTCTTTTGGACGCGATACCCCAAGACAAACGGTGCAAAGCTTCATCAATGCTTTGAGCGAGAACGATTACCTACTCGCTAGTAACTATCTTAATTTATCCAAATCAGACAACCCAACGCCCATCGTGCGCCAATTCAAACAGGCCTTAGATGCAGGAGGACGGTTTCAGCCTGATTTGCAAATCAATAATACCCCAGAAGGTAATCTGGCCGATCAGCTACCGCCCAATCAAGAAAAAGTCGGTAATATCAGTATTAACGATAAGAACGTCTCGCTGATATTAGAGCGCGTGGTCGCGGACAATGGCAAGCAGTACTGGCAATTCTCCAGTGGTACGCTCAGCTTAGTACCAGATGTGATCGAAAACACTGAGCCGACGCTTATCTCGCGCTATACCTTAGAGTCGCTTGAGGACGAAAAGCTATTTGGCTATCAGTTGGCTGATCTGGTAGCCGCTATCATGTTAGCGGTTGGCAGCTTTGTGCTCACTTATGTCGCTGTATGGTTGTGGTATCATTTTTTGCGTATCGCTTATCCGCGTGTGCGTGGTGAGCCGTTGCCGCTACCAGACAAAATCATCCTGCCGCTGTCCGTGGTAATAATGGCGCTGATACTCTCTGAGGTTATGGTTTATGCTGGCGTGTCTGTGACGCTACGTGAGCCTATCAACCGCTTTACTGAGATTGCCTCATGGCTGGCTATCACTTGGTTGTTATTACGCATCGTCGATGTGCTATTTACCCGAGCCGTCAATCTAAGCTACAAAAAGAACTACATCGAGCGCGTCTCTATCTTAGGGCTAATGCGTAAAGTGACTAAGGCTCTATTATTGATATTTGCCGTGATCGTGATATTCGGTAATTTAGGCTTTGATTTGACTACCGGTATCGCCGCGCTTGGGGTCGGCGGTTTAGCCTTAGCGCTTGGTGCACAAAAGACCATTGAGAACTTAGTGGGTAGTGTAGTGGTGGTCGCCGACTCGCCAGTACGCATAGGCGATTATTGCAAGTTTGGTACTTATGAAGGCACGGTTATCGATATCGGTATTCGCTCCTCGCGAGTGCGCACGCTGAACCGTACGGTAGTGACTGTGCCTAATGGTGACTTCTCATCGATGCAAATTGAGAACTTTACTTCGCGCGATATGTTTCATTTTCTCCATAATTTATACATCAAACGCAGTGCTGATATTAACGTGATCTTTGAGATGGTCAATGACTTAGACACACTACTAAAAGAGCATGAGCTGACCAATAAAGAGTGGAATCAGGCGAATATCTTAGAGCTACGTCAGGACTGCTATATTATTCAGCTGCGCGCTTACATCAACGCTTTTGACGTTATTGAGTTTTATCCTAAGCAAGATACCTTATTAGTCGATATCTTGACCAAAGTCAAAGACTATGATGTCGAGCATGCGCTACCAACCCAGCAGCTAATCGTCAATCAAAACGAGTTTGCAGGGCAATCACAGCCAGAGGCTGCTAGTCATATCGACAACAACCCGAATGATAATGAAATAAAGAGTGAGGCCACCTCTTCGATAGCGGATGAAAATGGTCATAGCCGCTTTCCATTAGCTGAGCGCCCGCCGCAGAGTCATGACACTAACACTAGCAGTGACCTTGATCTAAAAAATGCCAGCGAAAGCGGCAGTAATAATAGCGAGATAGAGGATAAAAAAGCTCGCGGACGCGTTAAAAGTAAAGTCAGCAACCCCAACAGATCACAGCAAATTACTACGCTCAGATTGGCCAAGCGCAAGTTCAAACGCACTAAAAAAAGCTTCAATCTCTCGATATGGAATCAGCCTTGGAACAAGCCCTAAGACAGTTGATCACACGGGCATAGCGTCTTTGTTTTTAAGCCAACCGTAGTGCGCCCATAACAATAAGCTGGCCGCGCTACGATGAGGTGACCAGGGCTGTGTCGCCAGCTGCAGCTGTTTTGGAGTAGGGCGCTCGGTGAGCGCCAACACTTCCATAGCAGCGACTCGAATGGCCAAATCATCGACAGCTAGTACATCG
>JARIDJ010000015.1 GCA_029267175.1 Psychrobacter sp. | reverse complement strand
ATCGCGCCTTCTGCTTGTATCTGTATCCCTAAGCGTGGCGGGCACTAACGGCTGATGGCATTCCTGTATTCTCGATACTACCCTCAGCCAAGTGCCCGCAACTCGCTTAGTCGCACAGGATACCGCGTCAGTCACGGCTAAACCGCGCCACAAGGCAACCTTTATAGAAAAAGCAGAATTTCGTTAAGCGCCATAAGCCGTAGGGTGGGTTAGCATTGTCAAATTCTCTAAGAGAATGATGGCAAGGCGTAACCCACCATCAAAATTGAGGGTTATAAATTCGGTGGGTTACGCTTTCGCTAACCCACCCTACACGCTAAAACGCGCCCCAAGGCGACTATTTTTTAATTGCAAAGTTTAACTCATCGCAAGCGAATCACCATCACTTTGTTCAAATGACAATGCGTTAATAAACTCAATTAACTTCGCTTCATTCTCAGCAATAGCCACTTTAAACGCCTGATAACTTGCGACTTGTTGCGGAATCGCTAGCTTAAACTTATGAATACTACCACCAAAGCCATTTAGCACGCCCATATTCAAAGCCAAATTGTCATCAATTGTAGGAGCAATATAGCCTCCTATATTGGCTCGATATAAAAACAAATACGACAGCACTTGATTGAGGTCATCGCGGCTAATGTGATTGTCCTTCATACGTTTATATTTCGCGTCCAAAATAATCCGGTCATTTTTTACAAAGTCAGGATAACGACGCACGTTATTACCCGAAAATTTCTGCGTATAAACCTTGATACCGCCTTTTCGATTATTATTGGTAGGATGTTTATAGCCGATATCATGCAGAAGTGTATTTAGATATTCCTCCCATAACCAAGCGCCATCGAATAAGATGCCGTAGGCTTTGTCATCATTTTTGGCATATTTCAGACCATCATGACGAAGGATTTGTAGGCAGATTTTTTGCAGACCCCGGTACTCTGTAAAATATGGATGGACGAAAGGTTTGCGATTGGCATTAATGACAGTTTGCCGATCTCGTACATGGTATGACGGGGTATGCTGGACTATCAGATTAACGAAATCAAAAGTTTCGCTATCACTATGCAGCACGTCTCGTAAGTTTGGTTTTTGCTTGATAAGCTCAATGGTATGACGAATCAGCTGAGTTAGCGGATTATCAAAGCTGTGCTCGCGTACGCGGTAAGCAACGCTGCCTCGAAAGGGCAAGTTTCGTTGCAAGTGAGCTTTGATATCGATAGCTCCCTTTAAATTACTATCGTTATATTTTTTCTTTTGATACTCTTTATAAAGGCCTTGCGATAGGGCTTTTTTTAGGAAATAAGGAAACAGGTACACTAAAAAATCAAACACCTTGGTTTGGTTATAGCTGTGCTTTAAATCAAACAAATTGAAGCACAAGACCTTTTGTAGCATATAGTGCAAAAAGTAATCTTCTTTACTTTCTTCCTCCCTATGAGCTTCATTAGTCATACCATTAAAGCCGTTGACGGACGTCTGAGCAAAACGCGATTGGATTTTTAGTTGGGTATTTTGTACACCAATAAAACCCATAATATTGCCCGTCGTCAGTACCGTCTTAGTATCTGTTAGAGCCAACTCAAAGATTGGATCGCAAGCGATATCGTCATCGTTATCCTCAGAATGTTTAGGAAATATTAACAGCTCAGGATTAGCTTTTACCAGCTCACCAATGCTTATATTAGCGATCAGACTCAGATTATCCTTATCTCGCTGCTGCGCTTCTGTCAGCTCTAACGCTGTATTATCCGTCGTAACTAGCATCAGCATCAACCGATTTATAGGCATTGTCGTAAGCGCTTTTTAAACTGGCAAGCTGTTCATCCGCATCAGGATAGCCACGCAAATATTCAAATAGTAGCGACTGTAAATGATACGTCCACAACTTATCAAAATCACCATTATAATTAGCCAGTTTTAGGAAATAAGCTGGGCCGACATGATAGGCAGCGCTTAATCCTTGAACATTTTTAATAGCGGAATTTAGGGTAGTCAAACGCTGCTTAGCTTCTTCTGCCCATTTATCAATTTGTCCTTTCCACATTGACAATCGATCTTCTACTTTAATTTCTTTCCAAGCAAAACGGCGTCGCATAGCAAAATCAAAAGACTCCACACTACGGTCAATATCATTCATAGTGCCGATGATATAGACGTTATCCGGTATATAAAAACCTTCTTTAAAGACGTCTTCTTCCGTTTGCAAATTTGCGTATTGGGTAGTGACTCTGCCACTCTCACCTCGATAGCCGGGGTCAATAGAGAAAAACAGCTCACCTAAAACTTTGGATATTTCAGCACGATTTATTTCGTCTAATATAAGGATGAACTTTTTACCCTTATCCTCAGTATTAACCATTCTAAGATCATAATTTTCTTCGATATAGTCGCACAGGGGAACTAAATAAGGTTTCCAAGCTAAAGCTTTACCCGTTTCCAAATAAGTCCGTATCTTTTCTTTACTCAAAGTCATAGGCTTTGGGGTTTCAGTATCGGCTTTAACAATTACATTCTCATTTGGACTAACACTGACGTTAAAAGTGTTTTTTCTTATGCGAGTTTTTAACTCTAAATTTTCTTCAGCGGTATCATCTATAAACTTTTGATAAACCGTATCAAAGTTACTTAGTTGTTGATTGTTCTGATACTTTAGCGCTTCTTTACAGAACGTCTTAAAGCTGCCGTCTCGTAGCTCAAAACCGACTTCTCCATCTTCACTTTGAATAGGCCGCAAGCCTTCTACAAAATCGGTATAATCGTAAGAGGGATGAAACTGAATGAGTTTTTGCTCTGCGCCCCATGCTTTAGCTAACATTTTGGCTAAATAAGTTTTACCCGTTCCTGGTGCTCCTGTTAATATTAAGTTTTTATTGGCTAGCAGTAACTCGCTTATTTCTTGCAGTAAAGGATTTGTGATAGGTTGATCAGTTTTTTGGGTGCTTGGTTGTTTAGTCATAGTTAACTCATTGGCCAACTTAAAAACGTTTTTATATGCCTCAAACAAATCGCCTTTTAGATCATTGATGATACTGTAGTAATCAATCAAAGACAGTTTTTGTTCATGATCTAACGCTATTATTCGACCGAATAAGTAATGCTCATCTCTGACAGGGTTTTGGAAGTCGTATTCATCCGTATTCAATGCAAAACCTCTATCGGCAAGCTTGGCAATCTCATCACTATCTCTCAAAGCTATAAAAGCATCCATAAAAGGCTTGATATACTCTATCGGCGTCTTATCTTCTTTGAATCTGACATAAAGCGTATTAAACCCTAAACCGTAACCGATTTTATTGTCTGCTAAATAAATATGAAACTGGACTTCGGTGCCTGCGCCTTCGTTTATCGCCCATTCTCTATCTTCGCTATCATACTTAAACAATAACTTTGAGTTAGTGATTCTTTGGTTACCTACCAGCTCTTTTCTAGCGATAAGGAAGTCTTTTTTTAGACCACCGACGTCTTGGTTTATGAGATTAACTAAATGACCGATGCTATCAATTTTTATAGCGCAAGCGTTGATGTAATTTAACTCTTGCATAGCTTCAACTAGCTCATCGCGCAGCCGCCATTCAAATAAGTTACCCGCTACCTTTTTACCAAGCATAGTCACTAGCCAATAAGTTTTGGCACCTTCTTCAGTAGTTATCTCAAACCTATTTAAGCGCTCTTGAACCCCTCTACTAAAACCAGTAATAAAGCCACTGAGTGAGAAAGGAGAAGTATTATATTTTTCAGCGACATACTTACAAGTCGCTTTATGGTTAGGTTCTAAGAAGAAAATACTTAATGCGTATTTATAGTTATTAGTCATGAAATTATCGTCAGATAATATCTCTATCCATTCCTCTTTAGTAACTTGTGGCGGACTGTTATAGTCATTATTATTTACGACGATTTGTTGCACTGGAGCATCCTTTTAATAAAACTTAAGCTATGAACTTAATTATAAAACGAGTTGATATTCATTAGTCATTTAAAATAGTCGTTTATGTAAAAAGTAATAAAGTCAAACACCCGCAAAAGCCACATAAACCCGATTTAACCCCTCACGCAGCAACCCCTCAGGACACGCCACATTAATACGCATTTTCAAATGACCCTCATTTCCATATTGAATCCCTGCGCTTAGCTCAACTTTCGCCTCGCGCAGTTTGTCATAGAGCACTTGGTCATCATCGCCATACGCTGAGCAATCAAGCCAAATCAAATAAGAAGCTTCTGGGCGCATCACCTTTATATCAGGCAGATGCCCTGCTAAAAAGTCTAGGGTCAACTCGATATTTTTTTCAATATAAGCCAGCATTTGCTCAAGCCACTCTCCGCCCTCTTCATAAGCACTTTGCATCACCGTATAGGCAAATAAATTCAGCTCATACTCATCATTTAAGTTCTGCTGTTGGTTGATCTTTTTGATTAGCGTTTCATCTTTAGCAAAAATCATCGAGCCTTTGATACCCGCTATATTAAAGGTTTTGGTCATGGAAGTTAGGCTGACCACTTTGTGCGCGTATCTTTCGGCTTCTGCTAATTTTAATAAAGGTATAAATTTATAACCACTTAACGTCAAATCTTGATGGATCTCATCACTGACAATTGCTACATTGTGCTTTTTACATAAATTAAGCAGCGCTTTAAGTTCATTGACCGTCCACACGCGCCCGCCCGGATTATGCGGGTTGCATAGCAAATATAGCTTTACTTGATGCTTGATAATTTTAGCTTCGATATCTTTTAGATCTAGCTGATATTTTCCGTCGACTTCCTTTAGCGCTGACATCACAAGCGCGCGACCATTTTGCTCAATCTTAGCCATAAACGGCGTATAAATAGGATCATTGACCAGTACCGCATCGCCTGCCTCAGTAAAGACGTGCATCATTAGCGCTAGGCTTGGCACCACGCCCGGCGAGAATAGGATGTTTTCTTTATCTAGCTGCAAATTATAGCGACTGCCGTGCCAATGAATAATCGCCTCATACAAAGCCGCAGTCGGTTTGGTATAACCCAAGATACCGTGTTCCACCACCCGCTGTACGCTAGCCAAGATAGACTGCGCCGCTTTAAAGTCCATATCGGCGACCCACAGCGGGATAGTGTCATCATTATAATGCCATTTGATCGAACCGGTATCTCGTCTATCGATGATTTCATCAAAGTGGTATTGCACTGTAGTCTCCTTGATTATGGCTTTGGCAGAATTTGGTTTTTATTATAGGTATTTGGAGTTTTGGCGCTATTTAGCGTATATCATCAATAGGAAGATTGCTAGTCGCTTAAAAGTCATCTCACTACTTTAGGTCGTTACGCTCTAAAACCCAACCGTCATCTGCCAATAGATCAGCACTGCACTCATACTAAAGAACGAGCCAATAGTTGAGATAATCACCACCGCAGACATACGCTGCAATAAGCCATAGTGCTGACCGATGATCGCGATGGTTGAGAACACGGGCGCTGAAGCGAATAGCAGAGCTACATATTTGCCTTGTATGGTAGCGCCCGGAACCAGAGTGAAAGCGAGCAAGATCAGTAGCGGATGTAGCAGCAATTTACCTAAGCCGATAGTCGTGATTTTGGGTAGATCGCCTTTTAGCTCTAGACCGTATAGGCTCATACCGATCACAAACAGCGCTACAGGAGCCGCCGCGCCGGTGAGGATCTTCGCCGTTTGGGCGGCCACTTGCGGTACAGGAATACTGAAAATAGAGAAAGTGACGCTGACGACTAAAGCGATAATAAGCGGGTTACGAGTGAGGTTTTTACCGATACCGAATAGGATACTAGCGACAGACTTATTAGAATTAGGGTTCATCTCAGCGATGATAAATAGTAGCGGTAAGATCAGCAGGTTCTCTATAATCACACCCATGGATAAGTATGCGGCGGCTTTGCTAGAGCCGATGACCATAGATACCACCGCATAGCCGATAAAGGCGCTATTAGAGAATGACAGGGCGGTGGAATTTAGCGCGGCTGAAATATTATCTTGTCGCCAGATCGCTTTGGTTAGCACGATACCTACGATAAAGGCCATGATTGAACCCAGACCATAGGTAAATAGATAATGCGGTATGATAACTTGTTGAAAAGGCGTGCCAGCGATGGCGTTAAACATGAGTGCGGGCAGCGCAATATTTAGCACCAAACTACCCATACCTTTGGCGTGCTTGGGGTTAATGGCTTTAAGACGTACAGATAAATAGCCAAGCGCGATGATAATAAAGATAGGGGCGGTAATGTTAAGGATGTCTAACATGGTAGAAATCGCCCCTTATAGGCCTTAATATAAAGGGGCAATTATAGTCAATTAATGTTGCAATGAATACCAGAGCAAACCTTTAACGTCCCTTAAACTCAGCCGCGCGGCGCTCCACCATCGCTATTGCGCCTTCTTTAGCGTCTTCTGAGTGAAACAAATGCGGTAGATAGCCATGAATATTGGCTAATGTGGCGCCAGCGCCATTACGCGTGGCGTCTTGAGCGGAGGACAGTAGCCCCTTGACCCCAAGCGGTGCTGCGCTGCAAATCTCTTTGGCTATTGTTAGCGCGCGCTCGTATTCCTCCCCATTCGGCACCACTTCGCTAACTATACCGAGCTTATCAGCGGTTTGCGCATCGAAATTTTTGCCTGTCAATAAGTACGGCATGGCTTTTTGCCAGCCTGCCGCCGCGACAAATCTTACTGTCGCCCCGCCAAACGGCATAATACCGCGCTGTACTTCCATCTGTGCAAAATTGCAATTATCGCTAGCTATCACCACATCACTATTAAGCATCAGCTCAATTCCTGCGGTAAAACAAGTGCCTTGTATCGCCACCACCACAGGTTTAGTACGCAGCTTACCGCCGATACCCCACGGATCGATTTGCGTCTCATCAAATTCAAACGCGCCTTTATCCCATTTATCTTGTAGCTCCATTAGATCAAGTCCAGCGGTAAAGTGCTCACCATGGGCAAAGATTAATGCACAGCGCAGATTATCATCATTTTCATAGCGTGTTAATGCTTCGGATAACTGCTTAATCATAAGGCTATCAAAGGCATTGCGTTTATCGGCGCGATTAAGGCCAATAAGGCAGATAATGCCGTCAGTCTCAAAGGTGATGCGATTGTCTGTACTGTTATCTTTAGTGGTCATGGTTTGATCCTTTATATTTAGTTTTTTGGGGTGTGGTTAGCGCAGCGTAACCCACCTTTTAATGTCGTGAAACTATAAAATGGTGGGTTACGTTTTATCTTCGTTCTCTGTGAAAACTTAATAAAACTAACTGCACCCTACGGCAAGATTGTGTGATTTAATTTCTTTTAGGGTAATACTACTGACTTTTAATATAGACATACCCACGCTATTACACAAGACGAAAAATAAAAGGTTAGACCAGTTGATCACGTTTGTAATAACTGCCACTATTGTGCGATTTGCCTAAAACTAATGGTTTAGCGAGTATTTAACATGGAATTTTGGCACGGATTTTTGCTTATCAGTAGTGTGCATTTATTAGCAGCAGCCTCGCCTGGCCCTGACTTTGTCCTTGTTTCACGTGAAACTTTGACCAAAGGTCGGCGCACTGGTTTGCTTTGCAGCTTAGGCATCACCTTAGGATTATCGGTTCATATCATCTATTCTGTGCTGGGACTAGCGACTGTTATCGCGCATTCGCAGCCACTACTGACAGCTATCAAATGGTTGGGCGGTGCTTATTTGCTTTATCTTGGCTGGCAAGGAATTAATGCCAAACCCAAAGCGGTCGCTGACTCAGCTAGTCCTATGCCAACTGCTATATATGCTCAAAACGCTAATGCCAAAAAATCGGCCTTAACTAGTCATGAATCGACTATCGCGACCCTACGCCGAGGTTTTTTTTGTAACGTGTTTAATCCCAAGGCGCCTGTTTATTTTGTGGCGATATTTACGCTCGTGTTGTCGCCTGATATTCCGCTTTGGCAACTAACGATTTATGGCGTATGGATGATGATATTACAGATGGCATGGTTTAGCACCGTTGTTATGCTGCTCTCCATTCCGGCAATCCTCAAACGTTTTCAGCGTTTTGAGCATTGGATAGACCGCGTATTGGGTAGCGCAATGATTATATTAGGCTTAAATCTAATTTTGCGCAGCCGATAAGCACTTTGCCCTCAATGAAATCTGCTAAACTAGTCGGCTATCTTCAGACTTTATAGCCCACTATTATGAGCAAACCCACATCTAGTAATTACTCTCCTAAGCCTAACAGTCAGCATCGAAACCGCTCGCCTGCCACCGCAAAAAAATTAGGACAATTACATCCGCGCAATCCGCATCAAGGCCGCTATGACTTTGCCGTGTTGACCCGCGCTTTACCTGAGCTTGCCAAGCATACCATTACCAATCCCAAAGGCGAGCCGACCATTAATTTCTCTGATGCCGTAGCAGTACGCACGCTTAATCAAGCACTGCTCGCTCACTACTATGGTGTGAAGTTTTGGGATATTCCGGAAGGCTATCTGTGTCCACCGATACCGGGACGCGCCGATTATATTCACTATATCGCAGATTTGTTAGCTCAAACCACTCATACCCATAAAGATAATACGCCGCCCACGGGCAAAGATATTCATGCGCTTGATATCGGCACCGGTGCGAGTGCTATCTACCCTATTATCGGTAGTCAAAGCTACGGTTGGCGCTTTACCACCAGCGACATCGATCCTGTCTCTGTCAATACGGCAAGCGTGATTAGTCAAGCCAATCCTAAGCTTAGAGGCGCGATCAAAGTTAAGCTACAACCTGAACCAAAATTTATTTTCAAAAATATCATTGGTCGTCAAGATTATTTTGATGTGGTGATTTGTAATCCGCCTTTTCATGCTTCG
The DNA here is from genome assembly GCA_029267175.1 of Psychrobacter sp. Taxonomy (GTDB): domain Bacteria; phylum Pseudomonadota; class Gammaproteobacteria; order Pseudomonadales; family Moraxellaceae; genus Psychrobacter. Next base: position 10,816 of record JARIDJ010000015.1, on the reverse strand, counting down.
CTTGAAGAAGCTATGCAGGCCAATAGCCGTAAGCAGCATAATTTGCAACGACATCGCGGCAAAAATGACAGCCCGCAAATCAGTCGTCATTCCACCAAATCCGGCAATGCCGCGCAAAACCTAAACTTTGGTGGTCAGCATAAAGAGCTGTGGAGCGAGGGCGGCGAGATTGCTTTTTTGACGAAGATGATCAAAGAGAGCAAAGACTTTGCTGAGCATGTTGGCTGGTTTACTAGCTTAGTATCGAAATCTGAAAACGTTAAACCTTTACAATTATTGTTAAAACAGCTAGATGTGGGACAGATGCGCATTATCGAGATGAGCCAAGGTCAGAAGAACACTCGTGTATTGGCTTGGCGCTTCACGATGGATGAAGCTGAGTAGTTTTAATAAATTATTTATTATGTTTCACATGAAACCTAACGAATATAAAAAACTTCTAAATTAAGTTTCACGTGAAACAAAAGGACTGCTCTAATTATATATAGGGTGGTCTTTTTTTAGCGGTAAAAAGTAATTTGGCACAATCAACTAAAGAACATTACTTTTAGGCCTATAGTGATAAGTACTATACCGCCTAAAGCTTCGGCTTTGTCCTCAAGCCAAGTTCCTGAACGGTTACCAAGATAGACTCCTAACCAGCTAAAAGCGGCTGTAATAAGTGCAATAAGTAAACAGGCTAACCAAGCATTCATAGATAGTAAATTTAACGTAAAGCCCGCTGCCATTGCGTCGATACTCGTAGCTATCGCTAGCGTAAACATAGTTTTATGGTTAATAGTTTTATACGAGTCAAACACTTGAGCGCTTGTTTGCGCATCTGCTCGCATAGTGTTTTCGTTGTCGTCTGCCCTGCCTTTATCATAGATTAAAAACACTTCATAAAGCATTTTTCCGCCCAGTATTATAAGAATACTGCCACCGATCCAAGGCGCAGCTGTAGCGAGCCAACCTAACAATACTGCTCCTAATAAGTAGCCAAAAAGTGGCATTATCCCCTGCGCTACTCCAAAGTATAACGCGCTATATACTGCTAAATGGCGTACCTTTTGCTGACTATTATTTTGCGGCTTAGCCGCTGTTTTAGCTCCTAGCCCTATCGATACTGCAAACGCATCCATAGCTAAAGCGATAGCTAGTAATATAACTTCGATCATTTATTCTCTGCTTATTCTTACTTTGTTTCACATGAAACATTAGACTTTGTTCAGTACTTGACCATGGCATTGATAGTGATTGTTGGTAAACGGTTAACAGGTTTTAAGCTCATTTAGTCCTCTATGCGCTCCCAAAAGCTATATTTTTTGCCATGTTTTTGCATGAGCTTCGCTGTATATTGTTGATGGCTCGCCAATCCATTGTAACCTGCTTGACCTCTACTAATGGTAAAGTCCATTTGTAATAGCTTTTTATAGTAGCGAGCCGCGTGTCCATAAGCTTTACTACGCCCATTATCTAAGATATCACTAAGCAGGCTACGGTAGATAATCACTCGTATAAGGTAGGTATCATCAGGTAGCTCTTTGAGCAAGCGGGTAAGCGTTTCATAATGAATATCGACAAACTCAAGATGACGCGTCACCGCTACTTGATTGGCTAGCGCCGTCTCCCCTATCTCTAATAATAATGTCACGGCTAAGATAATATCTGACTGCTGCTCTGCTAGCTGGTAAGCCAATTTACGTAGTTTTGCCTGCTCGGTTGGACTGGCAATAGCCATTATTGATTTTAGTCTTTGTGGCGACGCATGCAGCTCAAACGCTTCCTTAAGTGTTTGTATTTGTGCTTGAGTCTCCCCTTTTAAGCGCTGAATCTCGCTTAGCCAGTCCAAGTGTTGTAATTGCTCGCGCTTATTACGACTCTGCCAGACTTCACTCAGATATTGCTCTGCTATCTCATAAGCTTGGTTATCGACCATGAACGTTAATAACTCATTTAACTGTGCTAAGGCCATAGAGTCTTTAGGATACATCCGTAAATATACTTTCTCAAATATAGCGACATCACTTAATGCTTTGGCTAAACCTACAAGCGTCACTTCTGTTTTTGATTTTTCTTGATGATTGGCTCTATTATGACTATGTGATGACCTTAACGATTGACCTTTTTTACTTGCTGATAAATCTGGTTCAAACAAGCTTTCATAGTACTGCTCATAGTCATCGATAAGCGCTGATATTTCAGACTCTGATAACAGCTCATTGATGCCTTCTATTAACGCTTCTTTAGTACCATAAATATGACCAAACCCGTAGTCATTCTCATCGATTAACTTCTTAACCTTCTGTTGCCATGCTTGACTCAAGATGTCTTGCTCATCGATTGGCAAGTTCAGTTTTTCTTGATCGTAGCAATGCTTGGCGACGGTTAGCCATGACTGTGCGACCTGATTGTATATGATCGATACCGCACTACTATCTTCACAGCGCTGCAGGCTACTATTGCTCGACTCCATAAATAGCTCAAGTAAGTTAAGGCAGATCTCTGTCTGTTCAGGGTATAGCGTCATAATATCATCAGACAAATATTGCAATTCTGTGACAAACTCGCTGACTTTCCAGTATTCAACGAATGCATGGCGGCGTCGCAGACCTTTTAAATTAGAGGTCAGCTTTTTGATAAGTTTCGGCTTGTCTGATTGTAATAGTAAGCGCTCAATTTTTTTATCTAATAGTTTATCTATACCTTGTACCTCAGACACAAAATCAACCAAAGTCGCTTTTGGAAGTTGAGACAGACACTTTTTCTGTTGCGGGTCTAACATAACTACTCTCCTGACTATTCTATTGATTGTGTTTCATGTAAAGAAAAAGGTTTCATATGAAACAAAAAAAAGCCACCTTGCTAGCAAGATGACTTTTATTATAAACCTATATTTTAAAGAGTTAGATATCTAAATTAGAAACTGTCAAGGCATTCTCTTCAATAAAGATACGGCGTGGTTCGACATGATCACCCATTAGACAAGTAAACATATGATCGGCAGCAATAGCATCTTCAATGGTGACACGTAGCATCCGGCGGTTTTCAGGATCCATCGTGGTATCCCACAACTGATCGGCGTTCATCTCGCCTAGCCCTTTATAGCGCTGAATAGCTAGACCACGACGTGCTTCTAGCATCATTTGCTGCCATAGATGATCAAAGTCACGTATTGGGATATCTTTACTAGCACTAGTACTATCGCGGCGGATAAAGGCACTATCTGCTAATAAAGTATTCCACTCGCTTGATAAACGTAACAACTTACTATACTCGCCCGAATTAATAAAACTAGTATCTAATAAGTAGTTGTGCGCTAGTTGATGCACATAAACCGTAATCCGTGGCAACCACTGCGGTTTTTTCGGCTGCGTTTCACTGCTAGAAATCGACTCGCCAGTGAGACTAGACTCTGTAATAGAGCCTTCGGACTGTATCTGTGGCTTCATACCGAGTAAGTCAGCGGTAACCGCATCAGTAGCGGCGGTCACTGGCGCATGTATATTGACCAGTTCAATCTCAGGGCTCAAATCACTACCAAAAATATCAAGTTGTTTTTGCAGCTGCGCTTGCCACTCTTCCATGACTGACTTATCAAAAGTCATATCAGTGCTGAGTTTTGGCGTATGCGTCAACGCATCTAATAGCGTCGCTGGAAAACGAATTTGCAAACGGGCTTTTATCAGCTGCGTTTGGTTATAATCATTGAGCAAAGTCTCCAGCGCTTGACCGGTAATAGCTGGCGCATCAGCGCTAACATGCAGCTTGGTATTATCAATGGTTGAGGATAATAGATAAGCTTTAAGCGCCTCATCGTCCTTTAGATAAAGCTCTTGGCGACCTTTTTTGACTTTATAAAGCGGCGGCTGCGCAATATAGATATAACCACGTTCAATCAGCTCTGGCGTTTGACGGAAGAAAAAAGTCAACAGCAAAGTCCGAATGTGCGAGCCATCGACGTCCGCATCGGTCATGATGATGATTTTGTGATAACGAACTTTATCCGGATTATACTCATCAGGGCCAATACCACAGCCTAGCGCGGTGATTAAGTTACCGACTTCAGCTGACGATAGCATCTTATCAAAACGCGCGCGCTCAACGTTCAAGATTTTACCTTTTAGCGGTAGAATCGCTTGCGTTTTACGGCTACGGCCTTGCTTAGCAGAGCCGCCTGCAGAATCACCCTCCACTATGTATAGCTCTGAGAGTGCCGGATCTTTTTCTTGGCAATCCGCTAATTTACCAGGCAAACCAGCAATGTCCAAAGTGGTCTTACGACGAGTCATCTCACGCGCTTTACGCGCCGCATCACGGGCACGAGCAGCATCGATAATCTTACCGGCGATGGCTTTACCAGCGCTTGGGTTTTCGAGTAAGTAATCGTTAAACTTATCGTGCATCGCTGATTCGACCGCAGACTTTACTTCGCTAGAGACTAGCTTGTCTTTAGTTTGACTAGAGAACTTAGGATCTGGCACTTTTACCGATACAATAGCGGTTAAGCCTTCACGCGCATCATCGCCCGTAGCCACGACCTTCTCTTTTTTAAATAAATTCTCACGATCCATATAACTGTTTAGCACACGCGTCAATGCGGAGCGAAAACCTGATAAATGGGTGCCACCATCGCGCTGCGGGATGTTATTAGTGAAGCAAAGCACTTTTTCGTTATAAGTATCAGTCCACTGCAAAGCCACTTCGACAGCGATACCATCATCTTGTTCGCTAGTGAAATGAAAAACTTCATTGATACCGTCTTTACCAGCATTAATGTAGCTGACAAATTCTGACAAACCGCCTTTATGTTCAAACTCATGACGCTTATCAATACGCTCATCAGTTAGAACGATACGCACCCCAGAGTTCAAAAATGATAGCTCACGCAGACGCTTAGCTAAGACATCGTACTCAAAAATGGTGCCAGTAAATACATCGCTGCTAGGATAAAAACGGATTTGGGTTCCCGTTTGTTCAGTGGCCTCTAACTGCTGAATTTCACTATCAGGGACGCCATCCGTATAGGTCTGCTGATAATGATAGCCTTCGCGCCAGATGTTCATCTCAAGCGTTTTAGATAACGCATTGACCACCGATACCCCAACCCCATGCAAGCCGCCTGATACTTTGTAGCTGTTATCATCGAACTTACCACCTGCGTGCAGTACCGTCATAATCACCTGAGCCGCTGATACGCCTTCTTCAGGATGAATATCGACCGGAACACCGCGGCCATTATCCATAACACTAACAGACTCGTCTTCATGAATAATAATATCAATCTGATCACAGTGACCAGCAAGTGCTTCATCGATAGAATTATCAACGACTTCAAACACCATATGGTGCAGGCCTGTGCCGTCATCGGTATCGCCGATATACATCCCCGGACGCACACGTACCGCCTCTAACCCGCGCAATACCCGGATATCTTTGGAGCTATAATCAGAAGGCAATTTTTCAACAATAGAGTCGGCCGCTACAGTTTCAGAGCTGCTTTCTGCGACTAATTCTGTGTCCAATAGTTCGGTATCCAACTGCTCGTTATCGATAGGTAATGAGTCACTCATGTGCATTCCTTAATCAAGCCGTAATCAGCTAATAGCAGTACGCTTACGGTTAAATATCGTACTGTAACGTTGTCCCACACTCCACTTAGCACTAATAACTAACAGTGCTAATTAGCGCTATTAATATTTTATATCGACAGTATTTTGACTAACTATAGATTACTTGATAGTTGCAAAAACACTACAGAGAAGAACGTCAGATAATCGCTGAAAATAGGGTAAAAATAAAGGATTATTTTAACATTTTTTTGGCTCTAAGTCACTGTTTACTGGTGATTTATAGCTTAATGACTATAAAGTATCACGAATGTCAGATGCTAATTGATAATAATGCTAATAGCCTAAAATAAAGCGTTGAATAGAGTGATAAATAGAGTGATAAATAGAGTAGAAATGAGAATTACTGATAAGACATTTGAGCCAATTTTAATAATATTAACTAATAAGTGTATGATAAATTAATAAACAACTATTTATCTAAAGGTCTAAGTTTAATTAGCGCTATCAAAATTTGTTATTTCACCTTGTTTCATGTGAAACGTATTATAATTTGACCAGTACTTTTGGACTATCGGTAGTACATCAGCGGTTAAGCTGGTCATAAATACTTGGCAAGGCAACTGTGCTAAAGTTGCTAACAAAATCTTTATCGCTCTATCATCAAGCTCAGCGGTGATATCGTCTAATAACACTACTGGCGTGATATTAGACTCAACTATTGTAGATTGCTCAGATAAGCTTTCGGTTGATTTACTATTTAGTAATAGCGGCAGCTGCGATAAACGCAAAGCAGTAATTAATAGCTTTTTTTCACCCCGAGATAACACATTGGCCGCTTGCTCCTTTAAGGAGGCCCTTTTGTTAGCGATATCATCATCATTATGACTCTCAGAGCGCCAATGCACATGAATATCTGCGCGATGACTGCCAATACGAGTATAGCCTAGCTGTAGATCTTGACTCAGACGCTCCTGCAGCTGTTTATCTAAAGGTATGGTAGTATCGTAACCAGCGTTATAACTCAAGCTGATTTGCTCAGCATAAGCGGGTAATAACTGCGTCATACTTTGTTCAAAATATGGCTGCCAAGCAAGAAAGACTTGCTCACGATAATGATGGATAAGGGCGGCATTATTGGCTATGCCTTGATCCCAAGATTTTAGTTCAGCAAGCTGTACTGAGGTCAAGTTATTGGTTTGCTTAAGTAAGGCGTTACGCTGTTTTAGCAAACGCTGATAGGCCACCCATTGCGGATGAAATCCTGGTTTCATGTGAAACACTAGCCAATCCAATAACTGACGACGGCTAGCACTACCCTGCTCTAGCATATCCATTGAGGAGGGGTCTATTAGTAAAGTGGGCAACTGCTCAGTAAGAATACTTTGATTATAAACCGTAGTTTGATTGAGACGTAAAATAGTCGTCGCATCAATCTGCTTTTGAATGGCCAAGGTGCGTCCATCACTCAAAAGTGCATGGACGGTAGTCGATGGCTGATGATGCTGAATATAGCGTTTAGGTTGGCTATGACGAAAGCTCTTGCCGCGTGATAATAAAAATATAGCTTCTAATAAGGAGGTTTTACCGCTGCCATTTTGTCCAATGATAACGTTACAAGCAGCGGCTTGTAGCCTAACCTTGTTTAGATTGCGTAGGTCTGTTGCCTGCAAACGTTCAATCATGATAATTATACTAGCCTTGTTCAACTTGCTATTATATGCGCATTGGCATAATAACGTATTGATGAAAGTCATCATTTAACTGATTGACCAAAACTGAAGCATTGGACTGACTCATGTGCATCTGCACCTCGCCTTGAATGACGCCCAATACATCTTGCAAATAGGCGGCATTAAAGGATAGCTCCATCGGCTCACCTTGATATTTTGCCTGAATCATCTCTACCGCTTCATCTTGCTCAGCGTTATTGGCTCGAATCTCAACCATGCCATCGCTAGCAAAGTTAAACACTACACCGCGAGACTTTTCGTTACTTAAAATAATCACACGAGTTAACACATCGCTTAGCTTTTGCTGATTTATTAGCGCCAACTTGTCCGTATTACTAGGCATAACTCGGCGATAGTCAGGGAATTTACCATCAATAAGGCGTGCAGTGAGTGTGATGGTAAGCGTATCATCTAGTTGAATATTATTATCAAACTCACCAAACGAAATACTTACCTGCAAAAACTCACGACCAAACTTTAGATGTAGTTGACTGTCAATAAACCCTTCATGCTTTCTCTTTTTTACCTCAGCATCTACTGATTTTTCAATAGTATCTAGCAGTCTTTGTAGTTCTAAGACGGCTTTACGGGGCAATATAGCCTGCATGTTTAAATCATTATCGATATCAATTACACTACGCGCCAAAGCTAATCTGTGACCATCGGTAGCCACCGTAGTCAGCTGCTGCTGTGACACATCAAAGAGCATACCAGTCAAATAATAGCGGACATCTTGAATCGCCATGGCAAACTGTGTTTTATGAATCAGATCTATCAAGCGGCTACGGCTGATAGTCAAAGCCGTTATGTTTTCAGGATTGCCTAAATTTGGATAATCACTGCTTGGCAAAGTCCCTAAGGTAAAGCGGCTTTTGCCACTAGTTAATAAGCAGCGCTCGTTTTCTTGAGTGGTTAGCGTAATTTGTGCTTGCGCCGGCAATGATCGACAAATATCTTTGAGTTTCATCGCGGGCAAAGTCGTTGTCCCTGCTGCTACGCAAGCGCCTGCAGGTAGTTTAAGGGTAGAGGTCAGCTCAACCTCTAAATCAGAAGCGGTTAGTACCAGCTCTGACTCAGATAATTGCAACTTTATATTACCCAAAATCACCATATTATGGCGCTTATCAGCGGCCTTGGCGATTAAGTTAATAGCTTTTAACAACGACTCACGATTAATCGATAATTGCATGCTAGGTACTCTTATTTTAAGAAATCTATTTGTAGAAGTGGTTATATTTTTATAAGTTTGGATCATTATAAACTATATTTAGCCGCTAAAATACCGCGCAACTATTCGCTACTATCCAGCCTGTAACATCATAGCTAATGCTTTGTAGTCTTTGTCTACCGTAGGGTCTTCAGCGCGCAATTGGGCGACTTTTTCACAGCCATGCATAACGGTCGTGTGGTCACGGCCTCCAAATGATTGACCAATATCAGGATAACTATCACCCGTCAGCTCTCGCGATAGTGCCATCGCTATTTGCCGCGGTCTGGCAATACTGCGAGTACGTTTACGTCCCATCAAGTCCTTAACGCTTATATCGTAATATTCGGCAACGACTTTACGGATGTTATCCATATTAACCGCTTGTACGCGCATAGCGACTATGTCTTTTAGCGCATATTGCACCATCTCCAAAGTTATCGGTGCGCCGGTCAAATTCGCATTGGCAAACACTTGATTCAAAGCGCCTTCCAATCTTCTGACATTAGAGACGACATTTTGTGCAATAAATAAAGCGCACTCTTTAGGAAGTATCATGCCAAAGGATGCGGCCTTTTTTTGCAATATTTGCACTCTAGTATCAATCTCAGGCGGCTCAACGGCCACTGTTAAACCCCAAGAAAACCGTGAGCGAAATCTCTCATCAAACTCAGTCATTTGTGAAGGATGACGATCTGAGGCCAAAATAAGCTGCTTATCACCACTAGTAAAATCGGCAAATAAGGTCAAAAATTCATTACTACTTTTAGTCTTTCCTGCTAACACATGAATATCATCGACTATCAATAAATCAACTTTTTTAATTTTCTTTTTAAAATCTTCTATTTTATTATTTCTTAAAGAATAAACTAATTGGTTAATAAATTTCTCAGAAGTAAAATAATAAAAACTTCTATTATTTTTCAAATAGCGCTGGGCAACAGAATGCATTAAATGGGTTTTTCCTAATCCTGAAGGACCATATATAAATAACGGATTATGTCTATTCTTTGATTGGCGCTTACTGAGCTCATAACAAGCCTTGTAAGCAAGGTTGTTTGACTTGCCAGTAACAAAGGTTTCAAAGGTAAAATCAGGGTTTAGGTAACTGAGTGATTTGGCATCAGCAGAGTCAATGAGAGCCGCATACTGATGATTAGTACCAGCATCAGCTCTAGCGGCTAGCGTTAAACTCTCGTTATTATTTTGCGCTGATTTATTTTGTGGTAAGAGGGTAGGGGAGGAGCCCCCATTATCATTAGTAAATAAAGAATTATTCGCTTGAGCATTACTACTAGTAGGGTTGCTAGCAATAGTATCTTGCTCACTACTCTGATCAGACTGAGCAATGTTATCAACCCGAACAACTACGTCATCAATGTTGTCTTGGCTATGCTTAGCGACTAACTGACGAATATCGTCCAAATGATTTTTTTTGATGTAAGAAACAAAATAATCATTGGGCGCTCTAATCACTAAGGTTTGCGCTTCTTGATGCGCTGATAAAGGTCTCAACCACATAGTAAAGACATTATCTTTGACATGATAACGCAGGTCATCCAAGCATTTATCCCAAAGTGTAGCGGTATCTATCATGAAAAACTAACCTTATTATTCAATAGTAAATGCGATGTATTAGCGCTTAGAGCTAGGCATTTAACTGCGTACTTGATCTTAAATTTAATCCAAAAAAATAGTAATAAATTACAGTATTAATAGGGGCATAATCTACCACAAATAGCCTGTGGATAACATCCTGTTTTTTGGGGATAACCCTGTGGATAGTTTTGGGGATAACTTTAATACCTGAGTTACCCCCATTCCATCCACAGGTTATCCACAGGGTTACCCATACTCTAATACTTTGATAAGTAACGATTATATTGACTTATCCGCAGAAATATAGGGCCCCAATAACAACAATACTTATATATATTAATAGTTAATTATTATAGAGAACGACAAAATCTGTGGATAACTTCCTAAAAGAGTTAGCAAAAGTGACAGTAAGATTAGCAATAAAACTGAATAAACAGCTTAGTAAATTACAAATTATACTGAGTTAAAATATAAAAGAGGATTAAAGAACAGCAGAAATGGCGCGCTAGGAGCAATTGGCATATTAAGAATAATTACTAGCAAAACAATCAATTAGTTTATTGACCTAAATTTAGTAAAATGATATAATCCCGCATTATTTGAATTTAGTCCATTATTTTGATAGGTGAGTTATGAAACGTACATTCCAACCAAGCGTGATCAAGCGTAAACGTACTCACGGTTTCCGTGCACGTATGGCAACGAAGAAAGGCCGTCAAGTATTGGCA
>JARIDJ010000082.1 GCA_029267175.1 Psychrobacter sp. | reverse complement strand
GCTAATACGCTCAAGCAACCTACCCGCATCGAACGCGGGCCGCGCCATATCGATGCCTATTTGGTCTTGCTACGCGTGGAGTTTACCCTGCCGTGAGATGTTGCCACCCACGCGGTGCGCTCTTACCGCACCCTTTCACCCTTACCGACGATATCTAAGATATCGAAGGCGGTCTGCTCTCTGCTGCACTGGTCGTCAGATTACTCTGCCCAGCCGTTAGCTGGCACGCTGCCCTATGTAGCCCGGACTTTCCTCCCCTGCAAGTCTGTAAAACAGTATGCAGCGGCGATCGCCTAGTCTACCAAGCGCGGTATTATAGCAAAATTTGTGCTTGCTTGGTTATGTATTTTAGGATTATTTTAGAAGGTCAATCTTTTAGTACTACACTGCTTGCAAATGACAAGAATTATTGGCGTAGGTTGGTGCTTTACTCTTATCTAATTTAGAAAAAGATTATTTACCGGTAATACGCTTATATTTGGCCAATAAATCACTCTCGCTCTCGACATGGTCTGGGTCGTGAGGAATACAATCCACCGGACATATCACCACGCATTGCGGCTCATCAAAGTGTCCCACACATTCGGTGCACAAGTCAGGATCAATTACATAGATATCATCACCCTCTGAGATAGCTTCGTTTGGGCAAGCAGGCTCACAGACATCACAATTGATGCATTCATCAGTGATTAGTAGTGCCATGAGCTGCTCCTTAATAGATTAAATGGCATAGTCTAGAAAACCATCAGGTTAAAATTTTCTGGGTAAAACTACTTGGTTTGTACCGCTAACTTGTCAATAAAAGCTTGTGAGACGCATGCTGGCACAAACTTAGTGACGTCGCCGCCAAGCTTAGCGATTTCGCGAATCATAGTAGAGGAGATAAATGAATAGTTCTGTGAAGGCGTCAAAAACACCGCTTCAAAGTTTTCATCAAGCTCACGATTCATATTGGCCAGCTGAAACTCGTACTCAAAATCTGACATCGCTCGTAGGCCGCGTAGTACCGCGGTCGCCCCTTTCTCGCGCATAAAGTCAACCAGCAAGCCCTCAAAGCCCACGACAGAGACTTGCGGCAGATCTGCAAAGACGGTTTCTACTAAGCTTACGCGCTCCTCAAAGCTAAATAATGGCTTTTTATGATGGCCTGACGCCACCGCAATGACCACTTCGTCAAATAATTTTGTCGCTCTTTTGACTAAATCGACATGGCCGGTGGTAATAGGATCAAAGGTACCTGGATAAAGTATTTTGGTATGCAGCTTTGATGAGGTGTTTGGAGAAGTTGCTGAGTTCATAGCAAGGCTAATATTGTGGTTAATGATAATGCGTATGCTAGCAAATTTTGACCTAGTTTAATACTTATCTGCTACATTTGTCCTAAATGGCAATCTCCCTTTTTGGCGACTGATTTGTTACAATATGAGGTTCGACTCATTCATCTTTATGACTAAAAGCTAATTTATAAATCCGCTAGTTAGAATGAGGAATAGTAAGACTGGGATGACAAGTTAAAAATAATAACTTATAACTTGTAGTCCTAATGGAGAAATTATGTCAAAAAAATCAAAAAAGCCAGATAATCAAATCTGCGCTAATAAAAAAGCACGTCACGAATACTTTATTGAAGAGACTTTTGAGGCGGGGCTTGAGTTGCAAGGCTGGGAAGTCAAATCTATTCGCGCCGGCAAAATGACTATCACGGAAGCTTACGTTATCTTTCGCAATAACGAAGCTTTTTTGTTTGGGGCACATATTCAGCCGCTACTCTCAAGCTCAACGCATGTGAGTCCTGACACCACGCGCACCCGTAAGCTACTACTCAATCGCCGCGAGATCGATAAGCTCTACGGCGCGGTCAATCAAAAAGGCTATGCGTGTGTGCCGCTCTCTTGCTACTGGAAGCGCTCAATGGTCAAATGCCAAATCGGCTTAGCTTTGGGCAAAAAACAGCATGATAAACGCAAAACCCTTAAAGATCGCGATTGGGAGCGAGATAAGCAGCGCGGCTTTAAGCAGCATTTGGGTTAAATTTGTTGTTTGATGTATTATAAAAAGGACGACTTTTACTAGCCGTCCTTTTTTTTAACTTTGAGTTTTATAGTGATAGTCAATGCCAAAAATATGCAGGATTATCATCAGTTTATTCGCAACTTACTGACTCACGAGAATAATGTGCGCAGTTTCAGCAGCCAGTTTGTGATTAGCTTTATTAAAAGTGGTACTAAAACTTTATTAGCTTAATGTGCGTTGCTTAAGGGTTTTTGCTGACCGCAGTAAGATATAAAATATAAGGAATAGTAAAAAGTAGCGCTAAAAACCCATAGACAAATAAAACGGATAAAAAAGTGCCAACATGAATACCACCATGTTCCCTATTGATCCAATACTCAAAAGTAATCAAAGCACTACCAGCAGCAGGCGCTAGCAGTGCAATAATCAGATATTTATAAGTAAAGGCTTTACTGCGAAAATAGTCCTTTTTATAACAGTACACCATAGCTATTAGATGAATAAGTAGTATCACTGGCATCACAAATACCAAAATAAGCATAGCCAGCATTTTACCTTTCCTTATCTAATTTAAAGACCCTGATCTATCTTAAAACAAATATCATAATGGCTGTTGGTTTTATAGTGATGTTTTTTAGCTTATAGCTCTCTCAAGTACTACTCATTTAATCCATACCATTCTAATGGATTACTCTACACTATCAATAACTTATCTATATAATTCAAACCTGCTTTCTCACCTCCTGAGCGCAATTCATGTTAAAATGAGCGCCTTTTAATTAGCCTCAAACATACAGGTCTGCCCATGTCTGCCGATACTATCGCTCACACCGCCTTTAAACAAGGTACTAAACCGCTCTACGATTACGATAAGCATTGGGCCAGCTGCTATGAGCCTGCGCCTTATTTGCCGATGAGTCGGGCGGAGATGGACGCGCTTGGCTGGGATGCCTGCGATGTCATTATTATATCCGGCGATGCTTATGTCGACCATCCAAGCTTTGGTATGGCGATTATTGGCCGTCTTTTAGAATCACAAGGCTTTCGCGTCGGCATCATCGCCCAGCCTGATTGGAAGAGCAAAGACGCCTTTATGGAGCTTGGCAAGCCGGTTTACGCTTATGGCGTCACTGCTGGCAACATGGATAGCATGATCAATCGCTATACCGCCGATCGTAAGATCCGTAGCGATGATGCTTACTCGCCGGGGAATGTCGCTAATAAACGTCCGGATCGCGCCGCTATCGTCTACAGTCAGCGCTGCCGCGAAGCTTATCCTGATGTGCCAATTATCTTAGGCGGTATCGAAGGTAGCCTACGCCGTATTGCGCATTATGATTATTGGTCAGATAAAGTGCGCCGTAGTATCTTATTAGATAGCCGCGCTGATGTTTTACTTTATGGTAACGCTGAACGCGCTATCGTCGATGTGGTGCATGGTCTCTCTAAAGGTTATAGCTTTGAGCAAATGAGTAGCCTACGCGGTACGGCTTATCTGTTGACCCCTAGCCGTCGTCACTGGCAAGCGGATATGATAGAAGTGGCCAGTAACGATGTCGATACCGTGGGCCGTGTCGATCCGATCATTAACCCTTACGTGATGACTGAAGACGTCGATAGCTGCAAGATTGAGCAAGAGCGTCCTAATCAGACGCCAAATCAAAGCTCTTTTTCGTCACAGTATCAGGGCTTTGTCGCAGAGCCGGTGACTAATAAAACTCTCAATGCTGATCAGGTCGATGAAGAGACTCAGGTGGTGCAGATGCGCGGCTTTGATAAAGTTGAGAATAGTGTTAAACAAAGTCCTAAAACGGCTCTTAAGCACAAGCTAAAAATGCCACCACGCGAAAAGACGGTTATTCGCTTGCCAGACTATGAGCAAGTCAAATCCGACCCGGTGCTTTACGCGCACGCTAGCCGAATTTTGCATTTGGAGACCAATCCGGGCAACGCGCGGGCGCTAGTGCAGCGGCATACTAGCGGCGCGGGTAACTCCTTTAGCGCGATTGATGTTTGGCTCAATCCGCCGCCGATTCCGCTGTCTACCGAAGAGATGGATTACGTCTTTGACTTACCCTACGCCCGTTTGCCGCATCCCAGCTATGGCGATGCTCATATTCCCGCTTTTGATATGATTAAATTCTCCGTCAATATCATGCGGGGCTGTTTTGGCGGGTGTACCTTTTGCTCAATTACTGAGCACGAAGGCCGTATTATTCAAAATCGCTCAGAGGACTCTATTCTGCGCGAAGTCGAGGCGATTCGCGATACCGCGCCTAACTTCACCGGCGTGATCTCTGATTTGGGTGGCCCAACAGCCAATATGTATCGTCTCAACTGTAAAGATGAAAATATCGAGAAAAATTGCCGTAAACCTTCTTGTGTTTATCCTGATGTCTGTGAAAACCTAATTACTGATCATAGTAATTTGACCAAGCTCTATCGTAAGGCACGCGATATTAAGGGGGTGAAGAAAATCCTAATTGCCTCAGGTCTGCGCTACGATCTGGCGGTAAAAGATCCTGAATACGTCAAAGAGCTGGTCAGCCACCATGTTGGCGGCTATCTAAAGATTGCGCCTGAGCACTCAGAAGAAGCGGTATTGTCAAAAATGATGAAACCGGGTATGGGCTCATACGATAAGTTCAAAGCGATGTTTGAGCAGTACAGTCAGGAAGCAGGCAAAGAGCAATACCTGATACCTTATTTCATCGCCGCACATCCGGGCACCAAAGATGAAGATATGATGAACCTAGCGCTATGGCTCAAAAGTTATGGCTACCGCGCTGATCAAGTCCAAGCCTTCTACCCAAGCCCGATGGCGACCGCGACGACGATGTACCACACTCATAAAGATCCGCTGCATAAAGTTAGCCGCGAAGGCGGTGATATGGATATCGTCAAATCGGGCAAACAGCGTAAATTGCACAAAGCCTTCCTTCGTTATCACGATCCAAAGAACTGGGCGATACTGCGTAAAGCCCTACAAGAGATGGGTCGTAGCGATTTAATCGGTAAAAACCGTGGCTGCCTCATACCGCCTTTTAATGCTAGCTTAGAAGGTCGTGAGGCCGCGCAAGACAGCTATCAATCGGCACGTAAAAAGAACAGCCGCGTCGGTAATGACTCTATTAAACGTCAGAACACTAGTAAGAATGGCTCTGCTCATAGTCAGGCTAATCATGCTAGTAAAAAGAAAGTTAGCAAAGGCAACTTTCAAACGCAGCACACTGGCTTACCGCCGCGTAAGACGAAATAGCTCGTTTAGTAGTTTAAGTAACTATTTAGCATTGCTCAACGAAATAAACGCCCTTTAGCTAAGGTTAAAGGGTGTTTTTTTGTTTTAGCTTTTTGACTTTAGAAAACAGTAGCTCTATCTTTATCAGATTTTTATTAGTTATTTAAACTAAAGGGTTACATTAGTTATTGGTTAAGTAACGAGACTAATAACTATGAAACAATTTCTAACATTTATGGGTACTGGCTTTGGTTATCATAGCTTTGTGCAGTTGATGCATCACAACTTACTTATAACACTAATAACCACACCCTACAGATTTTGGAGACATTATGACTACTTTAATGAAACTAGGCGCGACTTTACCTGTCGCCGCTTTGATGGCTGCTTGTTCAACCACTACTCCTACAGTGCCAACCACGCCCGCTACTCCTTCAGCTGGCATGAGTGATATGGCTTATGATCGTATGGCACCCACTCCTTATACTTGTACTGATGATAGTACTATCTTAGCTAAGCAATCTATTAATAAAAAGCAAGCGACTATCAACGTGACCGCTCCTAAGCTTAATTGGTCACAGCAAGAAGTAATCTTAGTCGGCGGTGTTAATGGCGATACAGCCAGTTATGTCAATCAGTCAAATCCAGAAGTTATTTACGCTTGGCACATGAAAGGCGATGAAGGCGTGCTAGCTATGAAATGGGCAAATGGTAAAGAATACCAAGTCAATTGCAAAATAGGTAGATAATAAGTCTAGCACTAGCAAGCTTATTAACCAAATAAACAGTCATCAACTGATGGCTGTTTTTTTATGGTTGATTAAGTGGTGAACCTTAGCAAAAGCTGTCAAAATAATAGCCAATACTAGGGTCTGTTGAACATTCACAAATGACTGTAAAAGCATATACCGCTAATAATAAGGAAAATCGATGAGAATTGGTCTATTAAAGTTAACGCTAGTCTTTACTATAAGCATAACGACATTATTAGCACTATCAGGCTGCGATAATAATAGCGTGACCGATACCGCCAATGATTCAGCTAAGATTGCTGAAAAAGCTACTGTCGCTGAGAGTACAACCGCTGCTACAAACGAGGATTCAGCACTTGCCACTGATATTGACTGGTCAAAAGTAGCTAGCGGCGAGCAAGCGGCTGAGCGGGCTAGCTACGATTACCCCTTCGATATCGATAGCCAAAATGTGCAGGATTATGCGGACTATTTTAAGGTAGATCAAGCGACCGCTCAGCATAACCTAACTGTCGGTATGGCAAGCAACGAGGCGTTATCCAAAGTGCTCGATCAGCTCAGTAATAGCTATACCTCGCACGAGCTAACCGATGGCGAAACCGTCGAGCTAATTGTTCATACTAAGCCCGATATTAATGCCAGCCGCTATGAATATGTATTTAGCGAAGACTTTGCTAAGGGTTTGGTGTTGCCTATCATCATTAAGCCGGATGGTAAAAAGGATGAAACTGTGATTAATCCGCATGAAGAAGGTGTTGAGTAGGTTTTGTAGTAAGCTATTTTATTAGTGTGTAAAAGGATTATTGATCTGCAAGGTGTGCCCTGCGCACCGATTAAACTGCTCTGCCCGTCCGCAAGGCGAGAACTATGCTTTTATCTTGCGCGAGGGACGAGCGCCGAGCTAAATCAGTAAAGAAAGCTGGCCTACAAACCGCATATTTCTATCTGTTAAAGAATCCGATGCTGAGGCCAGGCTTGTAAAGCTTTGTCTTTTGCAATATATCTATAATTCGGTGAGTTACGCTATCACCCACCCTACAAATCGCTTTCATATTAAAGAGTTATGATTCTTCTAACATTGCCAAAAACTCATCCTCACCCACTACCTTGACCCCTAACTTCTCCGCCTTCACCATTTTTGAGCCAGCCTTTTCTCCTGCTAGCAAGGCGGTGGTTTTGGCGGAGACACTACCAACGACCTTTGCGCCGAGAGCTTGCAGCTTAGCTTTCGCCTCATCTCTTGCCATACTCGCAAGCGCGCCGGTAATCACCCACGTTTGGCCATCAAGTGGTAAATCGCTCGACGATTTTTGCTCAACTTTATCCCAGTGCACCCCTGCGGCGCGTAGACTCTCGATAACTTCGATATTGTGCGGAGCGCGGAAGAACTCGTAGATCAGCTCAGCGGTGATGGTGCCAACATCAGGCGTGGCAATAAGCGCGTCCATATCGGCCGCCATTAAGCTATCTAAATCACCAAATTGCTGGGCGAAGTTCTGTGCCGTGCCTTCACCAACACCTCGTATGCCAAGCGCGTAGATAAATCTCGTTAAGGTAGTTTTTTTACTCGCTTCAATGGCTTCGATGATGTTCTGTACTGATTTCTCACCGAGCTTTTCAAAGTTAATCATCTCATCGACATGCTTATGCAGCTGATAGATATCGGCAACCGTCTTGACTAGGCCATGCTCAAAGAAGCTAATCAGCCAGCGCTCGCCAAGTCCGTCGATATCCATGGCGCGGCGCGAGACAAAGTGAATCAGCGCCTCCGTCTGCTGCGCCGGACAAAACAACCCGCCAGTACAACGCGCTAAAGCCTCGCCTTCGGGCAATACGACAGGGGAGTCGCAAACCGGACAGGTAGAGGGTAGCTTGACAGGCTGAGAATCTTTTGGACGCTCGTCAAGCCAAACGCGAGTGACTTTGGGGATCACATCCCCTGCTCGGTGCACGCTGACCATATCGCCTGCTCTAACATCCAGACGCTGAATTTCACCAAAGTTATGCAAGGTGACATTACTAACGGTGACGCCGCCGACTTTGACGGGCT
>JARIDJ010000081.1 GCA_029267175.1 Psychrobacter sp. | reverse complement strand
TTATTTAAACTTGTAAGAGTATGAGCTTGTCAATGGGCTATCAATAGTGAACAAATAATACTGTAAGCGACTGTCTTATCTTGATTACAGACAGAGATGGAACAAATATTGCATATTTAGAATATATAACTGCCTGTATAAGTGGGTAACGTTTGCAGTTGTAAGCGAACGAATCGTAGCTAACTAAGACTTTAAGGATTGTAGAACTTGGATGTGAAAGCAGCTATATCTAACTCGTCTTATAACAATAAAAATTCGGCAGGGTTTACCTTGATTGAGCTGATGGTGACGATTGCGGTATTGGCCATCATTGTCAGTATTGCTGCGCCTAACGTCAGTACTCAGCTGGCTAATCAGCGAGTGAAGTCGACGGCGTCTACTATTGAGAATGCGCTGAAGGAAGCTAAGGCTGAGAGTGTGATTCGGCGTCAAGATGTTACCTTGACATATAATAGTGCCTCAACGCCAAAGACACTTACCTTAACCGCCAATGGTACTGAGCTCTCTAAATTTAGTATAGCTGGTCAAAGTACGGTGACGATCACACCTACTACCGCAACTAGCGTTATCTTTCGATCAAACAAAACCATATCGGGCTCTAGCAGTGTGGTCTATACCATTTGTGATAGTAATAACAAGGCAGCACCTCGACAAATTGAGGTGAGTACTATAGCGAATATTAGTCATAAGCCAGGAGGGTCTTGCTAATGGGAAACCTAGTGAATCAGCGCGGCGTAGGCTTAGTAGAGGTGTTGGTTGCTCTGCTGCTATTAGCCATAGCGGTGCTAGGCTTTTCAGCGATGCAAATGACCGCTATAAAAGCTACTGACGAAAGTCTCATGCGAACGCGAGCATTGACTATTATGAGAGGAGGCGCAGAGGCCATGCGCGCCAACTCCAGTGGCACAAGTGCTTTTAAGGCAGCGGTGAATGGTGATACTGATGCTATAACTGTAGATGGTGTCGCCATTACCAAGGAGAGTTGTATAATCAATACTGCTGAAGCTCCTGCTATTGCTAATAGCTGTACTATTAATCAGCTAGCGACGCGTGATGGCCTATTGATGAAATCATATGCAGAGGCAAATAATATCAATGTGGGTTTAGTCCCTAATGGCTGTCCTGGTACCTCAGGTAACCAAGAGCGCCAATGCTTTGTAGCCAGTTGGGGTGACACTACTGTTGACTTGAGTGATAGCGCAACCAATGCCTGTGCTAATGGGAATGGTACTTATAAGAATGGCGCAGAATGCTTTATTATGGAGGCTTACTGATGTCGAACGCTGATAATTACAATTATAGGGGTTACAATCAATCTGGTTTTACCTTAATTGAGCTGATGATCTCTTTGGTATTGGGTTTGCTCATCTCAGCTGCTGTTATGCAAGTATATCTAATCAATGTCAAAACCAGTAGCGTACAAGCTAGTGGCAGTGAGCTGCAAGATGCTAGTATTTTCGGGCTACAACAATTAGAAAAAAAAGTTCGTTTAGCCAACTTAGGTAACCCTGCTACTAGAATCGATAGCGCGACAGCTAAAGGCGGTATCGTATTAACAGGGGCAAACTTAGCGGTTGCTTTACCTTATACTAATACAGGATATTTGACTAGACGGGCCGGTGATAGCGCGAGCGGTACTAATGGCTGGACTGGTGTCTCAAATACGACTGTTGCTAGCGATCAGCTGACCATTCAATATACTAATATCACTAGCAGCTCTTTTAGCGATTGCGAAGGGGCAACCGTTGAGATCAATGAGACTGCTGTCGAGCGCTATTTTTTGCGTCCTGTTACCAACGATACTAGTAGCGGCGCTATCAAAAATCTAGTCTTAGCTTGTGACGCGGGTAGGGTAACTAATACAACCCCAGCGACAATCGCTACTTATGGTGGCTCAGACACGCGCAATTTTGGTCAAGCGGGTCAAGAGTTTATTACCAATGTTGATCAATTCAAAATTCTGTTAGGTACTCAGTCTGATTCTGCTAGTAATGCAGGTAAGCTTATGTATTTACCTAGCAATTCGTACTTGGCAATAACAGGTGACAAGCCTGCTATAACAGCCATTAAGATAGGATTGATCGTGCATGGTAGTACTCCTATATTAGGAAGTGTAGATCAAACCTCTTTTACGCTCCTTAATCAAAGCAATGTGCTAAAGGATGATACTTCGCGTAGCAAGCAAGTACGGACCACTTATGAGACGACCACACTGCTGCGCAATGCTCGTGTCGTCAATGTAAAGACTGGCTTATAATAGTTGGTAGGGAGAATAAGAGTGACTGCTCAACGCTATTCATCAAGTTCGACCACAAAAGATATCAAAATGACTCTTAGATATCGAAACCGTGAGCGCGGAGCAACGCTAATAGTAGTGCTGCTGTTCTTGGTGTTGATAATGCTGGCGGGTGCTATAGCAGTCAGGCAGAGTAACACTAATCTAAAGATTGCTACTAGCGATCAGATCAACACCGTATTGCTACAGTCCTCAGATAGTGCCAATCAAAAGCTTGAGATGATGCTCAACGGTAGCGCGACTACTACTGAGTATAAAGACGTTACGAGTGCTGCAGGGGTGTTTGGTCACTTCTTATTAAACCCTGAAAATGCCACTAATGAGTTTATTTATTGCTTTAACCCCCGTACCAAAAAGTATTTGGCATCGAACGCTTCTATAAAGGTTAAGGGTACAGCAGAAAACCCAGGAGGCTACTGGAACAGCCTAAACAATGGAGTATGTGATTACAATAGCGCAGATGGCTATACTAGCGCTAGACAAACGGTCGTCACTCAGATGAGCGTCACTGTCACTCCTCCTGATCCAAACGCCGAGAGATTCGGGCATGTCGTCATAGGTAAAGAGATCGAGGATAGAACCAGTAAGAAGTTTAAGTTCGATATTAGAGCGACCTCAGCGCTACCTTCATATAGTGAGCCTAAAGCCAACGGCGATAATTGTTTTGCGCAAACGAGCGTTGGCGAAAATGTGGCTACTGGCAAGAAATCATTGAACGATTGTATGGTCGCTGCCAAGACTCCTAGCAAAATGCTATATGAGCAAGCGGATGTCGAAAACGTCTCTGCTTCTACAAAATGTATTCCATTCGGCAGAGGCTCACTAAATACAGAGTGCGTGCTCAAATCTACGCCATAAGCAGTTGACTCATCACACAAAAGGATAGAGGTCATGAAACGACTTGAGAATATATCGCCAGATAGTGGCAAAGTTAGGTTACCTTTAAGATACCTAGTCGTTGCTATAACCGCTATGATGTCTCTACCAGTCGCACAAGCGGATGTCGCTGGCAAAAAGATAGGTGATCTAGAGATCTATAAAGCCGCTGAGGGCGGCAAGACCACTATTACGATGATGCTCGATACTTCGGGTAGTATGAGCGTTGTCGAGTCCAAAAACGCTTGCGATCTGCCCTCAGGAGAGAAGTATGAGGGAGATAGGGGGCTTTTTGAGTCGTCTAATACCACGCCAATATATGCTAGAAGATACTGTGAGGTAGCGGGTGAAAAACGATATTTTTATAAAAGAGCATTAGGGTTTTTTCGTTATGATTGGTATGCCTGTGAGAGTAACGGTAGTTTGGGAATTGTAAATAAAGACTCATGCAGTAAACGAATAAACGAGCCTTCAGTTGATGGCTATCTCTCAGAATCAGGTGGTTTTCTGGGTGTAGATACCTATTATTATAAAGATGTCGGTGGCGGTAAATATTACGACCGCTTAACCCGTCTAAAAGACGCCATCTTTACCTTAATGGATGATACACAGTTAGATCGCACTAAAGTAGCTATCGGTATCGGACAGTACTCTACTCAAAGTAACAGTAATAATAAACTAGGAAGCGCTGATGGTCGGAGCGGTAAAATACTAGTACCAGCCGCCTTGTTAGATGATACGCAGCGTTTGGCAATTAAGACAGTAGTCGCTGATCTATTTGGTAACAATGGAACACCAACTGCCAACGCTTATGCAGAGGTTGGTGCTTATATGTTAGGTACTAATACTCTTTATTCTAGTACTTCTTATTATAGTGGTTTTAATAATTCGGTAAAAACCGCCAAACAGGGTAATAACTATATTAGCCCACTGTCAAACCCGTCTAGCTGTGATGGTCGCGGGATATACTTCTTGACAGATGGTCAACCTAATAGCTCTCCTGATCCAGTGACTTTGATGAAATCAGCTTTAGGCAGTAAAGGTAGTAGCTTTACCGTAGACTCATCGAACAGTCTGCCTTTAGGCGATGGTAATAACAACGGTATGCCTGCTGTTGGCGCTTTTGCTAAAGCGCTACGAGATCCTACCCAGAACCCATTAGGTACTGATAGAGAGATTTATACCGCAGTAGTGGGTTTTGGTTCTGAATTTGATGTTGATAGAGTAGCAGACGCTAAAAAAGACCCAGAAGACCGCATCATTCGCAATCTTCCCTATACCAATCCCAAAACGGGCGTTACTGCTAATCGTGATTTTTATAACTGTGAAAATATCGATGATAAAGATGCCAAAAACGCCTGTAATTGGGGCGAAAAGTCTATTGATGAGCTACCAGGAGTTGGCGGCTTTGGTGAAGGGGGGTTTTATTCAGCGCAGTCTACCGAAGATATCGTAAAGAGTATCACAAACTTCGTAAGCGATTTAAACCAAACTCTGCCCTCTACGCCATCCGGCACCATTATCATTCCAGACGATCCTTATCGCGCTGATAGTCAGCTTGCGGTGGCCTACTATCCCACTATCCAGCCCAAAGTTGCGGATAACGCTGTGATTTGGGAGGGCAATCTAAAAAAGTATAGCCTAAATGAAGGGACGCTATATGGTAGAAACAATAATAAGCTCTTCAAAAATATAGCCGGAGAGCTTAATCCCTCGGCGCAAGATCTATGGTCGGACAAAAACTATCCTAGTGCTAATAATAAAGTAGAGTCAGGCGGCTTTTATTCACAACTGACGACGCCAGCTACTGGTGTGGCCTCCATTAGGACTTTATATGTAGAAGACTGGAAGAGCGCCTCTAACAAAAAGCCAGAGCTCAAAAAAGTAAGCGTCAATGGGTCGGGTAAAGTGCTAGTGAACAATGCAGCATTAACCAATACCTCTTTTAGTGATACCGCTACCTATAATGAGACTACTCTAAGAAGACTATTGAATTTCTTGGGCTTTGATAACTTACCGTCGGGTGCTGTCAGGAGTATGACGCTCACTAGTGCTAATGTCACTCAGCCTATCAAGGTAGTAGGAGCTACGATACACTCGACCCCAGCTTCGGTCTCCTATTCGGCGACTTTAGATGATGATGGCAAAGTCACAGCGACACGTGATGACTATGTGCTCTTTGGTTCAACAGAGGGAGGACTGCATCTAGTCAATGCGGATAATGCTAGCACTGGTGGTAATGGCGGCAAAGAGAAGTTCGTCATTATTCCAAAACTGATGTTAGCAGATGCAGATAAGTCTGCAGCACTCATCAAAGGCGCTACCAAGACTGATATTGGCTCACCTAACTTCGGTATCGATGCGCCTTGGATGGTCAGTGCAGATTATAAGTACGACTTTGATGCTCGCCGCGTCAACATAGACACCACTGATGGTAAAGGTATCTATGCTTATGGCGGTCTACGTATGGGCGGTGAAGCTCTATACGGTATAGATTTAGAAAACAATGACAGTCCTACTATGATGTTCGCGATTACCCCCGCTACCTCAGGCTTTAGCCGTATGGGTCAGATTTGGGAGAAGCCGACTAAAGCGAAGATCAGAACGAGCAATGCGGTCAATGATAAAGGCACCGATGTCTTGGTATTCGGCGGCGGCTATGATATGTGCTACGAATACGAGAAGTTTCAGCTAGGAGTTATAGACTCTGAACTAAAAGAGTGCTCCAATAAAAAATCTGTCAAAGGCAATGCCGTCTACATTATCAATGCAAAAACAGGCGCGCTCATTTGGTCAGCCTCTAGTGACTCAGGCGCAACGAAGACTGTACCTACGATGACCAATAGTATCGTCGCTGGCGTGACGACGCTAGATCGTGACAATGATGGCTTTATGGATCATATTTATTTTGCTGATCTGGGCGGTCAGCTATTTCGTGCTGACTTTACCAATGCCGGTTTTGTCAAGCCTGCGGCGAGTGCAACGGCGACCTCTACGCCTGAGACCTCTTTTACCAATACTCGAGTCACGCGCGTGCTACAACCCGCGTATAGTGGCTCTGATGCCAAATACAACCATCGGTTTTATGAGCGTCCGACCGTTAGCTTCTATCGCAACCCAACAACGAGTAACTTATTTGCTCTAGTCAATGTCATCTCAGGAGATCGTAGCTCGCCTTTATCCAAGATCCGTGATCTAACTAAGGCTGACAGGCTCTATGGCATCATGGATATCGATGTGACTAAGGCGGACAATATCTTTTATGCCAACAATTTTACCAATGCCAATAACGCCAATGGTCAAAAGGTAGTTGATCTAACCGCCAATAGTTCAGCGGCTAGCAATCTAGCTGAGTTACCTACTGCTATAGGTACTCTGAGTGCTACTGGTTATACTTTAGCGCAAAAAAACGCGGCTATCTCAACGCTACAAGGTACCACAAAGAATGGCTGGTATATTCCGCTAACCACGTTTGATGGTTATGGCAATGTTCGCTATAGCAAAGGCGTCGGTAAGTCTGAGGTCATCGATAGCTTCTTATACACCACTGTCTATAATCCAGATATGAGCTACGGCACAGTAGATGCGTGCTCAGCCAAGATTACCGGGGGTTCAGAGAGACAGCTATATTGTCTTCCTTACGGTATCTGTACCGATCCTGCCTCAAAAAATGGCTTGGGCGGGTTTGTAAGAGCGGGTAAAGGCATTCAAGAGCTGACCTTAGGGCCGCGTAGCTCAACATTATCTAATCAACGTTTGCTCATCGGCACTAGAACTTTGACAGAGCGTGCTAATGATAGAGTCAACTTCGGTACTGATACTGATAAAGGCCTCTTTAATGCTCTCACTAAGCCTGAAGGCTTAAACCAGTCGCTAAAGAATACGGACTTAATCTTAGGTAGTGGTACGGCTCCTGATTTGATATTCAATGATCGCTTTATCTTACAGCCCAGAACTTGGTATGAAGTAGACTGATAGGGTAGTCTTATGAGTACAAAATCACGAAAGCGGCAGATAGGCTTTACCCTGATTGAGATGATGGTCATTGTATCTATCATTGCGATTTTGGCTGCGATAGCTATTCCCTCTTATCGGCAGTACATCGTCCGAAACTCAGAGCTGCAGGCGCAAGCACGGATGCAGCAGTTGGAGATAGAGCTAAATCGTTGGCGCGCTACCGCTCTGACCTATAAAGGGTTTCAGCCCAAAAAGATCGCCAATGATGGCACAGTGAGCTACGGCTATGATGACGCACCGACTAACCAGACCGTCTATATTCCAGCAGGGAGCAGTAGTAGCGATTATAGTTACCGAGTCACTTTAGTCGATGGCAGTACGGATAGTACGCTAGCGCCTGCTAGTAGTAATACGTTCTCTACCGCAGGGAACTCGTGGCGTATACTAGCTGAACCTAATGCTGATCTAACAGGCTCTAATGCTAAACTTTTTATGATGACTAGCACGGGGCTAAGGTGTGAGAGCATTGATCGGGATGTGGATTATGAATCTGATGATTGCGGTACCAATCAGCAAAATTGGTGATAATAGTTTAATAGAAGGGTAAGTTGATCGTCGCCGTCAGGGTATGCTTGTCAGCTAGTACCAGTCCAGCTGCCATAATCGTAACTACAGCATAAGTCAAATCGGTTAGGATATATAAAGGAAGTACTATGCTCAAGAGGTCTCAAGGCTTCACACTGATAGAGGTAATGATAGTTGTGGCTATCATTGGCATACTCGCGGCTATCGCATATCCAAGCTATCAGGGCTATGTGGAGCGAACCAATCGTGCTGATGTGATGAGCGAGCTACATAATATCGCCACTGAGATTCAGAATAGAAAGTTAGCACAAGGTAGTTATAGTGTGATTAGTGCTGAGGTGATGACTGATTTTAATAATAAGAGTTATCCCGCTCAAGGTACAGCACTTTATACTGTGACGATAACACCAACCCCTTTAACGTCGAAATGGACGATTACGGCGACGCCGGTAGCCGGAGCTAGAATGGCGGGAGATGGTAGTATTACTTTGAATCATCAAGGGCTCAAATGCCGAGCTAGTAGTTGTGGTTTAGATAGTGGATGGCAATAATTGACAATTTTTGTATGGCTTAAATATTTAATGACAAAAAACGTCAGCCAAGATTACGCTTTATTATATTAAGTGACTGAACTGACAATTATTAGTAGGTTGACAGTAACATTATGTTAACGCTACACTAGCAGGCGGTCGAATTATCATGATAAATGGTAAGAAATAGCGGTAAAATCCATAATTTCTTAATAAATCCGTTATTTTTTAGTTTTGGCATATTATGTGCAGTTAATAATGTAAGGCGTCATAGCTAATTTTTATTAATCTACAAGTTAAAGATAAGTCGCTCTATAATCGACTGTCTCCATACCACTCAAGGAGTTCTTATGAACACACAAAAAGGTTTTACCTTAATCGAACTAATGATCGTTGTTGCTATTATCGGTATTTTAGCAGCTATCGCTATTCCTGCTTATCAAAGCTATACGCAGAAAGCTCGTGACTCTAGCTGTGTATCAGAGATGAAATCTTATTCTTCTTTGTATGTAGCAGAAAAAATCGCGCAAAATGGTGATTTTACTAACTTACCTACCTATGATAATACAACCATGCCGAGTTGTGATTTTACTGGTATCACTGCGCCAACTGATTTGAGTGCTACTACACTGACAGCTGTAGCGGCTGACGGTACTGGTTCTACAATTACTTGTAATGTAGATACAAATGCAAGATGTACTGTTGCATAATATAATAAATAAACTTTGCTTTTAATGAGTGTAGGCTGTGCTTTAGCCCAGCTCACATTATGTAAAGTTATGATGTTAGGCTACAGTCAAATCCTACAAAATCTCTGATTGAATACTAGAAAACCAAACATATCGTTTGGTTTTTTTACGTTTAAAATAAGCGTGAATTTGATTGGCATAGTTTCTGCATTGTAATCTACAAAATAATAACTGACTATAACGCTATGAACTCTGTTCAATCTTCTGACCAAAACGATTGTCGAGCGATAACGCTAAGCTTTCAATCTGGTTTTACTTTGATAGAACTTATTATCGTTGTGGCTATTATTGGGATATTAGCCGCTATCGCCATCCCTGCTTATCAAAATTATACTAATAAAGCACGCAATACCTTGTGTTTATCAGATGCCAAGAATTACGGTAATGAAGTGTTCATCGCTCTTAATGATGCTGATCCTAGTACCTTACCAATAGCGCCTGTACTGGATAGTTGTGTTTCTATGACCAACGCCGCTGGATGGACATTAGACACTTGGAATACTATTGAAGCAACAGCAAAGGCTCCAGCATCAGGTAGAATAGAATGTGATATACCCAACGGTACACCTTGTCGAATATTACCTTAACCACGTAGCCACGTAGGCCGCGTTCCACGCACTGTTAATAACTAAATATTAAATTTATAAAAATAATAGGGCTAGAAAATCTTATTTATAGAATTTTACTTGTAAGTCTAACCGACTACAAAGCTTACCACCCAACCCAAATAACGACTTCCCAAACACACCCATCTCCCAATAGTGTAAAATCATCGCATCCAAAATCATAATGATGACTCATTTTATGCAAAAAAAGGTGTTAGGGATTTGTCTTGTGATCGCGCTGCTTGAGGGCTTTGCCGGTTTGGGGATCGAGATTTATGCCATTCGTATCTCCGCCACTTATATCGGCTCGTCCATCTCTATTACCGGCGTTATCCTCGCTATGGTACTGATCGCTATTGCTATCGGTTACTGGTATGGCGGACGGCTCTCGCAAGAGATTCACACCCCAAGACAGGCGCTACTCAAGGCCGGTTATGTGCTGTCACTTTCCGCCATCTCCCACGCTATCGCTTGTATTATTCAATTGCCACTGCTCGCGGCGATGACCGCCAGTATCGACAGTCCCATTATTGCCGCGATTGGCGTGGGGCTATTATTCGGCGTAGGACTCGCCTTTGGCTCAACTGCTATTCCGCTGATTACCCAGTTTTTATCGCTCAAATATGAGAATGCGGACGGCGTTGACGCGGGCAAGAACGCGGGTATGATGGTGGCGATTACCACCGTCGGTAGCGTGCTGGGCTCAACGTTGACTCCGATATTGTTATTGCCCTATATCGGCTTGATGAGTAGCCTTACGTTGTTTATTATCGCCTTAGCCATTAGTGCTTATTTATCTACCCGCTTAGCGGTACAGATTGACAGCAGTGAGCCGCTGAGTTTATCCAGCCATCGCATGAATTATAGTGTCGCGCTAGCGGCGGTGTTGGTGACCTTGATATTTATTGCCCTAAATAAAGTCGATACCGGCTATCAAACCGCAACAAACGCTTGGTTTATCAAACAAACCGTCATCGATGACCAATTAGCGGTGACTATCACGGATAAACCCGGGCAAACGACGAGCAGCTGCTGGCTATATCTATCCAAAAAGAACTGCCATTGGTACGGCAAAATCACCGTTGAGGCGATTGAGAACATCAAACCTAAGACTTTGGTATTCCTTGGCGGAGCAGGGATGGGTACGCCAAGCGAAGTGGCGCATCATCATCCGGAGATGAATTTAACCGTCATCGACATTGATAAAGGTCTGCCCGACATCGTTGAGACGCATTTTTTAAAAGCACCAATCGCGCCCAATATTGAGTTTATCGGTGATGATGCGCGTGGGTTTTTAACCCGTAACGCGCAGGCTCGTTATGACTTTATGTTGATAGACGCCTTTCAAGGGCGCTACGTGGCGGGCAACTTATACACGCTTGAGGCACTGCGCCAGTTTCAGAACAATAGCAGCTATATCATGGCCAACATGATCGGCAAGGCCAATATTGAGCACGGCTATAGCCAAACGCTATTTAACAACTGGTATCAAGTGTTCGGCGATGACGCTTATATTCTTACCAAAACCGCCCCGAACCAGAATAATAGCGAGGCGATACAGAATATCATGCTTTGCAGTTTTGAATGTCCAGGCAGCGTCAAGCTTACGTCAGTCAATTACTTTGACAAATCCCAGCCAGTGCACACCGATGACGTGCCAAGATTGGATCGCTATTATTATCGGAGTATGTAGGGTATGTGGTTGAGTTTATGAGGAGGAAAGCTAAGCTTATTTGTAGGCTGTGGCTTTAGCCCAGCATTTAGCTAAATTTTGAAAGAATTATAAGAAATTCTATTTAAAGAATTCCTCTTGCGAAACTAAAA
>JARIDJ010000071.1 GCA_029267175.1 Psychrobacter sp. | reverse complement strand
GTAACTGGTGCAGTATAATCAGCACTACCTTCTGTAGAGCCATCGGTGATTGTTACGATGATACTCGTATCAACCGTACTTGGATTGCTTAGATTAACGGTATAAACTGCCTCACTTGGCGTGCCATCAAAACTTGTTTCATTAAGATTGGTGGTACCGATAATACTTACTACTGGCGTATCATCGCCAAGCGGTGGATTCTCAGGATCTAACGGTGTCTCGCCATCGGTAGTACCATTATCATAAATAATAGTATTTACAGTATTTTGAGTAGGATTAATAGTAGCGTTACTAGAATTTACACTAGTAATTATGACATCAAAGTCCTCTGGACCTTCGAATACATTATCATCGATAATAGGTATACTAAAAGTCACTGAGGTAGCACCTGCGGGAATAATAACCGTTTGAGTAGCAGGCGCATTATAATCATTTGACTCAGCTGAACCATTATTAATAGTTATTGTTACAGCAGTATCGACAGTGCTTGGACTACTCAAACTGACAGTATATGTGGCTTTACTAGCAGTGCCATCTTCAGCGGTCTCATTAAGAGTAGTTGTACCTGTTATACTAACGGTAGGTTTTATAGGTGGTGGCAAACTATCATTATCATCATCACTACTACTACTAGCAGCAGCAATTATACCGATCAGTCCTAATCCTGCTGCAGCCGGTATCCACCAAGGTATGACAGCCACTGCCGTATAGTCTTGACCACCTAAAGCTTGACCTTCTACATCTCCTGCCTCTAGCTGAGTCACATAATCGTAGGCTTCGCCAGTATCTGGGACATAGTAATAGTACTGACTATCTTCAGCCATGCCTAATAGTGCGCTATCTTCACGATCATAAAAACCTTCTATAATAAGATCGCTATTTTGTCCATTTTCTTCAAACGAGACATGTAAATCATTATTCACGCGTTTAGTGATAATATGATTAGGTGCACGATCAATAGCCGTATCATAGAACTCATAGTTCACTTTATCCATTGCAGTGATGACAGTTGGGGTACCATCTTCAGTGACGACTTGCACTTGGCTTATAGTTTGAGTCGCGTCGTTGGTTTTTACGATAATAGTATTCATGATATTCTCTCTTTTTTCAAAATTTAGTAACTCAAATACGTTCTATAAGATTGTTCGACTTAATTGCTGCGTCTCTCTTTGATCAGAGCGACAACACGGCGATTAAGTTGTCTACCTTCTGCTGTATCATTAGTTGCTCTTGGACGCGACTCTCCGTAACCGATAGCCGTTAAGCGATCAGCGGCAATGCCAAATTGATTTATTAAAACGTCTCTTACCGCATTTACTCGACGCTGTGATAAGGCTTGGTTATAGCTGTCACTACCTTGACTATCGGTATGACCTTCGATGACTGTCGTAGTGTTTGCATAGCGGTTCATAAAATCTGCAACTTCGGCAACTTCCGAGAAATATTCTGGCTTGACCACTGATTTATCCGTATCGAACAAGACTTCTAGATCGATAGTAGCTGGCTCTTCTAGTACAACAGTCTGCTGTCTAACGACTACTGGTGGTGTGACGACAACTGGAGCACTCACGACAACAGGCGGTGGACAGTTTGGTACCACGCGGCTAACCTGATGTGTCTGATAGCGCTTATTGGCTAACATCTGTAAGGCATTGTTTTCAGTAATTTGCATAAGGGAGCTGTTGCCTTGCTCATCCATATCGACATATATAAAATAAGTCTGACCACCTGCGAGTTGGAAGTTT
Source organism: Psychrobacter sp. (assembly GCA_029267175.1). GTDB lineage: Bacteria > Pseudomonadota > Gammaproteobacteria > Pseudomonadales > Moraxellaceae > Psychrobacter. Next base: position 22,188 of record JARIDJ010000071.1, on the reverse strand, counting down.
TTGGCATTTGCTGATAAATTATTGTTTTTAAAGCCAGTCGCTTGAGCGCTTAGACTGTTAGTACCTACGCAAGACTCGACTACGGTATAACTACCAGGCTGCAGGCTCACTTGAAATCTATTGTTAACGGCAATATTGGCGCTCGTTTGCTCAGCGTCATCATCATTTTTGCGAATGAATACTAAGCGCGTTTTAGTGCTATCTACCTCTTGCGCTAATAGTGCTTTTACATCTACGTCGGCTTTGGTTTTCCATGCCACACCATTCACTCTTCGATTATCACCTTCGTTATAAACCCCACCATTAGTCGTTGTACAAGCGGTAAAGCTCAAAGCTATAGTGGGTAGTAATAAGGTAATAAGGGTTGTTTTAAGTAGCTTGTCCATAGCAGACTCCTAAAAGGGTTTATAAGCGGTTTAGTAAAAGTATTTAATTATCTTCAATAAATTATTAATAAATATTATTTGTGAATATTGGTTTTTGATAAAAGTCAATGGTAGTAATGAGGCGCTTCTATGACTAAAAAATTAAACTATCTATTTAGTGTAGAGGGTGGGTATAGGCTTTGTAATAGTACAAACGTACTAATCAGAGAAGTAATTGAGACAGAGACAGGAGGTTTAAGGAGGCTCAGGTACTAGGTTTTAGGAGGGTTTTGCTGAAGATGTTGTTGACTAGATTACAGATTAAAAGTAGAGATTGATTATTAAGTAGCTATGAGATTGATTATCTTTAATGAATTTTTGACCAAAAAAACGCCCCTAAATATAGGGGCGTCTCATTGATAAAATAACTTTAAAACACATAGTAGGCTAAAGGTTTAGTACAGATATTAGCGCTCACCTAATCCTTCAGAGAAGGTCTTGGTAATAGGTTTGGTCAAGTAAGAAAGCACAGATCTCTCTTGCGCCTTTATATCTATTGAAGCGGTCATACCTGGCTTGATCACAATCTCATCACGGCGCTCTGCAAATTCGGCGCCTGTAATTTTTATCTGTACTCGGTAATAAGGCTCTTCACCATTCGGTGTTTGCTCCATTAAAGTATCTGGACTAATATAAGTAACCGATCCATTCATAGCCCCAAAGATAGAATAATCATAAGCATCAAGCTTGACAGTGGCCGCTTGCCCTTCTTTTACATAAGCTATGTCTACAGGGGTGACCTTAGCTTCAACGATCAAATCGCTACTGGTAGGCAGTATCTTCATGATGATCTCGCCCGGTTTGACCACACCGCCGATAGTGGTAATCAAAATATTATTTACCTTACCATCGGTAGGAGCAAATAGGTTTTTCTCTTCCAACACTTGTGAGTAATCACGCAACTGTTCAAGCTCAGTATCTAGCTCTTCTTGGGCTTTGGTCATCTCGCTTTGTGCTTCTTCAAAGTATTTATTACGCTTATTAGTGATTTGCGCTTGAATCTCTGCCACTTGCCTACGCAGTTTAATCACATCCGCCTGACTGACATCACCATAGGTTAATAATGGCTCATTCATGCTCAGCTCTTGATTCGCTAGTACCATCATCTTTTGTAGTGAGCTGACGTCTTGATCAATTGCTTGGCGACGGCGATTATATAACTGAGTTTGGTTTTCTACATATTCACTATAGCTTTTGATATCATCTGGAAACTGTAAAGGCCGCTCAAAAATCTCCGCCTCCAAACGCGCCAGCCTAGCTTTTAACGCCGCTATCTTAGAGTTTGAGTTCGCCACTGCCGCTTGGGCGCGTTCCTCCTCCAAAGTCACCAATAATTGTCCTTTAGTGACCTCTTCGCCTTCTTTTACCAATATCTCAGTCAATACCCCGCCTTCTACCGCTTGAATGTCTTGGGTTCGAGCGCTAGCAATCACCGTGCCTGTAGCGCGCGTAACCTGATCAATTTTGGCAAAATATGCCCAAACCACTAGTACAATAATACCAATCAGTGCTACCCATATAATAATTCGGGTACGCCCAACTTTAGGGTCATGAGGTTTATATTGATAGTTATCCATTATCGTGCCCTATACTATATAAAATAAAGTCAAATTCAGTCGTCGCTAGTTGACGGTTGGTCAAAGCCTTGCTTAGTGATAGCCTTTATTTTTGGTTTGCTCACTTTGATAGAGGTTTTATTGGGATTTTTACCCTCTTGATTCTGCGATGTACTACTTTCATTGGCTTTAAGTTTTGCTAAAACTTGTGCTTTAGAGCCATCCATTACTATTTTTTGATTGTCCATTATGATGATACGATCAACTAGCTGTAATAAGGGCATTTTATGAGTAGCGACCACTAAGGTTTGCGCTTGTGCAAACTCTTTACTTAATACGTCTATACACTGTAGCTCTTGGCGGTTATCCATGGAAGCGGTGGGCTCATCCATTAACAAAATAGAAGGTCGCGTTAATAATAAGCGCGTAAAAGCAACCAGCTGTTTTTGACCTCCAGATAGTCCCTTGCCGCCCTCACTAATAGGTAGATCCAAGCCACTTGAGTGACTGGCTACCAATTTTATCAATCCTGTTTTTACTAGCGCATCACGCATGACATCATCACTAGGCGCTGGCAGACCAATTAACAAATTCTCTCGCAGCGTTCCCTCAAATAGCCGATGATCTTGTTGTAGATAGCCGACTTGCTCACTCAAAGACTCACGGCTAATCTGCTGCATATCGAGTCCATCTAGAAGTATCCTACCTTGTGTTGGCGCATACAAACCTGATAGCACTTTAAGTAAAGTTGACTTCCCTGAACCAATAGGGCCTAGAACGGCAATGCGCTCTCCTGCTTTGATTTGTAACTTATCAATAGTTAGCGCTGGCTGGTCATTACCTTGATAATTAAAGCTCACTTGCTCCAAATCAAAGTGACCGGCGATATGACTAGGCGACAAAGGATGGCTGACGCCATGATTATCTTGCTGTAGTGCAAACAGCTGCTCGATATTGAGCTTAGCGGCTTTGGCATGGGAGTGCTGTACTAAAAGATTAGGGATACCCATAATAGGCGCTAAAATACGCCCGCCAAGAATAGAGCAAGCAATCAGCCCGCCCATCGTCATATCCCCTGACATCACTACAAACGAGCCAACAATCACAATACCCACATAGCTAGTCTGCTGTATCATTTGCGATAGGTAGCTTAGATTATCGTTAGCATGTTTCATATCTAGATCATTTTTGGTAGTGATATTCATCACATCAAGCCAGCGTGATAAAAACTTCCAACTACCAGATCCGGCCTTGATAGTTTCTACCCCTTCTACTGTTTCAACCAAAATACCTGTCTTACGATAAGAAGCTGAGGCTCCAATAGCGGCAATTTTATCGATTTTTCTACGCGCACTAAGGCCTAATATGATAGCAACGATCGCCGCTACAATCGGTACTAAAGCGACTAGCGGATTTCCGATAATTACTATTAGAGAGACAAATATAATAGCCATCGGCATATCAACTAAGCCAAACAGGGTGCTCGCAGTATAAAAGCCTCGTACTTGCTCATAGCCGCGTAGCTGCGCCGCCATTGAACCTACTGACCCTGGCATTTGATCGATACGAACGCTTAAGAGGCGCTGAAAAACTTCACGAGATAAGTACTGATCAAGATTTACTACCACTTTATCCATAATCCTTGAGCGAGCAAACTTCATAAAGGTCTCGAATAAGATGACTAGCCCTACCCCACTTGCCAAGATGATTAAAGTGTACTCGCTACGAGTTGGAATGACCCGATCATAGACTTGCATCGAAAATAAAGACACTGCTAGAGCTAGTACATTAATCAAAAACGAGGCGACTACCGCCTCAACCACGATACCACGATAGTTTTTTAGATCTTTTTTTAGTATTTGATTAAAGGAGAGTTGCCGACGTTTGCTCGGCTCACTGTCTAAGCGCACCCGTAACAGATGGGTAAAGATATGACCTGGATGAGCTGTCATCTGCTCGGCTTGACGAAACTGCCATAATCCTTGCGGGTTTTGTTGTTCAATAACGCCCCAACCCTCAGTAGGATGTAGAGCCAACAAAGGTAAAAACGCGGCATCAGGTATTGGTAGTGCTTCTGGTAGCTGCTCTACCCCTAGCTGCTTTAAGATAGCAATGATTCCAGCCAGCGTCGTCAAATTCGCTTGCTGATCAATCACCCCATATAGACGCACGTTATCAATAGGATAGCCTTGTTGAGTGAGCAAAGTATGTAGAGCTGTTGCCAAATGCTGCGCTTGTGGATCGCTTCGCTCCCCTAGTGTAGAGGTCGCTAGCGGCGATTTTGACTGTGCCATCACCTCACTATCGGAGGTATGATCACTCGAAGCTGGCATAGGTGTACTCATGATAAAAACATCCCACTCATTAGCTGCTAATAAAAATTAAAAAGTAGTTAAGACTCTTTTATAGACCAATAAATACTTTGCGATAAAACTATTTTGTCATAAAACTATTGCACCTCTAGCGGCGACTCATCTACATCATTGATTTGTGAAACATAAACAGAATCGCTTACAGCGTCATCCATAGGATAAGTGATTAACTCTGATGTCTGTTTAATTACAGGTTGGATAATCACGGTATCGGAGGGCTGTCTGGTGCTATCTTGACGGATTAACCAGTTTTGCACCGGATCAAGCGGACTAAAAAGAGGTTTTTCTTGACGGTTTTGGTCGAATTGTTGCCATGACATCATGCCAAATTCAACTTGTAGCTTATAATAAGCGGCAATAATAGAGGAGCGGACATCAACTAGCTGCGCTTGATACTGCGAGTGCTCACGTACTGCGTTCAACACCTCAAGCCATGATTTACGACCAGCGATAAACTGACGACGATAAGAGCTCACTACGATCTGAGCGCCTGCTACAGCTGCAATTAAAGAGCGCTCTTGATCCTTAGCACTAGCAAACTGCTGATACTGAGTCTGAATATTTTCTAACACTAGCCGTCTAGAGGCCTCTTTTGATTGACTAAGGCTGTCTACTCTAGCAGACGAAGCTTTAGCTAGCGCCAAATTAGAAAAGCCAGCTCCTGGATCATAACTCAAACCTACCGAGAACTCCCCGTCATTCTCCTCTCTCTCGCTTTCATGATAATAGTCATACTCATATTGTGCATAAAGTGTGGGATAGCGGGCGGCCTGTAGTGATTTGACTCCTTGCTTAGCCGCCTCTATTTGATAATGCTCTTTGACTACTGTGGGGTTATAAAAACTGGCTTGATCAAAAGCCATTCTCTCAAAAGCTTGTGAATAGCCTTTTGCCCGATTTACCAGCTCAGCTAAGTTCGGTTCTGGTAGATCGGCGGGAGTCAGCCGACGACCAGTGATTTGCTCTAAGCGAGCTATTGCAATACGTTGTTGTTCAACAGCAGCTTGATAAGAATTTTGCTCCTGCAAAATACGGTTAGTCACCAAATCCATCTCGATACGCGCAGATACCCCTTGAGCCACGCGCCGCTGCATCATGGCTTCAAACTCTGATAGCAATTGTAGATTTTCATAAAACACGCGCTGTTTGGCGACAGCAGTGATATAGCTCTGCCAACCTTCAATAGTGGTTTTAGCGACTTGGTTTTGCTGCTCATAAATATATTCTGTCGCCGCTCTATCATCAAAGATAGCTTGATTAATATTGGCAGTCAGCTTGCCTCCTGTCCACAATGACTGTCTGAGCTGAAATTGCGAAATCATCCCGTCATCACGATCATAGCCTGAGGACAGACTAGGAGCAGGTAGTAGATTGAGCTTAGCGGCGCGAATACTCTCATTAGTGGCTTGTTGCTCTGCGCGTGCAGCGCCTACCAAAGGATGAGTCTGAATAGCTTGATTGATTAAAGCATTCACATAGACATCGTCATTAGCGAAAACACTATTGGATGTCGCTATGACACATACGCTCAAAGATAAGTTACGTACTATTTTGTGCAGGAGGCTTTTTGTGATGTATCGCATCTTTAGCAATATCCTTATCGACAGATCACGCTTACAAGTCGTCATTAATGTTAATCCACTTTTACTCTTAGTGAATAAAGTATTTAAATACTTTGAAATATTCCATTAACAATATACTATGAAAATAGTATTGTATATATAAATAAAAGTACTTTTTAAGCAAACTCAAGCTGTTGGCACAAGTATTTAAATCAAAAAGTTATAAAACTATAATTATAGTTACTGCAAAAAGTAAATAAAATAATGGACTATTAACCAATGAATCCACCAACCCCGCCACGCTTAGTAAAAAAGACGAAAGATCGTACCGTTATGGCAATAGTATTAACAGTGTTGCTACATGTGGTATTTGCTATTATTGTCTATTTTACCGTTTTTGCTAAAGAAGCAGCGCTCCAACCTCTACCCAGCACCATCGATCCATCCACGACAACTACTTTACAGACACAGCCAAGCTTGATAGCACAAGAAGAGCTCGAGCCACCTTTAGTCACTTCTGCTACAAATCAAAATAGTAATACTGCCCAGTCCAATACTATTGATGTCACTCAGCCGCCAATCGAACAACAGACAGCGAATAGTACTAGCTCTAAAAGAGCTAAGATATCCATAACTGATGAAAATATAGCAGATGATTCAGTGATAAATCTTAGTGCCCAAGAACGGGTTTTGACTAGAACTAACCCTTCGTTAGTCAACAATCAAAATAAAGAAACCGATTATCAGCTACAAAAAACTAAAGAGTATGAAAGTTTAGAAGAGCAGATTGAAAAAGATAATGAGCAACTCTCAAATTTAATTGCGGAGGTTAAGAAGTATAATCAGAGTCAGATTCAACAGCAGCAAATGTCGATGTCAAAGAATACTACTGACAGACAAAACTCCCCTTCCTTTGCTAATTCCTTTGACACCTCTAGCGATAATACCTCTTCCTTAGCCCCTCATAAAAAAGATGACCTCAGCAATAAATCTACGGCAGATGAATAATAAGCTAATCACTGCATCAAGTTAGCACTGAGATTACAAAAATAATATTGATTGCTATCGTCGGTTTTAACCATTAAATGCTTGTCAGAGTACTATTCGTAGGACGTTAATGATAGGCAATAGCAACCCTACCCTACAACAGTTGTTGAGAATATAGTTTAAAAATATATCTAACAGTGATATATTCATAGTATAATATATACAACAAATATTTGTTATAGTACAAATATACTACCAACGCAAAATAATTGATTATTTTCTATTTTTACAGACTATTTGTTTAATTTTTTGCACTTAGCTTTTGGTTTAGAAGGTTTAATCTGCTAGATAGCTAAGATTATTCAAGGATGAAACACATAAATAGACGTTGCAAATGGAAACTATGTAATGACTCACAATAAAACTCAAAAAAACATCTTACTGATTGATGATCATGCTTTATTTCGGACAGGTCTTCGTCTTATTTTACAAAATAAGATAAAGGCTGGGATTATAGAAATTGAGAAAATCAGTGATATAACCGACCTTGATATGGATATCGATGTTGTGTTATTAGATATTTGTCTGCCAGGATTAAATGGGATTGATGGCATAGGTATTGTACAACAGCACTGGCCTCAAGCTCGTATCATGCTATTGTCCGCTCTTAACAATCATGAAGATATGAATAGAGCCTTAGCGTTAGGGGCAAGCTGTTTTTTACACAAAAATACTGACTCTACGATCATCTGTAATACAGTGCAGTCACTATTATTAAACCGATCGTCCTATAAAAATAATCACTCTCAATTACAACCGCCTCCGGTCATTACTCAAACAAAGACCATGTTAAGTAATCGCTTATTAGAAGTATTGGCTCTCATAGCAGAGGGTCATAGCAATAAGTATATTGCAGATAAGCTCTCCTTGAGTGAAAACACAGTTCGCAATCATATCGTTGCTCTAATGGAGCATTTTAATGTCCATAATCGTACTAAGATAATTTTGGCCGCCCAGCAAGCGGGTTATCTAATAACATAAGATTGATTAACTCAGTCTACTAAAGAGGTTATTAGGTAGGCTTATAGGGATTATTGGCGATGTATAAAAACGATATCGAGACCCTTCTCGACAGAATACCTAATACCTATAATTATAAAATAGTCTTAGCGGCACAAATTAGACTGTTATTAAGAAATCTACCTTCAGCACTATTGGGGACTGTATTTACTAGTCTGTGTTTTTACGCAACTATGTTTACTACTCGCGACCTTAGTACCAATCAACAAGCATTAAATACTATTTGGTTAGCCTATCATACACTAATTGTGATGGTCTTTTGGCTACTAATAAGAGTCATACTCAAAAGCCCTGATACTTTAAATATAGTTTTGTTAAGAAAAATATTTGCCGTTTTACTATTTTTATTCACTACGGCTATGCTTCTATGTCTACCTGTATTTATAGCTATGTTGTCTAACGTACCCTCTGCAATAATTAATGAAGCAAAGATATTAATAGGTATCTGGATACTTTTTCATATCGCTATTATTTATGTTTGTTGGTTTAATTGGCAAAAAATCAAATCCTTAGCAGCGAGTACAACTGACGCTAAAGACACTATGACAGACAAGGAAGAGTATTCTTCTATCAAAAAGCTTAGTAGTCAATTCTCTCCCGATTTTAATCGCTCTTTTTTCACTTTACCCTACCAAGTACCCTCACCCTCTGCTAAAAACTATGACCATTATTTGGCTCATTACGCAGTTTATAGTGTTTTATTTATTGGTGTTTTTGCCACGGCTTGCTTATGGGCTTTAGCTATCGGTAAAGCCTTTATCACAAATATACAAAACTCTACTCAAGTCATCGTGCTTTTAGGTTTGCACTTGGGTCTACTAAGCGGAGGGACATCAGGCTTAGCAGTATTCTGGCGTATTTACATCGCTTATTTACTCCCTAGTATACTTATTTGGGCATTTCTGTTTTTTTATATAGGGGATACTGGATTTAGTATCCTAGCTTTTGCCGTGGTTGGATTACTGTTCTTTGATATTTTCTTTGCAAAATATATGTCAGTTAACACGCTTAAAGCTATCTTGATTTATTTAGAGAATCATAGCTTAATAACGCAGTTGCAAATAAAAACTCAACAAGTCGAAAAAGCTAGCTCTGCTAAAACGCAGCTTTTGGCGGCGGCTAGTCATGATTTACGTCAACCTGTCCAAGCATTGAGCCTGTTTATTGAAGCCCTCAAAGATACCAATCTTGATGTCCAACAGTCTCAGATTGTAGATTATGCCAGCTCTGCTAGTCAATCTAGTCGTGAGATGCTAGGTTCAATATTAGATTATGCTCATTTAGAAACCGGTGAGATGATTCCTCATTTTATGCCAACTGAGCTTAATGTCATTTTTCAAAGTTTGGTCGATGAGTTTGGTATAGAAACTCATAACAAACAGCTTACTCTGCGCTTTATACCGACTAACCTTTGGGTAATGACGGATCCTATTATGATGGCATTGATACTGAGAAACTTAATCAGTAATGCTATACGTTACACCGATAAAGGTGGAGTGTTGATCGGAGTACGTAAGTTACCCGTGAATGATCAGCTACTTTCGCTGAGCTATTGCCGAATAAGTGTGTGGGATACTGGAGGAGGTTTGACGCCGATGGAGATTGAACCTATCTTCGACTCCTTTTATCAAATAGAGCGTAATAATGTCATCAATCAAGGGCTAGGATTGGGACTTGCTATTGTTAAAGGCATGGCTGAGCTATTAAAAGCAAATGTGGAGGTGAAGTCTAAATTGAATCGAGGATCTCAGTTCTCAATAGTACTTCCTGTTTGCGAAAAAAGTGACGAAGATATTTTTTGTAGTCATAGCGTAGTTGATTACTTGCCCGGTAAGACTGTATTAGTCGTCGATGACAACGCTATTGTACTAAAATCAATGCAACTTTTACTAGAGATTTGGGGCTGTGAGGCCTGTACTGCTCAAACTGTGGCAGAAGCGGTTATAGCTTTTGAGGCGTACCAACCGGACATTGTCATCTCTGATTATCGCTTAGCGAACAACGAAACTGGTGAGAAGGTCATTATTGCTATTCAAAATGCTAGTGAGAGCACTGTTTTTAACGCCGCCTCTTTTATCATTCTTACTGCTAATACTTCTCCCAAGTTATTCAAAGCGACAAAAGCTATTAACCCTACTGTACTGCATAAACCTATAGACCCTGTTACGTTACGCCATCATTTACAACAAATCGCAGCAAAGTCAATTTAATGAGTGAGTAATCATTCTTTAAACGTAAAAAAGCCACTTATCTCATAAGTGGCTTACGGTTGTATAGTCAGCTGAAAATAAAAACGTTATGGCTATATTGAATGCGCGACTGGGATGAATTTTGCGCAGCCTCTGGAGTGACAGCGTCGCACAGCAAGCAAGGAAAATTTATACCAGTAGCGCTATAACACTTTTAAAGTGAATTGACTATATGTAGCTATTATTGATTATCTTCGCTACTACATTTTAGCCTTTATGGTGGTCACTATTCCTGATAAAGCATAAATAATACCGATAGCCAAAATACCTACTGGGATGTCATAGATGGCGATACTAAGCACCAATACCGCTACGATCAAAGCGACAAAAGGTACTTTCTTTTTATCAAATTCTTTAAAGCTATAGTATTTGACATTGCTAACCATCAACAGACCGCAAACAACCACCCAAGCGGCGAATAGTATGGTGATGAGACTATCGTATTGACCGACCCACTCATTATGATCAACCGCTACCATCACTGCTGCTGTAACTAAGATAGCAGCAAGTGGACTTGCCAGACCCACAAAGTACTTTTTATCAACAATGCCCACTTGTACGTTAAAGCGTGCTAAGCGAAAAGCACCGCAAGCAGTAAAGACAAAAGCACAGCCTAGACCGATGCGGCCTAACGGCTCTAAGGCAAAACTATAAATCAAAATAGCCGGTGCTACGCCAAAGGCAAGCATGTCCGCTAATGAGTCATACTGCTCACCAAAAGGACTTTGCGCATTAAGCATTCTAGCTACGCGGCCATCAGCGCCGTCCAAAATAGCTGATAAAAATATCGCTAATGCTGCTTTATAAAACTCGCCTTGAGTACTCGCTAAAATAGAATAAAAACCGGATAACAGCGATAAAGTGGTAATCAGATTAGGCGCTAGGTAAACTCCGCGACTAACCACTTGCTGGCCTTCAGCGACTTCAGCTTCGATTACCTCAAAGGTCAGACCTTCATAGTCATCATTGTCTGCTAAGCGAATATTAAACTCATGCTCATCCATAAAAGGAGGCTGAGTTGCCGCGCTATCACTGATATGATCCAAGTTAGCATTGAGGGGGGGCTCAGCTTGTTTATTTGCTAAGCTGTCAGTCAAGTTATCATTAGTCTGATCTATTTTATTATCGGTACTCATAAGCTTCTCTTTATTCGCCAACCAGCCAGCGTACATTAGTAGCGCTATCAGGAGTCATGTTTGGAGCATCCGCAACCTTAAGAGCAGGCTGTAAGAACTTTAATATCTCACGCGCCTGATTATCGAACTGCCAAGGCGGATTGATAATCAGCATACCAGTACCATTTAGACCAACGGCCACATCATTTGGATAGATATTAAGCTCACAAATCAGCTGACGACGCATCTGTGTCCGTTTAAGCTTTTTATAAAATAGCTCAACCGCTTCAACGTTTTTGATCGGGAACCATAAAGCATAGGTGCCTTGAGGCCACTTATTATAAGAGGCCACTAACAAATCAATCAGCCGCGTAAAATCTTTATGCTCTTGCTCGTAAGGCGGATCTAAAAATATCAAACCGCGACGCTCAGCGGGCGGAATCACCGCGCGAATACCTTCAAAAGCATCGCGATGATGAATGCCGATAGGCAGTTTATGCAGCTGATAATTAAGGGCATCGTATTCAGAAGCTTTAGCTTCAAAGGCTTCACCGCGCACGCCGCCATCAGGGTTCTTTTCAATATGGTGAGCAATCCACCATGGCGAACCAGGATAAACCTTATTATCATAAGTAAAACGCGCTTGTTTCATGCCTTCAATATAATCTTTGACAGCTGCTGGCGCTTTATCTAGATCGACATCAGTAGCTTTTAGCAAAGCTTGGATACCGCCTTTCGCCTCGCCTGTCTTACGCGCCTCTTCACTAGCCAGCGAGTAAAGTCCACGGCCGCCATAAGCATCGAGAACATAAAAAGGTTTGTTTTTTTGGCTCAACTGGTTTAACAGTTGTACTAATAAGATATGTTTGACCACATCGGCAAAGTTACCAGCGTGGTAGGCATGTTTATAGTTCATAGTCTCAAAATTTTGAATAGGAAAAATTGCATCTATGGTAGCATAGACGGAGTAAAAGATATCAGTGCTTTTAGTAATGGTTTTGGTAATTGAACGGTGAGTGATAAGTGCCTGATCCCAATACTAACCCTAACAACTGATGCAATCCGTAGCTTTATCGATAGGAGGAGCAGATGACAGCAATTATTAGTAATGTTGAAATAATCGATTTAGACCTAAAAGAGCTCATGATTACCGATCCTATCGGTAAAGATAATCCTCCGCTACTTATTACTAATTTTGATAACTCTATTGATAATAACGCCCATACTGATCCCAATGGTACCACTCAACAAGCTTTGCAATTATCTGATTTTGCTGTCAATTGGGAAGAAAAAATTAGCGATTCTGTCCTAGATAAACTAGCTTTGGAAGGCTGGATAGTTATCGATAATGTCTTTGAGGACAAAGCACTATTAGCCCTGCAGTCCGAGAGTGGTTTTATTGATTATCGAGAAGCGAATCTAACCGCTGGCGTTCGAATTAGTCATATCCGCGGTGATAAAATTCGCTGGATTAACAAAGACTTTTTTGCAGGGTTTTATTATTTGCAAAGTATTAACCAGCTGGCAAGCCATTTGAACCGCAGCTTATATACGGGTATCCGCCACAGCGAAGCTCATTATGCTTGCTATCCTACAGGCTTTGGTTATCAATGGCATAGCGATAATCCTGCCGGCCGCGATGAGCGCGTTATCTCAGCAGTATTTTATCTAAATGATAATTGGGAAGCTACAGATGGCGGCGCCGTAGAAATCGTGGATAGCCAAGGTATTCATCATGAGGTGATGCCAGTAGCCAATCGCTTAATTATCTTTGATAGTAATCTGCAACATCAAGTGCAAATCGCTCATCGGCAGCGCTACTCTATCGCTACTTGGATGCGCCGTGATGGCTTGGTGCCGTTTGTTGAAGAGGGTTAATTATCTACAGGTTAGCTTATCAAATGCCAAACATTTACTTTAAAAGGTTACCTATGTCAGACAACAACAATAAACATGTATTAGCTCAAACCCATCAACAAGCCACACTGGAATTAAGTATTGAGCTGCTTGAACGCCCCTCAGTCACCCCTGATGATGACGGCTGCCAAGATATCTTGTCCGAGCGCTTGCAGCAGGCAGGCTTTAACTGCGAGTTTATGTACTACGGTGACAGGCAAGCTAAAGGCGAGCAGGCTGAGGTCAAAAACTTATGGGCGCGTCGCGGCACTACTGATCCGGTGATTTGCTTTGCCGGTCACACCGATGTGGTGCCGACAGGCGATGTTAATAATTGGAAGTATCCGCCTTTTACGCCGACCATTGCCGACGGTTATCTTTGGGCGCGCGGGGCTGCCGATATGAAAACTGGCATTGCCGCTTTTACCGTAGCCGCCGAGCGTTTTGTCGCTAATCATCCTGAGCATAAAGGCTCGATTGCTATGCTCATTACCTCTGATGAAGAAGGGCCGTCTATCAATGGCACGGTAAAAGTAATTGAAACTTTAGAGGCACGTCAAGAAAAAATAACTTACTGCTTAGTGGGTGAACCATCAAGTACTGATACGCTCGGCGATATTATCAAAAATGGTCGTCGTGGCTCTTTAGGAGCTGAGCTAACCGTGACGGGCAAGCAAGGTCATGTGGCTTATCCGCATCTGGCCTGTAATCCTATTCATGCAGCGATGACAGCACTAAGCGAGTTGACCGCTGCACAATGGGATAAAGGCAACGATTACTTCCCTGCGACTTCTTTGCAAATCTCTAATATCAATAGCGGCACAGGCGCAACTAACGTGATTCCTGAAACGCTGACAGCCGTCTTTAATTTTCGCTTTTCGACTGAAACCAATGAAGATGAGTTAAAGCAAAAAACTCATGCTATCTTTGATAAACACTTTAGCGATAGCAAAGCCAACTACGATATTGACTGGAAACTATCAGGCCAACCCTTCTTAACGCCAGAAGGCAAGTTAGTATCTGCCTGCCAGCAAGCGATTAAATCAGTTACCGGCACAAAGACCACTTTATCAACTTCAGGCGGTACATCCGACGGGCGCTTTATCGCGCCGACTGGTGCGCAAGTGGTTGAATTGGGTGTACGCAATGCCACTATTCATCAAGTCGATGAAAAAGTTGAAGTCGATGATTTGGGAAGGCTTGCGCAAATTTATGAGGGGATACTCGAGAATTTACTATTGAACGATTAGCTCTATTAAATGGGTGGGTTACACTTGGCTGACCCACCCTATGTGATCTTAAAATAACTAAATTCTTTTTATTAAATTTACTCAATCCCAATATAAAGATCCACTTGTCCATATTCTAAATTACCGCCGATATAATGCTCAAAATCGACATTATAAGTGCGGGTGTGTTCGCAGTCAGGATTATGGAAATACTCCCACGCCTTCTCCCACGCATTCATCACGGTATTAGGCATTCTCCCTTCTTCGGTAAATACTAAATACTTGCCTGCAGGGATAGTGACGGTGATAACATCGCTACCATGAGCGGCGCTCAGGATATTCTCAGGACTCAGCACATTGCTATCTTTGCTATGATCTTCGTTGCTATTTTTATCGCCATCCTCAACTTTTACAGCTTCACTCTCTACTTTCCAACTAGCGACCACATCGAAAGCACCAACTAAATCCTCACTCTCATAATTCTGATAAACACCGTAAATATCCTCACCATCATTAAGGTGACTAACGTGGTTTTGGTAGAACTTTTGCCACAGTCTGCCAAGCTTGGCAGTTTCATGGCTGATCTCAGCGTTATTAGTCGTGCGAGTGCTGATACCTTTACAAACTATCGCTGTCGATAGCTCTTTGACTTGTGAACTCATAGTATTTCCTGATGGATTAGAGGGAGGATTAAAGTTAGTTTGGACTATAAAATCAGATTAATCCGCTTCATCTATCCAATTCATCTGAATCGCCTCTAAGATACCTTCGTTTGATTTTTGTGGATCATCATCAAAGCCCTCAAGCTCTGTCACCCAGCGATGCAAATCAGTGAAACGAATGTACTGTGGATCGGTTTCAGGGAACTTCTCATATAGCTCGATAGCGATATCTAAGCTATCAGTCCATTTTAATTTTTGCGGAGTCATAGTAGATCCTTAATTAGGGTTATAAAGTTGATACGCCCTATCCTAACAAAATTCACTCACCGATTGTATAGGCAAAGTAGATAGATAAATTATCTGGTAGCGATATTGGTTATTACAGGGTGCTTTTTAAGTACCGTTAGTTGAATATAAATAATCACGGGTGTATGGAACGCGCCCTATATGCTTAACTTTAGTTATCCTCTTTGGACTTAACCGCGACTTGGTGTTTATTCCAACTATTAATAACCGCTGTCAACTGCTCATCCATCATATCTAAGATATCCGGGGTACATTTATTACCTCGATTATCCTTTAATACAAACTTGGTCATACCGACAGCCATCAGTTGGCTTTTGACAAAAAAGCGGTTTTCAAAATATACATACTTATTATCCCATCCTGCAAGCTCGCTACTAAGCGTCATTTTATCCAAAAACTTAATCTCTTTTAGATAAACCATCTCTTGCATAGCAATCACCCAATCTAAGGTTTTGATACCTTTTTTATGACAGCAGGCTATCAGCCATTGCGTCACGTTAATCTCGATAAAACACAGATAGCGATAGTTGGGTAGATGATCCCGAAAGCCCATATCATGAGGCAAGACTCGATAATGACGAACTACGGGTGTGTTTAGGATGTCTTTGCTCAGTTGCGGGCTGACGGACTGCCGCTTTAGTTGCTGCTGCAATAAACCATACATAATAAAGAAACGAATCAACATATTCATAAGGGAGTCTCTTAACGATTATATTTATATTTTATAAAGATAACTGCGCCATACCATAACGCAAAAAAAGCCACCTAAGTGACTTTTTTATCAACAGCTTAGTAATCATTAACGATTGACTAGTGACCGCCGCCATTGATACTGCGTACCATCTCTTCAACCATTTTTTTGGCATCACCAAAGATCATCATGGTTTTATCCATATAGAATAGACTGTTATCAAGACCCGCGTAACCAGTACTCATTGAGCGCTTAATGACCATCACTGTTTGCGCTTTAGTCACTTCTAAAATCGGCATACCAAAAATTGGTGAGCTAGGATCATCTTTTGCCGATGGGTTAACGACATCATTGGCACCGATAATGAGTACTACATCAGTGCTGGCAAAGTCGGAGTTAATCTCATCCATCTCCATAATATCGTCATAAGGGACGTCAGCTTCGGCCAATAGAACGTTCATATGACCTGGCATACGACCAGCGACCGGATGAATTGCGAAGCGCACGTTAACGCCCTCAGATTTTAGTAGCTCATATAACTCTTTAACAGCGTTTTGTGCGCGGCCTTGTGCCATGCCATAACCTGGGACGATAATCACGTCGCTAGCATTAGACATCAAAAAGCCTGCGTCTTCTGCTGAGCCTGACTTATAATTCTTTGGCGCGCCATCATCCGCGCCGCCCGCTACTGCGGCACTACCTATACCGCCGAATAAGACGTTAATCAATGAGCGGTTCATCGCTTTACACATAATGTAAGATAGAATCGCCCCTGATGAACCAACAAGTGAGCCTGCAATAATAAGCATTGAGTTGCCAAGGGTGAAACCGATACCCGCTGCTGCCCAGCCTGAGAAGGAGTTCAATAAGGACACGACTACTGGCATATCACCGCCACCAATTGGCGCAATCCACATCCAACCAAAAAGGATAGCGATTGCGGTCATCGCATAGAATGCTGGCAATGAATCAGTGACAAAGTACAGAGCACCAAAACCTAGCATAGCGATAAACAATAGCGCTTGTACGGGCTTGACCCAGCTACCATTGACGGTTTTGGCCCAGCTTTTTGCCGCAAGTTTACCAAAAGCAAAGACTGAGGCTGAGAAGGTAATAGCACCGATAAAGCAACCAATAAATAGCTCTACACGGGCCACCGCGCCATGCTCTTGCTCAGTATGCAACACTGTCGCTAGGGCAATGGCTACTGCGGCAAGGCCGACTAAAGAGTGCATCAAAGCGACGGTTTCTGGCATTTGTGTCATTGCTACGGTTTTCGATTTCCAAATACCAACCGCCGCTCCTAGCACCATCGCGCCAACGATCATCCACAGGATAGGCCCTTCGGCTAGGAAAAAAGTAGTAATGACCGCTATTGCCATCGCTACCATACCCATGCGATTACCACGAATAGCAGTCTTTGGGCTAGAGAGTCCACGTAAGGTTAAGACAAAAAGAATAGCGCCTACTAAATAAAACCAATCGGCATTAGTGGCAATCATTGTTGAAAAATCACTCATACATTGCCTCCCTCAGTAGTCTCAGTCGCCGCTACTTTTTTGGGTTTAGGTTTGAACATAGATAGCATACGCTCCGTCACTGAAAAACCACCGAAGATATTAATACTGGCTAAAAATACGGCAAAGGCTCCAAGCAAGCTGGTGGGTGTAAATACTGAACCATCAATGACCACAGTCTGTAGCATGGCACCTACGATTACGATACTCGATAGCGCGTTGGTCACTGCCATAAGTGGAGTATGCAAAGCTGGGGTCACGCCCCACACGACGTAATATCCCACAAAAATAGCGAGTACGAATACGGTAAAAATTGCTACGAATGGCGTGCTAGCCATAGCCGCACCGGTAGGGGCCGCGGCAAAAATAGTGGCAATCATCTTATCCTCCTAAAATTTATTCATTACTAGCAAATTCATTATTGAGTCAAAAAGGACTTAAGGTATAAGTTAACGCTTAGCGAGTCGCACTTGACCTTCGTGAGTCACGGCTAAAGCGCCTTGAATCTCATCGTCCATGTCTAAATGCAGTGCCAGTGTATTTGGCGTATTTGACATAGTCTCGGTACTAGTCTTTTCTGTAGTGTCAGCCTTATCTTTAGCGATCAAAGTAGTGATAAAGTTCACTAAATTATTGGCGTAAAGATCTGAGGACTGCGCCGCTAGCTGCGAGGGAATATTAGCCGCACCAACGATGCGTACGCCATTATCGGTAGTAATAGTTTGATCAGCGATGACACCTTCGACGTTACCGCCTGTGCCTGCCGCCATATCGATTAATACTGAGCCGGCTTTCATTTTATCGAGCGTGGCTTTATGCACTAAACGCGGTGCTTGACGACCAGGGATTTGCGCAGTCGTAATGACAATATCAGCGGCGCTTAGCGCTTTATCGACCACTGTCGCCTGATCTTTCATATACTGCTCTGATGGCGTCCAAGCATAACCACCGGTGGATTTAGCCTTTTCAGCTTCCTCTGCGCTCATTGGCACCTCTAGCCATTTACCGCCCAATGACTCTACTTGCTCGCGAGCAGTTGGTCGCAGATCACTAGCTTCAACGACCGCGCCTAAACGCTTGGCCGTAGCGATAGCTTGTAGACCTGCCACCCCAACCCCTAAGATCACGACTTTGGCGGGCTTGACGGTACCCGCTGAAGTCATAAACATCGGGAAGGGTCGCGAGTATTCGTTAGCTGCTATCAGTACCGCCTTATAACCGGCAAGGTTGGCTTGTGAAGATAAGACATCCATATTTTGGGCGCGAGATAAAGTACGAGGCAATAGCTCCATCGCATAAGCAGTCGCACCTCTAGCGGCGTATGTCTCTAGCTGAGTATTACGATAAGGATCGAGCATACCGATGACGACTTGACCGGTGGTTAATTGCTCAGTAACACTAGCAGGCAAATCATGGACGGTGGTAATAATTTGCGCCTGATTAACGACATCACTGCTACTATTAGCAATATCAGCTCCAGCCGCTTGATAGCTCTCATCGGTATAGTAAGCCGCTTGACCTGCACCTGACTGTATGATGACTTCAAACCCAAGCTTACTTAGCTTTTTTACCGCATCTGGGGTTAGTGCTACGCGGCTCTCTTGTGTGCTGTCTGCACTGATAACACCGATTTTCATACTGTCTCCTTGCCTTTGAATACATGACTCACGATATGTTTTTTCTAATATATAAGCGCTATATAAAAAATCCCTGCTTAGCGCTTACTCTTGTAGTAATACGTTGAGCAAAGACTATCAATTCTATGAATGATAATAGCGTTTTCATCATCTATTTTTATTATAGAGACATCATTGCCCACCTTTCATTGTTTAATGATGACTCATAAGTAAATAAAAAGTTAAGCGTAAAGCTTCAGCTATAACTTTTATGATTATAAGCATAATTATTTTGACTATTTATGCTTATTTTTAATAACGATATAATCTTAATGGCATACATTATTAATAAGGTCAAAAAAGGCCTGCCCGGTATTATTGACACCATGACTTACTGGCCTAATCTTTATGCTATGGTAAGGTTAATTTATAACTGGTTTCATCTACACTCTAATAAAAATACCGTCAAATAACACCAACCTCTAAAAGGAAAACTCATGTACTTTGTACTCTCTCCAGCCAAATCATTAAATGAAACGGACGCTGTACCATTGAACCTTGGCAATTACTATAGTCAGCCCATGCTAATTGAACACTCAGCAGAATTGATCAAAACCCTCAAGGCCAAAGATCCTATCGACTTGCAAGAGTTAATGAGTATCTCCGCTGATTTGGCGCAGCTAAATGCTCAGCGTAATCAAGCTTGGCAGATGCCTCATGACTCTGACAATGCCAAGCCTGCGGCATATCTATTTGATGGTGACGTCTATACTGGACTTGATAGCTACAATATGGATAAAGAAACCATGCTGTATCTCAATAAGCATTTAGGGATTTTGTCAGGACTATACGGCCTACTAAAGCCGTTAGATCTCATGCAGCCCTACCGCTTAGAGATGGGCACCAAACTAAAAAACGAGCGCGGAGATACTCTGTATGAGTTTTGGGGCGAGCAAATCACTGATACTATCAATAAGCAAATGGCCGATAGCAAAGATAAGGTGCTTGTCAATCTAGCTTCTAATGAATACTTCAAAGCGGTTAAGAAAAAATTGCTGGACGCGCAGATTATCACCCCAAGATTTGAAGATGAGAAGAATGGTGAGTATAAAGTGGTTAGCTTTTATGCCAAAAAAGCACGTGGTCTGATGGTGAAATATGCTGCTGATAATAAACTGACTAATGCTGAGCAATTGAAGAAGTTTGATTTAGCAGGTTATTATTATGTAGAAGAAGCCTCTGATGATAAGACTTGGACATTTAGACGGGATGAGGCGGATCAGTAAGTAGATCACGAAGAAAAGATTTTTAGAAGCTATCTTTTTAGAAGTTATCTTTTTAGAAGCTATCTTTTTAGAAGCTATAATGTTTTAGCCATAAAAAACCCCGATAAGCCAAAGCCTATCAGGGTTTTAATTACTACATACTGTAGAATAAAAACTACAGTACTAAGCATTATAGGTGAATGAGCTAATTACATCATGCCGCCCATACCACCCATGCCGCCCATACCACCAGCACCGCCCATGCCAGCCATTGGATCCTCTTTCTCTGGCAGATCGGTGATCATCGCTTCAGTGGTGAGCATGAGACCTGCTACAGAAGCCGCATTCTCTAGAGCTGAACGCGCGACTTTTGCAGGATCTAGGATACCCATCTCTAGCATATCGCCGTATTCGCCAGAAGCGGCGTTGTAGCCATAATTACCGCTACCACTCTTAACTTCATTAACCACTACTGACGCTTCTTCACCAGAGTTGGTAACGATTTGACGTAGCGGCGCTTCCATCGCACGGCGTAGGATATTGATACCAGCGTTTTGATCATCGTTATCACCGCGTAGCTCAGATAGTGCATTCATAGCACGAACTAGAGCCACACCACCACCAGGGACTACGCCTTCTTCAACCGCGGCGCGCGTGGCATGCAAAGCATCATCAACGCGATCTTTCTTCTCTTTCATCTCAGTTTCAGTTGCCGCGCCAACTTTGATAACCGCTACGCCGCCAGCAAGTTTTGCCATACGCTCTTGTAGCTTTTCTTTATCATAATCAGAGGTAGACTCTTCGACTTGGCGTTTGATAGAGTCAACGCGAGCTTCAATGTCAGCTTTTTGACCAGCGCCATCAACGATGACAGTGTTTTCTTTACCGACAGTGACTTTTTTGGCCGTACCCAATTGCTCAAGGGTGGTTTCTTCTAGGCTTAGACCAATCTCTTCAGAGATAACAGTACCGCCTGTCAAGATTGCGATATCTTGTAGCATGGCTTTACGACGATCGCCAAAACCTGGTGCTTTTACGGCACAAGTTTTTAGGCCGCCGCGCATGTTATTCACTACTAATGTCGCGAGCGCTTCATTTTCGACGTCTTCTGCGATGATTAGCAATGGTTTACTTGATTGCATGACTTGCTCAAGTAATGGCACGATTTCGCGAATGTTGCCGATTTTTTTGTCAACCAATAAGATGTATGGGTTTTCAAATTCAGCGGTCAGGCTATCTTGCTTATTGGCAAAGTATGGGCTGATATAACCACGATCAAACTGCATACCTTCGACCACTTCTAAGGTATCCTCAAAGCTTGAGCCTTCCTCAACCGTGATCACGCCTTGCTTACCGACTTTTTCCATCGCTTGCGCGATCAGCTCACCGATTTTGGTGTCGGAGTTAGCGGAGATTGAACCCACTTGCGCGATAGCTTTTGAATCGTCCGCTGGCGTTGATAACTTATGAATCTCTTGAACTGCTTCGCGTACCGCTTTATCGATACCGCGTTTTAGATCCATAGGGTTCATACCAGCGGCGACTGATTTCATGCCCTCTTGCAAGATAGACTGCGCCAATACGGTAGCGGTAGTGGTACCGTCACCGGCCACATCGTTAGTACGGCTAGCGACTTCGCGAACCAATTGTGCGCCCATGT
>JARIDJ010000070.1 GCA_029267175.1 Psychrobacter sp. | reverse complement strand
TAATGTGCAGTCTGTTTTTTGAGAGCCCCGTTCCCAGCTAAACTCTCAACGAATTCTAATTTTAAGGTTTTATCATGAAAACACTTAGTGCAAAACCAGCTGAAGTGACCCATGACTGGTATGTCGTCGATGCTGACGGCAAGACCCTTGGTCGCTTAGCCACCCAAATCGCTACTCGCTTACGTGGCAAGCACAAAACGTCTTATACCCCGCACGTTGACACTGGTGACTTCATTGTCGTCATCAATGCCGAAAAAATCGCGGTAACGGGCAAAAAAGCACAAGATAAAAAGTACTATCGCCACAGTGGTTACCCAGGTGGTATTAAAGAAACCAACTTCACCAAGCTGATTGCACATAAGCCTGAAGATGTTCTACACAAAGCAGTTAAGGGTATGCTTCCAAAGGGCCCTCTTGGCTATGCGATGATCAAGAAGCTAAAGCTCTATGCCGGTACTGAGCATCCACATGAAGCCCAGCAACCTAAAGAACTAGACATCTAAGGATAATTTTATGGAACGCAATTACGGAACTGGTCGCCGCAAGACGTCTACTGCTCGTGTCTTTTTAGCCAAAGGTACTGGTAGCATCGTTGTCAACGGTAAGCCACTTGATGAATACTTCAGCCGTGAAACTTCACGCATGGTCGTTCGTCAGCCATTAGAGCTACTTGAAACTCCTAACTCGTACGACCTTTACATCACAGTAAAAGGCGGCGGTATTAGTGGTCAAGCAGGCGCGATTCGCCACGGTATCACTCGTGCGCTAGTTGAGCTTGACGAAACCAACAAGCCTGCGCTAAAAGCTGCTGGTTTTGTGACTCGTGACTCACGTCAAGTTGAGCGTAAGAAAGTTGGCCTACGTAAAGCACGTAAGCGCCCACAATTCTCAAAACGTTAATCAAAGCTATCGCTTGTTGGCTGGCTACTACGCTATCTCTCATTAGATAATATTGGTCAGATAGTATTAATAATAGTCACTCATACAAGCCTAGATTTGCAAAACCTTATAAGTATCTCGATATTTATAAGGTTTTTTTTGGTTAAAAATAGGGCTAAAAACTCACTTGCAAAGTAATCGGCTCTGCCCCATCATAATAACACCTTTTATTACAGCATCCTTATTATGAAAGCGCCTGAACAATACGACCCTAGCAAAGCAAAAAATCAAGCCAAAAACAAAACCAATCTGCAAGCGCAAAATACTCTCTCTAGCAAGCCTACAAAGTCGCCTGCTATACCTGCTGGTATGCCATCGATTCGCGAGACGCAAAAGAAAACCGCGCAAGCTGACAAAAAGCCTTTTCAGTGGCAGTTTTTATTACCCAAATATTGGGGTATTTGGCTGGTATTAGCCTTTATACTGCCGATGATTTATTTGCCGCTGCGCTATCAGTTTTGGCTGGGTCGTAAGCTAGGTATCCTGATCTATCAAGTAGCAGGCTCGCGCCGCCGTGATACGCTAATTAACCTAAAACTGGCTTTTCCAGAAAAGCCGGAGGTTGAGCGCGAGCTGATGGCAAAGCAAGTATTTGTCAATCAAGGTATTGGGGTGTTTGAGACGCTATGCGCTTGGTTTCGTCCCAATATCTTTACCCGTACGGTTTCAATATCCGGGTTACAGCATCTAATCAACGCACAAAATGAAGGGCGCGCGGTCATCTTACTAGGCGCTCATTATACTATGCTTGATTTGGGCGGCCTGTTCTGTACTCAGTTCTTTGCCACCGATTGTATGTATCGCCCGCAAAACAATGAGCTGCTAGATTGGTTTATTTATAACGGACGTACCCACTTATTTGGTAAGCAAATCTCCAGCCGTGATATGCGCAGTTTAGTCACTTCTATAAAAGCAGGTCACATCATCTGGTACTCCCCAGATCAAGACTATGGCCTTAAGCAAGGGGTCATGGCACCGTTTTTCGGTGTGCCAGCAGCGACGATTACCGCGCCTAGACGCATTGCCAAGATGGGCAGTAAGCAGCATCCGCCAGCGGTTATGGCGCTACATACTTATCGGCAAACCCCTGACAATCTGCCGCGCGGCAAACGTCCGCATTATCATGTGACCATTACCCCAAAGCTTGATAATTATCCTAGCAGTGACGAGGTCGCAGATGCTACGCGCGTTAATGAGCTGTTAGAAGGGCTTATTCGTATTGACCCAACTCAGTGGATGTGGTTTCATCGGCGCTTCAAAAATAGCCCTGACGGACGCAGCGATATTTATGAATAGCACATTATTGGCAAAAGCCATTTATACATTTGCTATACTATGGCGCTAATATATCGGCGAACCGCCTCATGCTTAACTGACCACTAATAACGATTTACTCTTATAAATAATGGACTTTTCATGACCAATAATAACAACACTAAAGCCAATAGCTCGCAAGCCAAACGTATTTTGACCGGTATCAAGCCTACCGGTATTCCGCACTTAGGCAATTATGTCGGCGCTATTCGCCCCGCTATTGAATCTATTCAAAACAGCGATGATGAAGCGTTCTTTTTTTTAGCCGACTATCACGGGATTATCGGCTGCTATGATCCTGCTATCATTCACGAGTCAACCAAAGCTATCGCTGCTACTTGGATCGCTTGTGGTCTGGATCCTGAGCGTGTTACTTTTTATCGTCAATCCGATGTGCCTGAGATCACTGAGCTGGCTTGGATCTTGAATTGTTCCTGCGCAAAAGGGCTGATGAACCGTGCTCACGCTTATAAAGCCGCTGTCGATATCAATAACGAAAAAGCCGACGTCGATGCGGATTTTGGCGTCACTATGGGGCTATTTGGCTATCCGGTACTGATGGCAGCTGATATCTTAATGTTCAATGCTACGCATGTGCCCGTCGGCCGTGATCAGGTGCAGCATATCGAGATGGCGCGTGATATTGCCGGTACCTTTAATCATCGCTATAAGCCGCTGTTTACGCTACCTAATGCAGTAGTTAATGACGATATCCCACTGCTGACTGGCCTTGATGGCCGCAAAATGAGTAAAAGCTATAACAACACCATTCCGCTGTTTGGTGATGGTAATCCACAAGTCAGTAGTGAAAAACAAATGCATAAAGCGATTATGAAAATCGTTACTAACTCACAGCTACCCGATGAGCCAAAAGACGCTGATGACTCTGCTATTTTTGAGATCTATAAAGCCTTTGCTACCCCTGCTGAGATTGCCGCTATGCGCGAGCAATTCGCGACCGGTATTGGTTGGGGCGATGCCAAGCAAGCGCTGTTTGAGAAGATCAATAATGAGATTGCCCCTTTCCGTGCTCGTTATGAAGAGCTGATGGCCAATCCAAAAGAGCTTGAAGAAATCTTACAAATGGGCGCGCAAAAGGCCCGTCGTCATAGCCGCAAGCAGCTGGATAAAACTCGCCGCGCTATCGGTATTCGTCCGCTTGCTAAGCTTAAGTAATTAGAAGAATTCTTGTTAATAAAGACTAATTTTACACTTAATATTGCTTGACCCTTAACTTAATACAAACTATTTGTAGGCTATAATTTTAGATGGTTGAGCGCGGGGTCTATTACTATTAATACTGATATTGAAGTTAGCATCAAAAACGACATCACCTTACGTATTTATCAAACGCCAATAGCAAACTTGCCGGATGATTTGTACGTGCCGCCTGGGGCGTTTGCGATTTGGCTTGAGCAGTTCGCCGGGCCCTTAGATTTTCTGTTATATCTGGTGAAAAAAAATAACGTTGATCTGACGCAAATGGCCATCTTGCCGATTACCGAGCAGTATTTGGCTTATATCAGTGAGCTTGATACGGCGCATTTTGAGCTGGCCGGCGATTATCTATTGATGGCCTCCACCTTGATAGCTATTAAGACTGAACTATTACTACCCAAACCACAAACCCCTACCGATGAGCGCGATCCCAAAGCTGAGCTAATAGAGCGCTTAGAAGCTTACGCGCAGATTAAGGAGGCAAGTCGGCGCTTAGATACGCTAGTTCGTCTTGAGCGCGATGTATTCTTAGCGATGGCAAGCCTGCCTAATACTGAGGTGATGCAAGCGCAGCTGCCGAGCTACTCACCAACGTTACTGGTAGATAGTCTGTTTAAGATGCAATTGCAGCCTGATTATCAGATGCATAATATCCATAGTATCAAGGTCGATGCGGTGCCACTAGAAGATCGTATCGCTAGTATCAGTCGCCAATTAAGCGGTGCTAATGCGCTAGCCTTTTATCAATTATTAGACAAGTCTCAAGGTAAAATCGGCGTGGTGGTGAGCTTTGTGGCGGTATTGGAGCTGATGAAACGTCAGTTAGTAGGAGTGGTTGAAGGTGATAACAATGAAGATAGGGATCAGTTGCAATTACAATGGTTAGTGTGAATGGTAGACTTGATTCATTGGTAGGGTGCGCCCTGCGTACCTGAAAGCTGTAAAAACGAAGCACTGCTTCTTTAGGCTTGCAAGGAAAATCCTTTAGATAGGATTTTTGGAATATAGAACATAATTTTAAATCAAGAGCATTTTCTGATGATTCATTTGACGTGACTTCATTTGCATAAAAAATTATATCAATTTATTTTTTAATGTTTATGCGTTGGTGCTATAAAATGGTGGGTTACACTGCGCTAACTACACCCTTGTATCTTGACTAGATGCTAAAACACATCAACTCTTGATATACTTTATCATCTAATCCGAGCATTGTGAGCGTGAGCGCACCCTTAGTGCCTAGACACTGTGACGTAGATTACGCCCAATG
>JARIDJ010000066.1 GCA_029267175.1 Psychrobacter sp. | reverse complement strand
CGGCCCAGCCGGTTAGACGTGAGCAGACAAAGATTGGCGTGAACAGCTTAGTTGGAATACCCATAAAGTGATAGGCTGAGGCGTGGAAAAAGTCCGCGTTACAGAACAATTTTTTCTCGCGCCACATGACTTCTTCAGCACGGACTGACACTGGATACAATACCGTATCGCCAACATCGTCAGCTAGCTTCTCAGCCCAGCCTTTAATGACGACGTTACGCGGATCAGATTCGCTATAGATCGCATGACCAAAGCCCATGATTTTATCTTTGCGCTCGAGCATCGCCATCATCTCTTTTTCAGCTTCATCAGGTGAGCTAAAGCCTTCGATCATGTCCATTGCTGCTTCATTGGCACCGCCATGCAGGTGACCACGCAATGAGCCAATCGCGCCGGTGATACAAGAGTGGATGTCAGATAGAGTAGAGGCACAAACGCGTGCGGTAAAGGTTGAAGCGTTAAACTCGTGCTCAGCATAGAGAATAAGCGAGACGTTCATAACCTTAGTATGCAGCTCGTTTGGCTTCTCGCCTTTTAAGAGGTGCAAGAAGTGACCGCCGATCGTATCATCATCGGTTTCAGTCTCGATACGTACGTTATCATGAGTAAAGCGATACCAGTAATTAATGATTGAGGGGAATACCGCGAGCATACGATCGGTTTTGTCATTCTCTTGTGAGAAGTCGGTTTCCATCTCAAGGTTACCTAGCATAGAGCAGCCGGTACGTAGGACATCCATGGGATGTGCGTCTTTAGGTATACGCTCAAGTACGTCTTTTAGCGGCTGCGGTAGACCGCGCATTTTTTTGAGTTTGGCTTGATAGTCATCAAGCTCGCTTTGGGTAGGCAAGTTGCCATAAAGTAGCAAATAAGCGACTTCTTCAAACACGCATTTGTCAGCGAGTTCAGAGACGTCATAGCCGCGATAAGTCAGGCCAGAACCTGATTTGCCAACGGTAGAGAGAGCGGTCTTGCCTGCGACTTGACCACGTAGACCTGCGCCTGATAACTCTTTTTGTGCTGCCATGATAAATTCCTTTTGGTGGCTTTTGGGGGTGAACTAAAAATAACTCTAATATAGCGAACTAAAACAATGATAACTTTAGGATTACACCTTTACTAATATAGTAATTAATAAAGAGATTACAGCTCTATATCGATATTACAACGTCTAAATTCAGCATTTAGAGGTTGATTAATGACCTCCATGGCGCTGCCTTCGCCCTCAGCATTATTGACTTGCATATACTTAGCGCCTACTGGCGATTGCATAAAGGTTTGAATCTGCGCCATCTCCTCCTCTGTAGGATCAGGCATAGGACTGGCGACTTGTTGGCCGTTCATAATAAGCAGCTGCTCTTTGCCAAAGTCCAATAGCTTTTGACCCACCTTTGAGGCATAAAACTCGTTCAATGCGGCAAGCTCATCATCGGTAAATTTGCTTTTATAAAACGCATCTACCTCAGCCTTGCCCAAATCTTTATCACGAGCTTCAAGACAGCTTATCTGCTCTGGGCTTAGATCGCCATCAGTGAGTAGCGGTACAAATAACATCTGATCAACGGTATCTAAAGTGACCGTGGTCATGACCAGATCGTCTTGATCTGTTGCGGCAGTAGTAGCTACAGTATCGCTATCGACACCATCTACAGGTTCAGTCGTTGCCGTATCATTACAGCCTGTGATAAATACGGCGAGCGTTAGGGCGCAGCCTACTGAGACTTTGGATAAGATTTGCTTATTAACGCGGGTAATAAGTGACATAGAAACCCTAAGGATTATTTTGAGTTTATTAGCTGAATAAGTAACCCTAAAAAGGGGAGTAAAGCTTACTTATTATCGGCAAACAACTTATCTAGCGTTTGCTCAAACTCATGATAGTTTAAGAAGTCGTATAGCTCCATACGCGTCTGCATAGTATCAACGACGTTTTCTTGGGTGCCATCATCTAAAATATGCTGATAGACATTCAAGGCCGCTTTATTCATCGCCCGAAACGCTGATAAAGGATATAGCACCATATCGACCCCAACACCGTATAATTGATCTGTAGTATAAAGGTCCGTCTGTCCAAATTCGGTCATATTTGCTAGTACTGGAATATCGAGTACATCGGTAAATTTACGATACATCTCGATATCGGTCAAGGCTTCAGCGAAGATCATATCCGCGCCCGCCTCGGCAAAAGCAACCGCGCGCTCGACGGCAGCATCAAGGCCTTCAACAGACAACGCATCCGTACGCGCCATGATGACAAAATCGTCATCAGTTTTGGCATCCATCGCCGCCTTTAAGCGATCAACCATCTCTGAGATACTAACGATTTCTTTATTTGGGCGGTGACCACAGCGTTTTTGTGCCACTTGATCTTCGATATGCACCGCCGCAACGCCCGCTTTTTCCATTTTTTTAATGGTTTGCGAGATGTTGAACGCGCCGCCAAAACCAGTATCGATATCGACAAGCAGCGGCGTATCAACGGCATCAGTGATACGGCGCGCGTCCTCTAACACATTATCAAGGCTCGTCATACCTAGATCAGGCAAACCAAAGGAGGCATTGGCCACGCCAGCCCCTGATAGATAAAGCGCTTGGTGACCCACTTGAGTCGCCATCATCGCTGTATAAGCGTTGATAGTACCGACGATTTGTAAAGGTAGGTTATTAGCATTCTGTTGTTGCATTGCACTACGAAAGCGCGCGCCAGCTGATGTCATGTGAGAATCCTTGCATAAAAGAGGGGTTACCGTTGTTATAGGAGGCCGAACGGTTAACTATTAAATTTATAATATGGTTTAAGAGTACACTTAATCACTAAGCTTTCAAAGCTATTGAGCTATCTTTTATTTAAGTTATTTTAATATAGCTATTTAAATAAAATAATAATATTCCAATAATGAATAATAATATTCATAAAGTCACTGTTTCGCTGGTTTTATTATTCAATTTAATTATTTTCACTCTTATAGTAAGCGAGATATATTTACATTTAGTTACAAATTTTAGTTAAAGATGACATGAGCTAGTAGCTCGGAAATTTTTTGTAGGATTTATATAATAAAAAACCTCCATAGCTTAGCTATAGAGGTCTGCATGGTTAATAAAGGACAGCTCTTTAGAGTCTTAGCAGCACATGTAAGCAAACGCTTAGCCTATCAAGCCTGCAAGGTTGGCTAATAATAGTAAGGCAAATCCGCTTAAGAACAATAAACCTGCGATGGACAAGGCATTCATGCCAGCTGATAGTTTTTGATGTTTGCTAACCAACGAGTAATTAAGCCAACCAAAGATGGGGGCGGAGACGAACGCTGATATCATAGCGAATTTGAGCATAGCGCCGAGTTGACCGGTAAAAAAGGTAATAATCACTAAGCCGCCACCGATAGCATAAGTGGTCCAAAAGGCGACTTGTTTTTTGCTGATCTCATTCTGACCTTTTAGCAATCGCCAGCATTCGGCATTGGCACGGCCATAACCGTCAGCACAGGTGATGGTCGTGCCAAACATACACATAAAGGCGACAAACGCCACCAATAACCGCGACCAATCGCCGATAGTAGCGGTGTACATATTGATCAGCTGACCGATATAAGCGCCGCCAACCAGCTCAATCTCTTGGCCTGATCCATACTGTACAAAAACGCCAAGCGATAAGAAGAACAGCGCCAAAATAGCTGACACTGCATAACCGACATTAAAGTCTAATAAGCCTTGACGATGGGTGGTGTTATCGGTTTTGCGCTTAGCCGACGTCCACATCGAGGTAATCGCAGCAAACTCAAGCGGCGCTGGCATCCAGCCCATCAAGGCGACAATAAATCCTAACGTCGCAAGATTCCATGGCGAGGCAGCAACAAAATCAGCCGTCATGACTGTAGGTTTACCAGCCGCGATAAGCACTGCCGCTACAGTCGCTGCCGTCAGCGCAATCATAATCCACTTAGTCACGCCATCGAGCAATTTGTAATGACCCGCTATCAAAAAAAACCAACAAACAGCGACGATGATCAACGACAAGCTAATGGTTGAGAGGCCAATGGAGGCGGGGAGCATAAAGCCCAATATCACCGCAGCGATCAAAGAGACCGCGCCCGTACTAATCACCGCCGATAGAATAGAGAGGATAAAGTATATACAAAGGTAGGCTTTTGAGCGCTTAGCATAACCGGCAATCAAGCTCTCGCCGGTATCGTAGACATAGTCAGTACCGAAACGAAAAAACGGATACTTAAAGACGTTCGCAAGAATAATCATAATCGCAAGCTGCCAGCCATATATCGCGCCAGCTTGGGTTGAGGATATCAGATGCGAGCCGCCGATAGCCGCTGTCGCCATCAAGATACCAGGACCGAAGATGCGCCAACTAAATCCTTCTGATCGTTCAATCACATCGCTACTATTGATACTAGGGTTATTTGTTTGTGTTGTGGTCATAGATACCTCAATTTATACCAAGCGCTAAGCTATCACTGAGCTGTGAGAGCTGACCAATAGCGTTAAAAAAACCTATCGATTAGTCATGATCGATAGACAATATAGTCGATTTAATTTTGTAAGCTATTTTTCGGTGACTTTAACATACCTTGTGTCTTTGAGAATAATAACTATTAGCTTACCTTAGATAAACTGCTGGCGACGATAAGTAATGCCGCGCTGCTCATATATCTCATAGATAGCGCTCAGTAAGTCAGGGATATTGGGATGAATAAAATCTCTTAGGGTATGTAAGTAAATAGGCGAGGTGACGTTTTCATGGATTAAGCGCTGATAGTTGATTTGTTTAGCTCGCATTGCCTGCAGGCTTGCCGGTACCAAAGTAATACCTTCTCCTGCTGCTACGAGACCTAGTGCCACTTGTAGGTCGCTTACTTTACTGGTTCTAAGCGGAGTAATTCCATGCTGGGCAAAGAGATGCAGTAGCGGCTCAGTCACTGCATCAATCGATAGCTTAGGAGTTTGTTTAGCATTTAAGTCAGCGTCTTCGCTAGCAATAGTACTTGAGGGAACGGCAGCGGGTAGGTAGGTTTGATGATAAAGAATCAAGCGGCTATTGGCCAAATCGATCAAGCGCTGCTCTTTGACATCAGCTAACGGGTGCGCTTTTGGCAGTGCTACCAGATAACGCTCGTGGCGTAGCAGTATCTGCTGTATCCATGGATCTTGATGGGCAAAGCGCCCAAATCCTACATCGATCTCACCCGTTTTTAGCGCCTCTATTTGCTGATAAGAGCTGATATCTTTTAGATTGACCTCTATGTCAGAGTTTTGCCGTTTAAAAGTAGCAATGACCTCAGGCAGTAGTCCATATAGCACCGAGGGCACAAAACCGATATTTAGCGCTCTACTAGGTGCAGAGAGCCGCTGAGTCATGTTGGTAATAGCATCAAGCTCTGTCAATAAAGCACTTATCTTGTCATAAAAGAATATTCCTGCTGTCGTCAGCTGTAGAGGCCTGTGATAGCGATCGACTAACACCACATCCATCTCAGTCTCTAGCTGCTTTAGCAAACGGCTAAGGCTAGGCTGAGAGAGGCCAGTGGTCTTTGCTGCTGCACTAAAGCTTTGTAATTGAGCAATAGCAACAAAGGCATTGAGCTGCTTTAAATCCATGATTACCTCCTAAAATACTTATCTGCTGAGATGATAATGCACTTGGTCAGGTTTTTGATACCTCTAATACTATTTTTGCTAGTCTATCAACATTGTTTGATTAATAATTAGCAATTAGAGGTTGTTTTTTAGTCTTAGCTATATATATAATAAAATGAATATATATAAAAATAAGCTCTTTTTATAGAGTGACTTGCTCTTATACCTGCATACACGCCCTAAGGCAAAAGCTGATTGGATATGGCCTTATGAATAATTTCGATAATAAAAAGTCTGATTATAATCGAATGTCGCCTAAAGACATTTATACCAAACCTAGCATCAATAGCCGTAGTCTAGGAGTGTATGAGCAGTACCTCAAAAAAACGATCGAAAATATAAACCAAGATCTTAATAAGAGTACAAACAGCGCTGCCAACTACTCACAAAGCTCTGTCGAAGCTAATTACCGCAATAACGAGCAGCGAATGGGGGCCACTCCCAAAGCTTTAGTTATGGCAGATGATAGCTCCGACAATGGCGCAAAGCTGCTGACCATTATTGGCGCATTTTGTACTTTATTGCTATTAGCGCTAGTAATAATCCTATTTAGCGCCACTGACACCTTAATAGATCGCATATCAGCGGTTGACAGTCAGGTATCTGAGGTCAGTGATAATATATCAGTAATAGGAAAAGAGAACTCATTGGCAACCTCTATAGCCATAGCAGAAGAAAAAGCGACAAATGCTGCTAATGCTCGTAATTTAGCACAGCTCAAGGAGAGTCTAAACAGCATCGCCTTGAATGCTGAGCTGGCCAATCTCAAAGCTGAGCCTCAAATGACGACTAGGATGCGCTCAATGCAGCTTGGAGAGAGCAGCTTAGAGCCTGAGCAGGAAAGTCTTCAGACTAGCGCTGACTCTACTATCAGCTATGACAGCTTCAAAAAAGAATCGCAGCAGGTGCTATATCGTGACAGCTCTTATTAGTGGCCACTAGCGCTTTTTTATAACATTTTTTATTAACATTGACTTAAAACGGTGAGCTTGAGAGTAAATATAAACCACTAGATAGGCCTAAAGTTCAAAATGTCGATCGTTAGTCTACTAATGGTCACTTTGTGCTGTCTGCAAAAAAATGCTCATCTATCTAGATGTTATTAGCATTATAGCTATATAATAATGATTCATGATATTGTCTTTCGCCATATAATCAAGGGCGAGGTTGAGGCTATCTAAGCAATCGATAAATAGTTAATGGCTTGATAACTATGCAAAAATCAAAGGATGATGACTATACTAGTGTCAATAACAGCCTAGCGCATGAGCTATTGAGCGAAGAAGAGCTGCGTTATTTTGCTGGCGAGAAAAAGCAGAAAAATAAACTTATCCTTTCAATATTCTCTAAGCGTAAGGCTGCAAATACTACCTCAGCGGCCTCAATCGATCATGATTTAGTCAAGACGCTTGACGAGAGCAACCCCAAAACCGATCCTCAGCCAGACAACCTAAAGCCAAACTCCAAGCAAGCAAGCTCTCAAAGCACTAGTATCGTCTCTACTAAGCAGGGTAGTGGCCTAAAAGTCATTGGCGCAAGTGTTGGCTTAGTTTTATTACTATTACTAGTAGCCGTCTTGGGCTTAAAATTATCTGATAGCTCCTCTAACAGCAAAAATCTTACGGCTATTAAAGACAAAGCGGTGGTAGATTCCTCAGATAAGCTGCAGATAACCAATAAAGAGACAGTGATCGCCAACAGCGCCGCTACTACTGTTAACGGCGCTAATAAAGTCGATAAACAACTAGATCATCCTATAAAAAAAACCAAGCAAAACAATGATATAGATAAAATACCGACAACCAGCACAAGTAATGAGAACTCTGACGCTCAAACTACCTTAGCTGCCAAATCAGCTGCCAATGTCAGCCTCGACAATACAAATAAGCCAAGGCTTGAGACCACACCAGAATTAGCTGGCGAACCACAAACGCTAGCGAATGATATTCAAACCAGTGTTAGCTACGAAGACTTTGCCAAAGAAGCGCAAAGCACGATATATCGCGATAGTGATAATTAAACAAGAGCAAACCTCCAGCACTAGCTCGTTGCACTGTCATCATTGAGGACTCAAAACTCTTTAAGCTCATATAAATTTATCTTCTTAATGGAATGCTAATGAAAACTAACGATAGCAGGGATAACAACAGTAGAGACAACACTCAATCAAAGATAGAGATATATCAAGCGGATGATGGGCAAGCGCAAGTAGATGTGCGTTTTGAGCAAGAAACAGTATGGCTCTCGCAGGCACAGATGACCGAGCTGTTTGGTCGTGATCAGTCTGTCATTTCACGTCATATTGCCAATGCGTTGAATGACGAAGAGGTGTCTGAAAAAAGCAATATGCAAAAAATGCATATTGCAAATTCTGATAGACCAGTGGTCTTTTATGATTTAGACGTCATTATCTCTGTAGGTTACCGTATCAAATCGCCGCAAGGTGTACAATTTAGACGGTGGGCAACCCAGCGGCTACGCGAATACCTTATTCAAGGTTATACCTTAAACCAGCAAAGATTTGACAAAAACTCTAACGAATTGCAGCAAGCGCTGGCTTTGATTAAAAAGACCGCTCAAAGTCCTGAATTAAAGACCGACGAAGGTCGAGGACTGATTGAGATTATCAGCCGTTATACTCAGACCTTTTTATGGCTGCAACGCTATGATGAAGGACTACTAGATGACCCTGCAGGGCAGGCTGGTGGTGTTTTGCCGACTACTCATGAGGCGATGAGTACATTAAATGAGCTAAAAGCACAGCTGATGGCTCGCGGCGAAGCGACTGAGCTGTTTGCTAGACCTCGCGGTGATGGTTTGGACAGCGTGCTGGGTAACTTGCAGCAAACGGTATTTGGCGCGCCTGCCTATCCAACGATTGAGAGCAAAGCGGCTCACTTATTATATTTTATGGTCAAAAACCATCCCTTTACGGACGGCAATAAACGTAGCGGCGCTTTTTTGTTTGTCGATTTTTTGCACCGTAACGGCAGGTTGCTCAATGATGAGGGCGACATGGTTATCAATGATACCGGACTTGCTGCCTTAACTTTGCTAGTAGCAGAGTCAGACCCCAATCAAAAAGAGACGCTAATTAAACTGATTATGAATATGTTATCACTTGAGGGTGAGTAGAGAGGGTATGACAAAACATTCAAAGTCTCTGATGATATTAGTTGCCCAATAATTCTAAATATCAATAACTGAGAACTTAAAACCTAGACATGGCAACCCTCTAAATAGCGTCTATTTAACATAATATACATTATACGAAAACAAACCAACGGCTTTGGGAGGATTAAGACTTAGACATCTTAGACATTAAACTAAACATTACATAGCTATGACAGAATATTTGCTAAGTTAGTAAT
>JARIDJ010000044.1 GCA_029267175.1 Psychrobacter sp. | reverse complement strand
AGGCGGCGCTAAAAGATGGCTGGTTTCGCACTGGCGATCTGGGGGTCAAATATCCTGATGGCTATATCAAGATTATGGATAGACTCAAAGATATCATCATCTCAGGCGGCGAGAATATCTCCAGTATCGAGATTGAAAACATCCTCTACAAACTGCTTGCGGTACAAAGCTGCGCTATCGTTGCCGCGCCTGATGACAAGTGGGGCGAAGTCCCGGTAGCCTTTATCGAGATTCATGAAGGCAGCACCTTGCAGCGTGATACGGTGATGGCGCATTGCAAGCAGCATCTAGCAGGCTTTAAAGTACCCAAATACATTATATTTGCTGAAATCCCCAAGACCAGTACTGGCAAAGTACAGAAGTTTGAGCTGCGCCAAGCAGCCAAATCACTAGCGCATGAGACCCCAAAAGTCGCCGCTAGTAAAAAATAGCGCCACAATGGCATGAGCATAACCTTATTTATTGCAGCTACCTCTACACTAAAAAGCTCAGCTTATCGTTAAGCTGAGCTTTTTAGTATCTACAATTGACTATTTGGTAGCTTTAAATATCAGCCAAGTTTTGGCTCAAGCCACTGAAACGCGAGCATACCGACTATCATCGCTGGGATAAACACGTACGCTTGCCATTGACCCGTACCGAGGAGCACAATTCCTGGGCCCGGACAGATACCAACGAGGCCCCAGCCGATACCGAACAGCATCGCGCCGATTAGTAACTTTTTATTAATTACCGTTTTAGTTGGCATCTCAATGTCCGTCCCTATCCAGCTTAAGCGTTGCCGTCTGGCCAGTTGCACGCCAACGATCGCGACTGCCAAACCGCCGCCCATCACCAGCGCCAGTGAGATATCCCAAGCGCCAAACACATCCAAAAAGCCTTGTACTTTGACCGGATCAGTCATTCCCGATATCAAAAGACCAAAGCCAAATAACAACCCTGCTAATAAACCAATTACATTTTTAAGCATCTTCAATTCTCGCTATTGTTTTTTTGCTTAACTAAATCAAGCCTAAAAGCTGTCGACCAATAAACACCGTAATAATGCCAAATAGCATAAAAGTTACCGTTGCCGCCATCGAACGTGGAGACAGTCGAGCATTACCACAAATACCGTGGCCACTAGTACAGCCTGAGCCTAAGCGCGTACCAAAGCCCACCAGCAAGCCTGCTACCATCAGCAGCGGTACAGAGCTACTGACCTCTACCGCCGCTAATGGCAATACGAGCTGGTACAAAAGCGGCGCGGCGATAAGCCCGATGATAAATAATATCTGCCAAGCTTCTACCTGCTTAGGTTTGAATAAACTTGCTGCAATACCACTGATACCAGCGATTCGGCCGATACCCAATAATAAAATAACGGTCGCCACACCTAGCATTAAGCCGCCTACCAAGGAGATAGGCGTGAAGGCTTGCCAGTCTATTTGTATACTCATAATCATTTACCTAAATCTAGATACATCTAATTGATAACAGCTTTATAATTTATATAAATACATTATATATTAAAATATAATAAATAGCCAAAAAAATACTGAGCGCTATCAGGCAAGCTCAGTATTTTTCTCTAAACTATTTATTTACTAATAAACACTTTAATTAGTAATAAAGAATTTAACTAGCAATAAAACACTTAGGCTGGTTGTTCTGCTAATACTTGCTCAAGAGCAGTTTCAAAACGCTGTACCGCTCCATCGATATCCGTCAACTTATCCAAACCAAACAGACCTATACGGAAAGTCTTAAAGCTCTCAGGTTCACCTACTTTTAGCGGTACACCAGCCGCAATCTGCACGCCAGCTTCAGCAAAGGCAGTGCCTTTATGGATATCATCGCGATCGGTATAACAAACCACTACGCCCGGCGCTCTAAAGCCTTCAGCAGCAATACCCTTAAAACCTTTATCACCGAGTACATCACGAATCTTATTACCCAGCTCCCACTGCGCATCACACAGTTTATCTAAGCCAACTGCTTTGGCCTCATTAATCGTATCGCGGAACTGGCGTAAACTATCAGTCGGCATCGTTGCGTGATAAGCATGACCGCCATTCTCATAAGCGCGCATAATCTCCAGCCACTTTTTGAGATCAAGACTAAAGCTATTAGATTCGGTGTTTTCGACGCGCTGGACGGCCGCCTCACTCATCATCACAAGACCGGCACAAGGCGTACTACTCCAACCTTTTTGCGGCGCACTGATCAGCACATCGATGCCAAGCTCTTTCATATCAAGCCACACGCAGCCTGAGGCGATACAGTCAATAACTAGCAAGCCGCCCACACTGTGAGTAGCATCGCTCAACGCTTTGATATAGTCATTAGGCAATATCATACCCGCTGAGGTTTCAACGTGCGGCGCAAATACCATAGCAGGCTTATGCTCTTTGATTTTAGCGACCGCTTCATCGATATCGACCGGCGCAAAAGGCTTTGGCGCATCGCTAGCTTCCCGATGGGCGCTCAAAACGGTAGAGGATTTGGCAAGATTGCCTTTTTCTAAGATTTGCGTCCAGCGGTAGCTGAACATGCCGTTACGAATAATTAGGCAATCTTGGTCGCGAGCTAATTGCGAGGCAACCGCTTCCATACCATATGTGCCCGCACCTGGAACGATAGCCACTGCGTCAGCATTATAGACGGATTTTAAATCGCTAGATAAGTCGTTCATAACTTGCTGAAAAGCTTCTGACATATGATTGAGGGCACGGTCGGTATAAACGACTGAATACTCTAATAAGCCGTTTGGATCGATATCTTGACGTAATGCGGTCATAAAAACTCCTTGTTTTTGAATGATGAGGTGTGAATACTTGAGTATACTTACGAGTGGTTATTAGGCGGGTAGATACTATGTAACTGTATAAGCAACTAGATAAGTAATTCTATAAATAACGGCACGATAAGCAGCGGTATAGAGTCAATTATATAAGAGTAGCTCTACAAAATGGGTACCGACTAAAAAAAAGAGAAAACATAGACTAGACGATATAGCACTTTATCCTAGCGCTATTGCCGTTGGTAGATATTACCGGAGGTTATACAGATAGACTATCCGTGTTACTGCAATGCTATGCACCGCCCTATTTATTTATAAGCTCTGTAATAATAGACGTTAACACAGCAAACGCTACTTTAGCGTGGTTAATGAATATTAGCACCGATAATCAATACTGGCAATAGTTTGCTAATTATTCTATTAACGCTTAATGGTATCAAATAAGCTTCAGACCAAGCCTTTATGATTTATCACGATAAGCGTTATGTAGCCCTGAAACCACAAAATCTAATAACTCGCTATCGCCCTCGCTAGCCGCTTTACGCATCAGTTTTGATGGAGCGT
The DNA here is from genome assembly GCA_029267175.1 of Psychrobacter sp. Classification (GTDB taxonomy): domain Bacteria; phylum Pseudomonadota; class Gammaproteobacteria; order Pseudomonadales; family Moraxellaceae; genus Psychrobacter. The sequence continues at coordinate 6,080 of JARIDJ010000044.1, read as the reverse complement.
GAGTTAGGGTCTGGGTCAAACGTCTGGTCAGCTCGGTCACTACCTCTTCAGCACTAACTTCGCCATTCTCCAATTTAGCAATGGACTGAGTTAGTAGTCTGTTGACTTGATTATGAGTACGATTGCGGTAATGCTCAATATCTTTGCCGACTTTACGCACTTGAAAGCGCTGCTCCATCTCAACGACTAGCTGACTCACTAGTAGCTCAGCATCGACAGCCGCTTGACGGCGCTGTTCAAGATTGCCAGCAATGACATGCTGCAAGTCGTCCACTGAATACAGATAGACATCATCCATCTGACTGACAGTGGAGTCAATATCACGCGGTACAGCTAAATCAATCATCAGCATGGGCTGATAACGACGACGCTTAAGAGCTTGTATTGCCATCGTCTTGTCGATTAGCAAATTCATACTACCGCTACAGCTACTGACAATGTCTGCCTCGGCAAGCAGCTCTGGCAGCTGTTGTAGTGCTCTTACCTCAACGCTACGCCCGGGCTGACGCAGCTCAGTAGCCAACGCTTCAGCGCGCTCCAAGCTACGGTTACAGATGATGATGCGCCCTACTCCTAAGCCTGCGATATGAGTAGCCACTAAGCGATTCATCTCGCCTGCCGCAACAATTAATAAGGTGCGCTCAGGCAATTTATCAAATATCTGCGTCACTAGTTTGGCAGCGGCAAAGCCAAGCGATACCGCTTGCGCGCCCACATGAGTCTCGTTACGTACGCGCTTTGCAGCTGCAAACACTTGATCGACTATCCAGCCGAGCTGATTATTGAGTACTTTCTCGTCTTGCGCCAAATGTACTGCTTGTTTGATTTGACCCAATATTTGCGGCTCGCCCAATATCATCGAGTCAAGGCCAGCAGCTACTCTTAGCCAATGGGTCAACGCATGCACATCACGATGCACATAAAGGTAAGGATCTACCTCGCTTAGCGGTAACTGCTTAAAATCGGCGAGCCACTGCTTAATTCTGGCAATATGAGCACTGACAGCTGCCGGTGAGACACTAACGCTATTATTGGCCAAAACACTAGCTGAAGAAGAGGGTTGCGCGGGCGTTGCGTCATTTATGGAAGGAGCTGATATTTGCGAAGCTGTTATTTGAGGGACTAGGGCATAAATTTCTGTACGGTTGCAAGTTGAGACAATGATGCTACCATCTGTGAAGGCTTCTAATTGCGTCAAAGCACTATTCACATCGTCACCCACAAGCGCCAAACGCTCACGCAAAGCGACTGGTGCGGTTTTGTGATTGACTCCAATGACCACTAATCTCATTATTGATTGACCATAAGCATAGCGTTTACTGACAAATTCAGCTCGAAGCGGTGACCGGCTCAGTGAGTGGTCCAAAAAGGACCATAGTCATAAAGAGCGAAGCCAAACCCGTTATACTTTGCTGTCAGCGCCTATTATTGATGCGGCATTATTAAGGTATAGCGTTTATCAAACCGTACTGAGCTACTCTAAGCCATGGTTAATGACTTTAAGATATGGCATAAGTATGGCGATAAATATAAAGGCAGCTATTGTAGCATTTTTATACGCCTTATTTAATAGTACCCCCTGTTACTTGTTATTTGCTACTTGTTACTTGCGACTTGAGCAATGCTAGCAACGATTTCTCCTGTATCTGGGCGGATCATAAAAAATCAACTAGCAACCCTACTTTAGGCAATAGTGTCATAAACTAGCGTTTATAACCCATTTATACTTTGATTATGAAGCAGTTACAGATAAGGCCTGCTAACGCTAATTATTATTTTTATGCCAGCTCTTTATGCTATTGTTATTTACATTATGCTGTCTGTTAGATAACAAGAGTGCTATTGTTTGCCGCAAAGCTAAACTCATATAATGAATCAAAAATAATTTTGAGCTAAGTTTGAGCTAAGATAGGAGTTAACTATTGATTAAATTTATCGGTAAATATTATCAGCCATGAGGTTCTTTGGATTAGTTTTTCAAGCAAAAGCTGCGCCAAAATCGGCTCTATGTGTTGATTATGATAGCCAATCACGGATTCAAACGTTATTGCGCGCTATGATTCGACGCTTTTGGCAACGGCGCAAGCTAGCTTTGGTGCTGGCCGCTTGTCTGTGCCTGTCACCTTATGCTCAAGCAAATGTTCTAGATCCTATATCGAATCCGCTATCAAAGCTATGGAAGCTATCAAGCTCACTAGTAATGTCCACTGATAATAGCTCTACTAACAGTCAAGATGACGATTTAGCTACTAACAACGACCTTGGCACGCAAAGTTTGGCTACAAACTCTGCTATCACTATTAATGAGTTTAGCTTTAGCACCTCTCCATTAGCTACTTTGCCGTTAGACACTTTTTCGTTACAAGGTGAGGCATTAGAGGATGATTTGAGCGTTGATGATAGCGCCAGTGATGAGCCTAGCCTCTATGCCTTATTAGCCGCTGAGTTTGCTGTAGATCGCGATGATCTTAATCAAGGATTAAAGATTTATAAGCAGCAAGCCTTCAAAAAAGACGCTACCGCTGTCTTTGAGCGTGCCTTAAATTTATCACTAAGTTATGAAGCCGTTGAGGATTCGTTGATATTTGCCAAAGAGTGGCAAGATGAGAACCCCGATCACGTTCCTGCTTGGTTTTATGTCGCGCATTTGGCACTAAAAGCTCATGATTATGCGCTAGCCGGTGAAACCCTAAACCGTATTCTTCGTTATGATCCTCGTGCTGATTTAAGTGAGATTCTGATCGGTATTTATCCTAATAATGATGAGGATAAACGCGAGCTACTAGCGGCATTACAGCCTATCGATAGTCAACAAAATGCCTCGATATCCGTTCTTAAAGCCGGTTTGTTATATCAATTCAATGAGCCTGAGATTGCGATTATTCATATCGATCGCGCCTTGGCAAGTCAGCCGGATTATGTGCCTTTTATTACGCTAAAAGCCGACATCTTACGCAAGATTGAGCCGGCGCAAACGGTGGTTAATTATATCAGTCAAGCACGCCTGCGTAATGCAGATAGCAAGAGTCTCTATCTTTATGAGATTCGCTATTTATTAGACCTAAAACAAAGCGTATCGGCTTGGGAGCTACTACTTGAAGCTCATAACCGTTTCAAAGAGGATGCTGAGATTACCTTATTAGCAGCATTAGTGAGTTTGGATATTGAAGAATATACCAGCGCCGATCAGCTGCTTAATACTCTAGCAAAAAGCCCTAACTATTTAGATCAAGCTTATTATTACTTAGGAATTAGTGCGGAGCGTCAACAGCGCTTTGAGCAGGCAAAAAAATACCTAAACCGAGTTATGCAAGAAGATTTAGTGTTAGCCGCGCGCAAAAAAGTAGTAGATTTTGAATTATTAGCCGGTAACGCCCCTGCAGCTATTATCACCTTACAAAAGCTGCGTGAAGACTTTGAGGTTTTTGCGCCAGAGACTTTTGTGCTACAAGCAGATATTTTATGGCAACAAAACCAGTCTGAAGCAGCACTAGAGCTACTGAGCCGAGCCAGTCGTAAGTATCCTGATAGCGAGGAGATACTATTTGCGCGGGTGCAGTTGCTCGATGACCGCGAGGACTATGTGGTAAAGAGGACTTTGCTTAATCATCTGCAAACGCTCAATCCTAGCAATTTGTCTTACAAGCTTAGTTACGCGCAGCTGCTACTAGCCAATGATCGCAGCTCTACTCAAGGTCTGGATCTGGCACAGGCTATCATCGAGATTCGCTATGATGATCCGCGTTATGATAATGAGCTGCATTTGCAGGCGCTCAATGTGCTAGCTAGCAATGCTTTGGCTAATAATAACTATACTCAGGTCATTGACTACTTGCAGACGCCTTATGAGGTACTGCCCACACTGCGCTCGGGGGTGCTGTTATTACGCGCTTATCAAGGCCTACAAAATAACGAAAAAGTCGAAGCCCTATTGGCTGATTTGCAGCAGCGCTTTGCCTTTGGCCAACAAAACGTCAATGACCGTATTCAACTTTACTAAAACAATCCACAGTTAAGTAACATCTAAAGATTAAGCTTATGGGCTAAAAACTATCTTTATACTATCGTTTTAGGCTATTTATTTAGCTCATTTTTGAGGAACCCCCATGTCAAGATTGCTAGCCGTCAAGTTGTCCCCTAACAGCACTCGCTTTAATAATACTATTAAAAAGCCCGCTCTATTAGTAGCCTTGATCAGCGGCGTATTGTTAAGCGCTGGTTGCCAGTCTATACCTAGCTCTGGGGCTAACGCGAATACCACCCCTACTCTACCAGCGCAAAAGTTAGAGAGCTTTACCATCAATGGCAAAATCGGCGTGACAATGCCAGCTTCCGCTAACGCTAGTAACGCCAATACCCAAGGGGGTAGCGCTTTTTATACTTGGGGTCAACAAAATGATCGTTTTGCCATTGAATTGATGGGCGCGCTAGGTATCGGTAAGACCAATATCGCCTATGATGGTCAAACGGCAACTTTAGTCAGCGAAAAGACCGGCAGCCTGAGCGCTGATAATCCCGAAGAATTATTGCAAAAAGCGACAGGCTGGCAAGCACCTATCTCGCAAATGCCGTACTGGATATCAGGACGCTCAGCGCCTTCAGATAGTGCACCAAAAGTTGATAATCAAAATCGTCTTATAAGCTCGGTCAATGGTAACTGGAGTGCTAATTTTGCTTATAATGGAAACGACAAGTTGCCCAGTAAAATCACCGCCACTCAATCGCAAGGTCAAAAAGTAGTGATGACCATTAATCATTTAAGCCAGTAACTTAATTAGTAACTTAGTCAACAACTTAACCAGTCACTTAGCCAATAATCAAATAGACTTTTCAATGATGCAAACCCCTAATAATCACCCGCTTGCTGCTGATAATACCCTTACGCGTTTGTCGCCGGCGAAGATTAATCTATTTTTGCATATTACAGGCAAGCGCGATGACGGCTATCACAATTTACAAACCGTGTTTCGCCTGCTTGATTGGGGCGATTATCTGCATTTTTCGCTGACTGTAACGGTAAATATTAGCGAAGTCAATCGAGTAGATGATGCTATTAATAGGCGAGCTACTGCTATTGGCAAACAGTTAGTTGCTCTCACTGGTGCCGATAGCATTACTGATAACTTAGCAGACAACTTGATTTTTAAGGCGACAACAGCGCTGCTTAGCTATGTTATAAATAGCAAAAAACTGCCGGAGCAATTGCCAAGCGTTAGCATTACTTTAGATAAAAACTTGCCAATGGGTGCAGGCTTAGGTGGTGGTTCTTCTAATGCTGCCACAGCCTTATTGGCACTAAATGAGCTTTGGCGGTTTAATTTATCGCAACCAGAGCTTATAAACATAGCCAGCACTATTGGCGCTGATGTGCCAATATTCATCTTTGGGCAAGACGCCATCGCCACCGGTATTGGGGAAGAATTAACCGCCATTGACCTGCCGGATCAGCATTATCTAATGCTAACCCCAGACGCGTATGTGAATACCGCTAAGCTATTTGCCCATGCTCAATTACGTCGTGACCTTAAATTTTTGTCTATTGAAACGATTAAATATCAAGCTAACAATTATCTGCAAAATCTGAACGCGCCTTATCAAAACGTCTTTACACCAGTAGTGACAAGCCTGGCTCCTGCGGTGCAACAAGCGTTAAGCTACTTGCAAACGTTAGAGGCACAAGCGCTAGCTACCGCAAGAATGACGGGCTCCGGTAGCGCGGTGTTCTTGCCTTTGGATAAAAGCTTATTATCCAACAAAGCGCTTTTGGAGATGTGGATCAAGGGTGCGCCTTGTAGAGGTTATTTGGTTAAGAGTTTGTGATTGAAAAATAATGCATAAAACATAAGCTACAACGTTACAAAATCTAATATTTCTAACTTGTTATCATCTACCACGCTATACTATTATCAATAATCCAAAGAAAAAGGCGAAAGGTCTTGCAAAATCTGAAAATTTATTTATAATAGGTCGCCTCAATAGGGGTATAGCCAAGTTGGTAAGGCATCAGGTTTTGATCCTGACATCCGTTGGTTCGAGTCCAGCTACCCCTGCCATATTGTTCGTTTAGAGTGCATTGCTTA
>JARIDJ010000021.1 GCA_029267175.1 Psychrobacter sp. | reverse complement strand
GATACTGAAGCGGCAGAATTTAAATCCACTTATGATCTCGACGTTATCGTTATCCCGACCCATAAGCCTATCGCGCGTGTTGATATGGATGACCAGATCTATTTGACTAAATTAGGCAAATATCAAGGCATCATCCGTGAGATCAAAGAGATTCAGGCCAAAGGCGCGCCGGTACTGGTTGGTACGGCAACCATTGAAGCCTCAGAGGAATTATCATATCTGCTTGATCAAGAAGGCGTCAAGCATAACGTGCTAAATGCCAAGCAGCATGAGCGCGAAGCGGAGATTATCGCGCAAGCGGGTAGCCCAAAATCAGTCACTATCGCCACCAACATGGCGGGACGTGGTACCGATATTATCTTAGGCGGTAACTGGGAGTCGTTCATTGAGGATATTGAGGCAGTGTCTGCCGATGAGATGAAGCGTCTCAAAGCTCAATGGCAACAAAAGCATGATCAAGTGGTGGCAGCTGGCGGCTTACATATCATCGGTTCTGAGCGCCATGAGTCGCGCCGTATCGATAACCAGCTACGGGGCCGTGCCGGACGTCAAGGCGATCCTGGGATGTCACGTTTCTTTTTATCGCTAGAAGATGACTTGATGCGTATCTTTGCCGGCGATCGCGTGGTCAATATGATGAAAGCGATGGGTCTCAAAGAAGACGAAGCTATCGAGCATAAGATGGTGTCAAAATCCATCGAAAACGCGCAAGGTAAAGTTGAGAGCCGCGATTTTGATGCGCGTAAAAACCTGCTAAAGTATGATGATGTCGCCAATGAGCAGCGTAAAGTGATCTACTCTCAGCGTGATGATTTGCTCGCCGATATGGATCTATTACAAGCTATTGAAGCTATGCATTACGATGTCTATAACGCTATGATTAATCAGTTTATACCGCCAGGCTCTATTGATGATCAGTGGAATATCGATGGGCTTGAGGATGAGCTTGAAGAAGAGTTTAAACTCTATATGCCAATTAACGATTGGCTTGATGAAGATCGCCGCCTAGACGAAGAAGGTCTGCGCGCGAAGATTATTCAGACCGCGTTAGATCATTATCATAAGCGCCGTGAGCAAATGGGGCCGCGTGATGCCGCCCAGCTTGAGCGTCATTTTATGCTACAAAGCTTAGATAAGCATTGGAAAGAGCATTTAACGCAAATGGATCAGCTGCGTAAAGGGATTCACTTGCGCGGTTATGCACAAAAAAACCCAGAGCAAGAATATAAGCGCGAATCGTTTGAGCTGTTTCAGATGATGCTAGGCGCTATTAAGTCTGAGACCGTTCAAGACTTATCACGCGTTCATATCCCGACCAAAGAAGAGATTGAGGCTCTAGAAGCCCAGCAACGTGCGGACGCTGAGCGTATGCAAATGCAGTTTGAGCACAAAGACGCTAGCGGCCTTGCTGGTAATGAGCAACAAGCGGCTACGCGTAGTCCCTCTCAAAACCAGACGCAAACCGCGCGGGCTAATGGGGCTGGAGCTGCTTTAGCAGGGGCAGCTGGTGCCGGAGACAATCCATACGCTGGTATGAATATCAGTCGCAACTCACCTTGTCCTTGTGGCTCTGGTCTTAAATATAAGCAATGTCACGGCAAAATATAACTTATAAAATAAGTGAACTACCTCTATAAAACGACCCTTATCTATTTTGGATAGGGGTTTTTTATAAGTGAAACTTTTTGATAATTATTTTCTGCAAATTCGCTTTAACACTTAGTAGGGTATTTGCTACTATAATAGCTTAAGTTATTTACAAATTCCGTATAGGCGAGTAGGTAGAGACAAGTTATAGTGTTTGCCGGCATAAATCGTTACTATTATCTACTATCGACAGTTAATTTTGCAAAAATTTATCCCTTTAAGCATCTTAGTATTTTAATTTAGGAGAAAGGCATGAGCTTTAAATTATCAAAATCGTTACGAGCGTCTGCAGTTATGAGTGGGTTATTCGCTTGTGCGATTAGCATTAGCGCTTGCCAACAAGAGCCTGAGACTGAACCTAGCTTAGAAGAAGACATTGCTACTGAGCAAGCGACTCCTATGTCAGCTGAGCCTGCCGAACCTAACGATGCGGTAGTGGCGGCCGATGCTACTGTCAATGAAGTACAAGAGGATACCGTAGCTAACGTTAATACCGGCGTAACACAAATGACTTATTTATGCTCTCCTGAGCTAAAAGTTGAAGTGACTTACAAAGAGGATATAAATGAGGCGGTACTAAGTACTGATGAAGGGACAGTCACCGTAGTCAAAACCAATGATGGTACCAATCCTGGAGTCTATGAAGTGAAGACAACTCTAAGCGGCGCTGCAGGCTTTACTCAGTGGCGCGTTGCCCATGAAGATCGTGCAACTGGAGTGATGCGTACTGCTGGCGAGGGCGAGTCTAGCGTTAATACTTATGAGTGTGACGCGACTAATTAATCGCTATAAAGTCAATGATAGCTCTAAAAAAGCAACGCTGACTCATTAGCGTTGCTTTTTTATCGTCTCAGTTTTTATAATTAATCAAAGACTGGGTTTATTTATGACACAGTGCTTATTTATAACATAGTGCTTATAGAGCTATTTATTCGTACCTTTAGTACCGCTCAAGTTCTCATGTTCCAAAAACCCTTCTTCACTAACATCAAGCTCTTCATGTTTTAACTCAACTTGAATGGTATCGGTATGAGTATGAGTGGTCTTACTAATGTCAATCTCTTGAACCGCATACGTGTCTTTGGTAATAGTTGCTACTTGTCTTGAGAGTACAATCTCCACTGGCGCATCGCCGATCTCAACTTGCTTACCATTGATAGTGACTACCGCTTTACTATCCAAAGAGGGCTCGACATGACGCAATATGTCAGCTTCATCAAATCTACCTGAGAGTAAATCCTGACTTTTATCATCATGATAAGCAGTGGTAACGGTAATGTATTCTTCAACCAGCTCAATAGGTACGTCGATCAATCTTTTACGGCTATGCTTAGTGACAGTGACTTTACCCACATCTAAGCGCTCTTTATTAATGACTGGACGCTCCTCTAATAGCTCCAAATAACCGCTACCCTTATTTATAGTGGCTGCTGTTGAGGTATTGATAGTTTGATCAGCGTTCATATTGTTTTTTGTATTAGCACCTGCAGTAGAAGCATCAGGGGCAGGCAGTTTATGCTCGCCTGCATGATCTTCTATTTTTTTGTGATCATTGTTATTACTTAGAGGGTTATTAGCATCAATGCTCATAGCTGTTTCCTTATTAGTTATATTAGTTATATTTTATTAAGGCCAAAATAGTGTGATCTTTAGTCATTATTTAGTCATTGTTTTCGATTACGGTATCAATGTCTATAGCTTATTGGTTTCAAATGCTATGCTTGGCACAAAAAAAAGACCAGAGACGAGCTCTGGCCTTAATTCACTGATTAACCTGTCAGCTGCTTTTAACTATCTTATATCGTCTTTATGTATACAAAAACTGGAGATAGTTTGGCTTATTACATACCACGAGCACGGCGTACATCTTCTGCGGTAATATCATCACGTCCATATAGATTACCTTCGCGGTCAACGACATGGCCATCGTCATTAACGTCTAACTCTTCACGCTGAATGGTCTCAACGATAGTTTCAGTATGACGCTCAGTAGTTTTGCCTACGCTGACTTCTTCGGTGACATAAGTCTCTTTACCAACGCGAGCACGTTCTGCTTCAAGCTGAACCTCTACTGTCTCGTTAGCACCCATATCGCCGATTTTGCGGTCAGAGACACGGTCTACATTAGTGCGTTGAATGTTGGCATGCTCTTCTTCTAGCTCTACATTGACATTACGCTCTTCGGTTACAACGTGCTTACCGACTTTTACTAGACCTGCTACGATACGGTCTTTATTGACCGTTAGACGCTCTTCTAGTAATTCTAGAGTATTTGGCGCGTCGTAGTGAGTTTCAGCAATTTCCATACGCTCTTCGGTAGGAACGGTATCGGCTACAAAGGTTTGACGATCTTTTTCATACTGCTCTTTATAGCTGTACTGATAATCATGATCATAAACTTCCATAGCTTCTACTTGCGACTTAGTCAGGCTATCAAAGAACACATCATCACCAACGATACGCGCAAGACCAGCGGGTACTAGCACTTCTTTTGAGCTGAACCAACCACCAGCATCAACAATCAAATAACGAATACGGCCAGTAGTATCTTCTACCAAAGCGCCTTCGATTTTACCGATTTTGTCTTCATTGACACCATAAGCGGTTTTGCCTGTTGGGTCATAATAGTCATCACCAATTAGGTCACGGTGAGTGGCTTGAATATCTTGTAAACGTATTAGTTGGCTCATTATTATCTTCCTTTTATATGAATTAATTTTGGTTGAAAGTTCGTTTTAATTTTCGAGCTAAATGTTTAAATACTAAGTCTTGATATACTAAGTCTTTAAATAAAATAAAAATTTAAAAGTTGAGATAATCTGTACTATCGATTAATCCTCAATAACTACAATGCAAGTTCTTAAATAAATCTAAAGTTGCTTTGCATCAACTTGTAATAAGAGTAACAATTGGCAGAGGCCGTTAATATATAGACGAAGTAGCAAAATGTGCGCTGGACGTAAAAGCGTGTAATAGGCTGTAAGTGCTATAACATCGTGATGGTACAAATTAACGCTTATTTACAGTATTGATAGGATTGTCGGTTTTTTTGCAATATTTATTAAAAATTTCTCATAAAAAAACCGCATAGCTAGAGCTGATGCGGTAATAATGAAAAGCTTTTATCTAATATCAAAGACTTGAAATGAACAATGTCTAACAGCAAGTTTTAAGGCAGCTCAATCGCTACCGCTACCGCTTCTCCGCCGCCGATGCATAAAGTAGCGACGCCTTTTTTGCCGCCCGTGCGCTTCAATGAGTGGATCAAGGTAATCAAAATACGGGCACCTGAACAACCCACTGGATGACCAAGAGCGCAGGCACCACCCTCGATGTTTACTTTGCTATGATCAATAGCTAATTCGTCCATCGCTGCCATAGTCACCATAGCAAAAGCTTCGTTAATCTCCCAAAGATCGACATCAGCGACCGACCAGCCTGCTTTGTCCAATACCTTCTCAATAGCTCCTATCGGTGCGATAGTAAACTCGCTAGGATGACGTGAGTTCGAGGCAGTAGCGATAATACGCGCTTGAAACGCTAAGCCCTCTGATTGGGCTTGCGACTCTCTCATTACGACGACTGCCGCGCCGCCATCTGAGATTGAGCTGGCGTTAGCAGCAGTGATAGTGCCGTCTTTGGCAAAAGCAGGACGTAGGGTAGGAATACGCTCAGCATTAGCTAAGCCTGGCTCTTCATCGGTATCGACCGTTTGCTCGCCTTTACGGGTCTCAAAGGTAACTGGAGTAATCTCATCATCAAAATGACCGTCTTTGATGGCAGTAAGCGCACGATTGAGCGACTCAATAGCGAAGTCATCCATTTGCTCGCGAGTATAGCCCTTTTCATCCGCCATCTCTTGCGCGAACTGTCCCATCAGCTTGCCAGTATCAGCATCTTCTAGGCCATCTAAGAACATGTGATCTTTGACCTCCTTATGTCCCATGCGGTAGCCACCGCGTGCGCCTGGCATGATATAAGGCGCATTAGTCATCGATTCCATACCGCCTGCGACTGCGACATCAAAGCTACCGGCTTTGATACCCTCATAAGCTTGCATCACCGCTTTTAGACCAGAACCACAGAGCTTATTGATAGTGACCGCGCCCACGCTATCTGGCAGACCAGCTTTGCGCATAGCCTGACGAGCTGGGCCTTGACCAAGACCTGCCGTCAAGATGCAGCCCATAATGACTTCATCCACACTATCCGCGCTGACACCAGAGCGCTCAACAGCAGCCTTGATAGCAGCAGCCCCAAGCTCAGTAGCACTAACGTCTTTTAGCGCACCTTGAAAGCCGCCCATAGGCGTACGTGCGCCATTAACGATTACGATTGCATCATTTGACATAGTTTTTCCCTTTATAATATTAATGAATAGTTATAAATAGCCGTGCTTTTATTATAGGAGCAACTTTACTACTTTGAAATGCTCAATTATATACTGATGAAGTGATACAAAATGCTAAGCAATCTTGAGCTGATTTTTAAGCCAACTCATCCAAGCGAATACGCACCACTTTACCAGTGATAGCTTCTAGTTTTTCAATCTTTTCAATAGCTAGATTCATCTGACTCTCAACCACAGGCAGCGTTAGAATGATAACCGGCACTTGACCAACCTTATGCGCCGGTTTTTGTAAAATAGCATCGATATTGATACCAGCATCGCTCAAGATACGAGTGATATCGGCAAGCACCCCTGGATTATCAAAAGCATGGACGCGTAGATAATAGCCGGTAGTCATTTGCTCCGCGCGTAATATCGGCGTGTCAGACAGTTGCTCCGGCTGAAAAGATAAATGCGGCACATGATGACCATTATCGCCATTAGCGGTGCTACCCAGAACCCTTACCAAATCCATGACATCCGCCATTACCGCAGAAGCAGTGGCACCTGCGCCTGCACCGTCACCATAATAAAGCGTTTGACCAAGCGGGTGCGAATTGACTAGTACAGCGTTTTTGACGCCATTGACGTTAGCTAGTAGCGCGTCTTGTGGAATAAGAGTGGGGTGGACACGCAGCTCAATACCGGCATTATCTTCAGCGCCATTGCCGTCACGACGCACCGCAAAGCCTACGTGCTTAATACGGTAGCCAAGCTCTTCTGCATAACTGACGTCTTGTAAAGTAATATCAGTAATACCTTCGCAATAAACTTTGTCAAACTGTAGCGGAATCCCAAAAGCAATAGAGGCTAATAGCGCAAGCTTATGAGCAGCATCGATACCCTCAACATCAAAAGTTGGGTCAGCTTCAGCATAACCAAGCTCTTGTGCCTCTGTTAGTACATCAGCAAAAGGACGACCTTTATCACGCATCTCGGTCATGATGAAGTTGCCCGTTCCGTTGATGATGCCTGCTAGCCAATCGATTTTGTTAGCGGCTAAGGCTTCACGCATCACTTTGATAATAGGAATGCCGCCTGCGACCGCCGCTTCATAAGCGACATGGACGTTATTGGCTTCTGCGGCAGCAAAAATCTCGTTACCATGCTCAGCCAGTAGCGCTTTATTAGCAGTAACGACATGTTTGCCATTTTTGATGGCTTGCATGATGACGTCTTTTGCCAAAGTAGTGCCGCCAATCACCTCGATGACGATATCGACATTATCGCTTGCCGCTACGGCCATTAAATCGGAGTTTTGAATAATACTGGAATCGATATCATCACGCTTACGACGGGTGCCGACTTCGGTGATCATAATATCGCGTCCGCTACGACGCTTAAGCTCGCCTAAATTGTCATTTATTAAATGGACCACGCCAGTACCGACGGTACCAAGACCAAGTATCGCTAGTTTGATGGATTTACTCACAGTATCCTCAGAAAAATAAATAAGTGTATAAAAGTAGCTAGAAGTATAAAGAGTATCAGTTAAAATTATCTAAAAACAGCTTAGGTAGAAGTGACTTAACCCTAAGCGAGCGCTGATTTTTCTCAGCGCTTTATCGTATCATACCGACAAGCAGCCGTGGCGTCTATTCAATGTTACTAAAGTCGGTTTTGCCAGTTTGAAGGACAACATACTAGGGTCTGTTGAACATTCGATCATGGCACTGATAGTGACTATTTTTTAGGCGATTCTAGATTAAAACTATCTAGTTTAGTCACTCTAAGCGGATCTTTTTAATGACTAATCGGCAAAAAAGAGTCC
>JARIDJ010000085.1 GCA_029267175.1 Psychrobacter sp. | reverse complement strand
TTTTTAGCCATCAATAACTCTACTACAACCTCAAACTCATACTCATCCTTGATAGTGATAGTAACTCGGCCTTTATGAGCATTGACGATGGCCTGAACGATAGAGAGTCCTAAGCCTGAGCCTGACTGCTGCTGGCTGGTTTTATCCTGACGATAAAAGCGCTCAAACAATCGATCCGCTTCGCTTTGCGTTAACGGTTTTGTTAAGCGATTGGTGAAAGTTATCTCTAAATAAGATTGCTTTGAGATTTGAGTGTTACTCTTGTCATCCCCAAGCAAATCATTAATATTAATAGGAGTGTTTGGAGTGTTGATAGCCGCTGATATATCGATAATACTATTACTAGCGGCATAATAGATCGCGTTTGACAGCAGATTAGCAAATAGTCTTTGCAATAAACCTTCATCACCTAATACTGGCTGAAACTCTCCAGTTTTTGTAAAAGTGATCTCACGCTCCTCAGCTATCATCTCAAAATAATCTAGTAACTTGCCAATGAGTCTCTCGGTATCTACGCTAGTAATCTGCGAATCACTTAGCCCTTTTTGAGTCTTGGCTAGCAGGAGCATATTATTAATCATCGCTGATAATTGCTCTAAGGTGTCATGCTGCTGATGCAGTTGTTCGATGTATTCTAGCTTTTCTCTAGGTTTGGTGAGCATCACCTGCGTTTGTGTACTTAGTGTCGCTATTGGCGTGCGTAACTCGTGAGCGATATTGTCCGAAAAGCGCGATAAAGATTGAAAATTATCATCAAGTTTTGCCAGCATTAAGTTATAGGATGCTGCCAAAGCTCTAAGCTCTGTTGGCATCTCCTCTACCTTGAGTCTCTCATCGAGTCTCTCTGGGTTGATAGCTTTCATCTTTTGGACAATAGTGGCTAACGGCGCAAATCCCCAATACACACTTAGGGCAGCGATAGAGACCAATAGCAGGGTAATGGCCAATAAAATCAGACTCAGCTGACGATTAAACTGTAATAAATAATGGTGATGAATATCGATAGGTAAGGCAATGAGCGCTAGTGTTTGCTCGTTTTCATTTTCGTTGTCGTTTTCAATAATGATAGCTCGATAGCGTCTATCGTTTATCTCAATTACAAATTGCTGCTCTTGATGAGCTTGTTTTAAAGCTAGCAGATCAAAGCTGTGGTCCAACTCATTAGCAAACTCACTTGGCACGCTAAATAACAAGGAGCCGTTTTTATTGCTAATAACGGTTTTTAGATCGTAATCAAGCCAAGAAGAATGCAAATAATGATTGTCTATTGGCCTTATAGATTTGGGTGGGTTTAGTGGCTCTGAAAGGCTAGCGTTAGTACTTGGCTTTGTAACATGAGTCAGACGCTGTCGCCAATTAAAGGCAGCATGAGTGATAATCTCAGCGTCCATTTCTTCAAAATGCCCTTTGACTGAGCGTTGAACCCAAATATAGATAATAACCTGCGAGATGACCACAAATACGGTCAATAAAAATATTGTGCGCCATAGTAACGGCAGTCGTCGACTGTCAGCCTTGTCAGATTTATCAGATGAATAAACCATGCTACTTTGCGCTACTAGGATTGGATTTAGCGGCGCTATCACCAGAGACATCTAACGTCTCTTGCGCTTCTAATTTGTAACCCATACCGCGTATAGTATGAATAAGCTTTAGCTCAAAATCATCATCTATTTTTATGCGCAGTCGCCTTATCGCCACATCAATGACATTGGTATCACTATCAAAATTTATATCCCAAACCTGCGAAGCAATAACCGAGCGCGGTAGGACTTCTGCTTGCCGCTCAAGCAAAAACTGCAATAAAGCAAACTCCTTGGCCGTCAGTTTGATCGGCGTCTCACCTCTATAGACGCTGCGCTTGAGGATATCTAGCTGAAGATCGGCCACTTGCAAGACAGTGTTTTGATAATCGGCTTGATTGGCTCGGCGCAATAAGCTTTTGATCCGCACAATCAGTTCGGCAAAAGCAAAAGGCTTGGTTAAATAATCATCTCCGCCGATCTCAATGCCCTTTACTCTATCGCTTAGCTCATCTTTGGCAGTCAAAAACAGTACAGGCGTCAGCTTGCCAGCCGCGCGGTAGTTTTTTACCAGCTCAAAGCCACTAACATCAGGGAGCATCACATCCATAATGATGACATTAAAGCTGCCACTCATCATCGCCTGATAGCCATCTAAGCCTGTCGCTTGATGCTCAACAATAAAGCCGGCCTCACTGAGCCCTTTTTTTATATACTCGCCAAGTTTCAGCTCATCTTCTACCAATAACAGTTTCATGCTTTATCCTTTAAGTTGGCCGGGCCGCTATCACTAACTAGCTATGCTAAACTTTGTGGAATAATAGTAAAGCAATAGCTAAGGGTTGAGTATCTAAATCGCTGAAGATGACAGCATTGTCATCTGTACGTCATCTATTAGTCAGAATGTATCGGCTACACTCTATAGTGACGAGAGCTATTAGAGAGTTAAAGAGATAGCACGATAAACAAGCGCTTTTATATCATAAAATTATGGAATGAAAGCAATGTTATAAACAGCAACTTTACAAATAGCAATCTTATAAATAAGGGTGAAAGTATGAGTAATAATAAACACAGTAAGCGATTTGCTGCCATGGTTTTGCTAAGTGCCAGCTCTATGCTAGTGGCTTGTAGCCAACCAAGTACTAGTGCTGCTGAGTCTCAGGCAACGTCAGTAGAACAAAGTCCTATAACAAAATCCGCTACGCCGTCCACACTTTTACAAAACGTCTCAGCAACAGTGTATAAAGATGCCAATTGCGGCTGCTGTAAAGAGTGGATCGATCATGCTGAGGATCATGGAATGACTGCCACCGGGCAGGATGTAGCAGACTTAGCGGTGTTTAAACAGCGTTACGGCGTCCCTAATAATATGCGCTCTTGTCATACTACTGTTACTACCGATGGCTACGTGTTTGAGGGTCATGTGCCAGCCAAATATGTGGCGCAGTTTTTGGCCAATCCGCCAAGTGATGCGATCGGCCTTGCGGTTCCGGGTATGCCAATGGGAAGCCCCGGCATGGAGTATCAAAACAGATTTGATCCTTATCAAGTGATACAAATTAACAAAGATGGAAGTAGCACGGTTTATGCGCAGATTGAGTCACCTGAAGCGCAGCTGTAGCTGTGGTCTCAATCAGTAAATAAGTCTTAGCCTACGCCAAGCGCCAAGAAGATACCTCATTGGTAATAAGCTATTAATTATCTAAGTCAAGCAACAGTTAGCAGATTTTCAATAAGATAAACTAGGTCATATTATGAATAATAATAGTCTCAACCGCCGTCGTTTTTTGACAGGATCATCCACCTTGCTCGGCGCATCTATGCTAACCACATTGCCGTCCATAGCGAATAGTGCTATCAGTCAAAAAGATATCGCCGTCAATAGCGATAAACCCGATCATCAGGTGCCCATCCTCACAGGCAACGAGTTTGATCTATACATCAGTAAAAAGATGATTATCGTCAATGGTAAGGCGAGCATGGCAACGCTAATTAATGACTCCTTGCCAGCGCCAACGCTAAAGATGCAAGAGGGTGATACGGTAATCATTCGTGTCCATAATCAAATGGATGAGTCGACCTCTATTCATTGGCATGGCTTGCTAGTACCGTTCGAGATGGATGGCGTACCTGGTATTAGCTTTGATGGTATTCCAGCTAATAGCACTTTTACTTATAAGTTCACCCTCAAGCAATCAGGCACTTATTGGTATCATTCGCATACCGGCTTTCATGAGCAGACTGGCATGCGCGGCGCGATTGTAATCGAGCCTAAAGGATCGGAGCGTTATCCCATTGAGGAAGACCACGTTATTTTGCTTAGTGATTGGACACATCGCGATCCGCATAACTTGTTAAAACTACTCAAGCAGCGTGCTGATTTTGATAATTATCATTTGCCAGATTTCAAAAAGCTGTTGTCTGATATTGCCGCTACCGATTTAGAAGCCGCTTATGATAAGCGCAAAATGTGGAATCAGATGCGCATGATGCCGACAGACTTTAGTGATCTATCGGGTGAGACTACTTTTACTTATCTGATGAATGGTAAAACCACGGCGGCTAATTGGACGCAGCTCGTCAAAGCAGGTCAGCCGGTCAAACTACGCTTTATCAATGGCTCAGCGCAGACGATATTTGATGTGCGTATTCCTGGACTCAAAATAAAAGTCGTTGGCACTGATGGTAATGATGTGGCGCCTGTCGAGGTCGATGATTTTCGTATTGGTGTCGCCGAGAGTTATGATGTCATCGTTACCCCAACCGCGGAGGCGCATACTATATTTGCCCAAAATATTGACCGCACAGGCTTTGTCGCCACTACGCTTGCTACCAAAAAAGGCGCTCGCGCTAATATTCCAGCTATGGATAAGATCGAATGGCTAACCATGGCCGATATGATGGGCGCGATGGGTGATAAGGGCTATAAAGCAAAACATGCTAAGAGCGAATATGATTTTAAAACGGCTATGCGTGTCGATAGCCCGCGTATAAATCTCGATGATCCCGGTATTAACCTGCGTAATATTGAACGAGAGGTTTTGAATTATAGTCAGCTGCGCTCTGTCGGCGATGACATAATGGCCGAGCAGCATAAACCCACACGAGAGCTTGAGATTCATCTGACCGGTAACATGGATCGCTATATTTGGGGGCTTGATGGCATTATGTTTAAAGATGCTTTGCCGGTCAATATCAAACCAAGCGAGCGTGTGCGTATTACTTTAGTCAATGACACTATGATGAATCATCCGATGCATCTGCATGGAATGTGGAGTGATTTGCGCGCGCCAAATGGCGACTTTCAAGTTCGCAAGCACACTATCATGGTGCAGCCTGCGCAAAAGATTAGTTTCGATGTCACAGGAGAGGCGGGACGATGGGCGTGGCATTGCCATCTGCTTTATCACATGGAAGCCGGTATGTTTAGAGAAGTTGCCGTCGTTTAATAAACCTGCAAATATGAGTGTTATTATGAAAAGGTATAAAGTAAGTCTAGCGTTTATGTCATCTTTGCTGTTACTACTATCACCTCTAGCCAATGCTGCTGAGATGTCAGACATGGATCATAGCGACATGAACATGTCAGGTGATATATCAGATATGGATCATGGCAGTATGGATATGTCTGGGATGCAAGGTGGGGAAGCGCCAGCCGATGCTCGTAGTCCAGATTACTCAAATGGTGTGGGCTATGGTGAGTATGGTAAGCCGGTGATGATGGGTAGTATGCCGTTATGGGGAATATCAGTAGATGATCTTGGCTATCAGTTCGAGGACGATCAAATAAACTTTGAGGTTACAGGCTGGTATGGTGATGATAGCAATCGTCTCAAATTACGCACTGAAGGCAGTGTACAAACTAAAGATGATAAAGACATTGACAGTCTAACTTCACTTGCTTACTGGGCGCCGCTTGCTGCCTTTTGGAATGGCGAAGCTGGCGTTGCTTATAATACCGAAAACGATAAATCTGCGGTAATGGCTGGAATTGTCGGTACGATGCCTTGCTTTATTGAGACTGATGCTAGAGCCTATTTATATACCGATGGTCAAGTCCAGCTTGATTTGGGTGCAGAATACGAGTGGCGCTTGGATCAGCACTGGGTAGTGATACCCGAGGTGAAGCTAAGCGCTTTTAGCAAAGATGATAAAGATAATAGTATTGCTAAAGGCTTTAATGAGATGGAAGCTGAAGTTAGATTAACTTATGAGATGCTAAGTCGTCAGCTAGCGCCTTATGTCGGCTTTAGCTATGAGTCAGCTTTGGGGAATGCTAGAGATCTGCGGCGTCAACAAGGCGCGGCCGTTGATTCTAGTAGCGTGACCGCTGGAGTAAAGTTTTGGTTTTAAGGTTACAAAGAGTGATGTAGAGGAGCTAAAATAGACCAAATAAGGAGAGATTGTAATGATAATTAGGTATGATATGCCTCATGGCTCGATGCACGGCATGATGAATGGCTCAATGATGCAAGGTATGGGTTTGGGGATGATGATAATTTACTTTTTATTTATGGCGCTAGTTTTTTTAGTACTCATATTAGCTATTATGGCACTGCTAAAATATTTACGTAGTTAAGGTGATATTTAAGCGCATTACTGTTAAATTAGCGAACTATTATTTTATTCGTCTAGTTTAGCAAGTGGCTTGTTACTATCTATTTACTACCAGCTACTGGTTTGTAGGGTAGTCAAGTGACATGATATCGATAGGAAGCTGACATGATTGTCCGGCAAAAACCTAATGCCTTCAAAATACTTTTTAGTCTGCGCGGCTCTGTAATTCCTCATATTTATCCTCAGATTTTACTTATTACTTTGCTTAGTGCCTTAATATCGGCTGTCCAACACTGGATTCCCAGCTCTTTTTCTACCTATGGTGCTGCGCCATTTACTTTGCTAGGAATAGCTTTATCTTTGTTTTTGGGCTTTCGTAACAATGCAAGCTATCAGCGCTGGTGGGAGGCTCGAGGATTATGGGGACAGCTGGTATTTGATTCTCGCAGTTTGACTCGTCAAGTGCTCTCGTTTATAGAGGATAAGGATGAGATTGGACGAGACACTCAGCGCTGTCTTATCAACCTTAACATTGCTTTTGTGCATGCGCTTCGCCATAGACTGCGCAAAACCTCTCCTTGGCAGGACGTTGAGCCTTTTATGGAGCCTAAGTATCATCTTGCTATGCAGCAAGCAGGCAATTTACCTGAATATCTACTAAGATTAATGGGTAAAAAGCTTGGTGACAGTCGTCGTCATTCATTGACATCGGATCTTATGATACAAAATATGGACAATCAGCTAACCTCTATGACTATAGTCTTAGCAGCTTGCGAGCGTATTCATAACACACCATTGCCATTTGCTTATACTTTATTAGTGCATCGGACGACTTATCTGTACTGCTTTATGTTGCCTTTTGGCTTAGCGACGTCACTTGGCTGGGTGACACCTTTAGTTTGCGGTGTGATTGCTTATACTTTTTTTGGGTTGGATGCGCTCAGTGAGGAGATAACAGATCCTTTTGGAATTGAGGCAAATCATCTGCCTCTTACGGCGATATCTCGAACTATAGAGATTAATTTGTTAGAAGCACTGGGAGAAACAGATCTGCCAGCTGAATTAACCGCTGAAAATGGCTATTTACAGTAGAGTGTAAAATAACAATAAGCCCTTGTAAGCTATACGCTGCAAGGGCTTATTATAATGCAATAAAATAGTCGTTGGTGCGCCCACAGGGACTCGAACCCCGATCGATCGCTTAGGAGGCAACTGCTCTGTCCTGTTGAGCTATAGGCGCATTTTGGACACTCATTGTAAAAAACATAAGCCACAAAAGCAATCACTGAGTACTTTGGTTGCTAACTTATTTGCCTAAAAGCAGCACTATTGGTTACTCACCATTTGTTAGCGCTTCTTTGACTACCTCCGTTTGCTCCACGGCAGTTTTTGCAGTTGAAGTGGGGTTAAATAAGTCATCTACACTATTTTGGTAGCCATCAATATTATTAAATTCATACTGTCTTAGAATGTCTTGCCCTGTACTTGATATTAAGAAGTTGCGAAAACTAATGGCTACCGGTTTATCGCTCAATATCACCCCTTCTACCGTTTGCGAATTTCTCATTGCATAACCAAACGGATTAAGAATGCGAGCTTCATTATTCTCTACCGCCGCTTCTTCAGACTCTGTATCAGAACGGCTCTGCGCTGGTGGATTAACGACATTGTTTTGTACGTTTTGATTAAGCTCGTCTTGCAAGAGACTAAGCAGCGTATCAGATAATTTATCATCCGCAATGACTATATCAGTGGCGTTAGAATTGTCTAAAATTAGCAAATCGGTAGCTGGCACGTAGTTTGTTAGTATTTGAATATGCGGGTAACGCGCTTCAAAGCTGACGATGACCGCGTCTAAAGGCACTTGCAAAGGTTGCTGCGCTTGAATATATAAAGTATTGGCATCAGTATCGTTTTTGACCTCATTGCTATCTTCTTCTGTGTTATCTTGCCCTGATTGCGCGTTTTTGTCACTCAAGATAGGAAGCGGGTCGATGTTTTTATTATTATTTATCCAAAGCCATGCAAAGACGCCCAACAGGATAACTATAAATAGCAATACTAATCCAGCAATTACTAACTTGTAGTCTTTCATAGGCTATGGCTCTTTTTATAGGACACTTTGTATATGATACGACACTAGCTGTCGCAAGCTATGCTAAGTGGGTTTAATATTGGGGAAGTACACTGGTAAATGCAGCTTATCAGTGGCACACTCAAAAGCAATCAAATTAGTAGCATGCTAGCTATATCGTTATAATAGGCTTTACCAAAAACGAGGGTAATAAAATAATTACCTATCGTGATTAAGCGTCGTTATCTTAACAGAAAAAAACAGTTGCCACGACTGCCAAACCTAGCTTTATATCGCTTTATCATTGTCAGCGTAGCTATCGTTGAAACTATGATGTTTGCTGTAATTACTTTTACTGATACTAAAGCTCAAGTCTTCTACTTTGTATTTCTTATTCTTCTACTCCAATTAGATTGTCATTTATGTTTAAAATTATCCAGTCGCACCGTACTGAGTACTTAGTCAATGAGTTATTGACTGCCTACAAGGCCAAAAACCAGCCTATTTTTGCAGAGTTTATTGTCATTGTACCGTCGATGGTATTAGGCGATTGGCTCGATAAGTCAATTGCTAGTCAGGCGGGTATCAGCACTTTGGTCACCACCACCTTTTGGGGTCAGTATCAGTGGAGCTTGATGCAAAATGTACTTAGCCGCCATAACGCTTATTTATTAGAGACTGATCCTACAGCGATAACTTTAAATGTGCCTGAAGTGGCCGTATTATCACCAACGGTTATGCAGTGGCGCTTGTTTGGTTATTTGACCTACTACCAACAGTCGATTGTAGCAGACGAGCAGCATCCGCTTCATCCCCTATTAGCGTCTTTGGTTGATGAGTCGCAATTAGGAGCCGGGTCAGATAAAGCGCAGCAAGATGCGCGTATTTGGCAGCTGGCAAGCGATTTGGCGCGAGTGTTTAATCGCTA
The DNA here is from genome assembly GCA_029267175.1 of Psychrobacter sp. Classification (GTDB taxonomy): domain Bacteria; phylum Pseudomonadota; class Gammaproteobacteria; order Pseudomonadales; family Moraxellaceae; genus Psychrobacter. Next base: position 12,887 of record JARIDJ010000085.1, on the reverse strand, counting down.
CTTGACCCATCGCGAGGATTGGTTAGCGCTGTGGTCGCATAATAAGCCGCTGGATGTCGAGGCTCTGATAGCTGATAAAGATGCCTTGTCACTACGTTTTGATCAGTATGCGCGTGCAACCCCTGAGTGGTTGGTTGCGCATTATACGGAGTTGGAGGCAGCCCAGCGTTTTTTATGGTCGCAGCTATTTGCTGATGTGCATCTGCACCGGGTAGCGCTTGAGAACAGCTTTTGGTCAGCTTTAGAGAATAATAAAGCCAATGAGCGCGGACAATTACCAAAGGTGCTGCGTATCTTTACCATTCAGCAATTGCCGCAAACCGAGCTTGATTTTTTGCAGCGCTTATCAAAATATATGGACATTATGCTACTACACTATAATCCCTCCAAGCTATTTTGGGCGGATATTGTCGATAAGTCTTGGCTACAGCGTCAGCAAATTATTAACCCTGAAAGTGTGTTTTTGCGTGATTATGGTCACAGCTTGCTGTCGCGTTTGGGTAAGCAGTCACGCGATACTTTTGCTATGCTCGCTAACTTATCGGGTAATGAGCAACACTTGGACGCGTTAGTAGAGTGGCAAGATAGCTTTGATGTTGATGTTGATGTTGATAGTCTAGATAGTGATTGCAATGATGAGTTTACAGCTAGCGCTCATACTAGGCAAACTAGCCCCAGTTTATTAAAACGTCTGCAAAACGATGTATTGATGCTTGATGAGCAATCGACCCAGCAAGCCACTGCGGCAAAAGTCTCGGAAGCTCTTAGCAGTCAAATAGAGCTAAGTTTTGAGCCGCAATCCTCATGGTATGACGATGAGGTGCTAGAGAATAAGCGCTTTGAGAAACAGCGCTTTTGGGACATGTCTGCGCAAGACAATAGCCTAAGCATACATTCGTGCCATAGCTTACAGCGTCAGTTAGAGGTGCTGCGTATTATGATTGGGCGCTGGCTTAATGAGCCAGTCAAATCTGGCGAGAAAAAACGCCATATATCTGACATTGTCGTTTTACTGCCCAATGTTGAGCAGCATCATGCGCTGATTAGCTCTGTTTTTGTCAGTGGTAAAGGGCAAGATGGCTTGACCTTGCCTGCCAAAGTAACGGGTGTGGTCGATGCTGATATTCGTCAGTTATGGGAGGCGATCATTGGTTTTTATAAGTTATTGGGCAGTCATAATGCCCGTTTTGAGGCGGCTGAGGTTTTAGACTGGCTGATGCTGCCGCCGCTGTTTGAGAGCTTTGGATTAACTCATGAACAGATGAGCCGCGGCTGTGATTTGCTGGTCGAGGCAGGTTTTATTCGCGGTTTTGATGAGCGTCATCTAAAAACCACCTTAGATCATCACGACTATGATTATCGCTTTAGCTTCGCGCAAGCGTTAGATAGATTGACTTTGGGCCTGGTGATGCCAGAGGCCGATATGAGCGCTTGTTTATATCCTTTAGTAGAGGAGGAATGGCCAAGTTCAGCAATGGCTGAGATGACCTTGCCGCTGCCGCAAGTGAGTCTAAATGATGCGTTGATTGTGGAGGCGCTTTGCCGTATTTATACCGGCTTGAGCGCGCGCCGTGATGATCATACCCAAAAGCTAAAAGCGGAAGATTGGCTTGATCAAATCGAAACGCAAGTCATTCATCGCTACTTTGGCGATGTCGATCAAACCCGTACTATGCGCGCTATCTATAACGCTATGAATGGCTTTAAATCAAGCCTGCGGGCCAATCGTCATTATCGGCAGTACTCTAGCAGTAGCGCTAATGATGCTAATAAAAAAGAAGTGGAGCACAAGCTGGCAGGCGTTGAGCAATTACCGCTTAAGCTTAGCTTTATGCTAGATAGTATCGAAGCTGAGCTTGAGAGTCAGCAAGTCAGTGCTGAGCCGACGGGGGTGATTACCTTTGGCCGATTTGGTGCCTTAAGAAACGTGCCTTTTGACTTGGTGGTAATGCTCAATATGGATCTATCGGAGTTTCCGGCGCGTGATCGTGATAACCGTTATGACTTGATGAAAGCGGCCAATTCGCGCCGCGGTGATAGAGTCAGCGAGGATGATGATAACGGCGCATTTTTGGATGCCATGCTATGCGCGCGTAGTGCTTGCTGGATATTTTATAATGGTCAAAGCTTAACTGATACTCACGAGCATCTGCCAGCCAATCCGGTGAGCGAGTTACTGCATTTTTTGCAAGGCGAGGTGCAGTGGCAGGTAAAATCCCTAGATGCCTTAGCTGTTTTACCGGAGAGCGTTGATGCAACGACCGAAAGCCTTAAGCGATATTTGCCTAAATTAATCCGGCAATGGCTGGTCACTGAGCATCCGGCATTACCTTTTCATGAAAGTTTATTTGAAACAGAAATTGCAGATGCTGACAATGATATTGTAAATAACAGCAAAGACGACAGTATCGATGAGCTAGATACGCTATTAAATACAGCCATGCGCAAAACCAAATTGGCACAAAAAAAGCAATTTCCTCCTGCGCCGATTTGGCAGGCGGTGTTTCGTACCCTGAAGGGACGCGTAGCTGGCACGCCGCCGCAATTGGTCGCTTTACCATCAAAAACGCAATATGAATGCATCGCTCAGCTACTTGGTACAGGTTTGGGTCAGCTAGGACAGGCCGACAATCAAACTTTGCAAACCTTGATTGAGCTGCTAGCGCTAGAGAGCCCTGATAATGGTAATACTGCTAATGATAAAGAAGCGCTTCACCAAACCTTATTTGATAGCGTCTTTAATATTGGCGAGATCGATGTTGAAGGGGTGCTAGCTTATCAAGTGCGCCATCCTGCCAAAGCGTTTTTGCGTACGCAAAAGCTACATATAGTACAAGGCGAGGAGGCTATAGCGCAGCAAGAGCCGCTATTTTTGGATGGTTTAACCACTTACCAGATTAAGGAGCATTTGCTCAAGGAGCTAGCGGCCGATAATAATGGTAGCAATAAAACAAATGACACTACTAATCAGACTTTACTGTATCAAAAAATCATGCCAGCTGGGGTCGCTCGACGAACCACCTTGCCCAATCAATATAAAAAGCTGCAACAGCAATGCTTAGAGTTTAAAGAGCAATTAATAGTTAATGGCTTTGATGGTTCTGGTTTAGCTAATGAAAACCTTGAGACGGGCACAGATGGCTTACAGCTACTTACCCCAACCACTGAAAAGCCGGTTCAGCTAGAGCTAGCAGCGGTATTAAAGGGTATAGATAATGACTCACTGCTGAAACTGCTACCTAAAGTGATTAAAATAAAAGGCGCAGTGCCTACACTAGTACTAACCTCAACATCAGCACCGATAGATAATGGGCAGTCTCCTAAGCAGTGGTTAAATATTCTCCCTAATTCCGCCGATCCAAAACATTTACTTAAGTTTTGGTTGGCGCACATCTATTGGCAAGTAGCTAGATGTACTACTGCCGAGCAAGTGGCGTTAAATGATGGGATAAGTATTTGGCGCTTTAATAAGCCAAGAGCAGGGGTTAAGAAGTATGAGAACACAATCGCGTTTAAGCTAAAACCTATTATTTATGAAGACGCAGTAGTGGAATTGATCAAATGGGCGCTGTTTGCCAAGTTAACGGGTCAAGTGCCTATTACCCTATTGCCTGAGTATGCGCTTAAGTTTCTTGAGAAATCCTTAAACGCTGAAGAAGGCGCGAGCGGTAGCTATTGGCCAAAACGCGCGGACTTCTCAGATTGGCTAAGGGCGGGCTCTCATATAGATACGATATACGATAGTTGCTCGCAGCACGCTATTTGGCAGTATGTGCTGCGTGACCAGGATGCTTTTAAAGCGCTATCATCGGCTTTGACTACCTTGTCGCAGCCGCTGTATGCGCCAATGTTTGCAGCGTTAGAGACTTTAGATAGCTAGTGATTTAGTAGCGCTAGTTTCTAGCTTATGAATTTAAGACAGAACAATAAAAGTGTACGCTTATATGAAAGACTTTACCGATAGCTCTGATATCCTTGACATCTCTACACCATCTCTACTGCAGCCGGAGCTAGTGGTTGAGAGCGATGCTAATAATGAGCGCAAAGCTGAGGTGATACCAGCGGTTGCGGTCAAACTCACGGGCAAGCATCTTATTGAAGCCTCAGCAGGTACTGGCAAGACTTGGACATTAACGGGCATTATGCTACGGCTACTGATTGAAGCACGGCGCGCGCCTGAGCAAATCATTGCTACGACCTTTACTCGCGCCGCTGCGGCAGAGATGCGCCAGCGTATTCATGATCGTCTGGTAGCGTTTTATCAATTATTGCAGTTCGTTAATAGCTTGAGTGCTGATATTAATAATAAGGCCAGCTTATATCCTGATCTGCTTCAAGTAACGCCTGAAAGTGGCAGTGATAAACCAGCAAAAAAGGATTCAGCTACAGATTCAAACACTAACCAATTCAACCAAGATTATAACTATGATAAACAAGCCGCTGCTAACAAGCGTGAAGCGGCTAAAAAAGAGCGTGAGAAGTGGCTCATAGAGCAAGCTAAGTACGCGCACTTAGCTGATTTGATGCAAGATCCGCTTAACCTGCATTTAATAGGTTATTTGCTAGATCACGTCTATAGCTATCCAATGGCTGAGGCCATTCGGCGTACGGCGCTAGTGTTAAATACCCTAGATAGATTGTTTGTCGGTACGCTCGATAGCTTAGCGCAAAAATGGCTTACCGAGTATAGCAGCGAGACCGGTCATCAGCAGGGTATGGGTATTGTTGAGGATAGCGGTATCCAGCAGGTGACAGATAGTATTATTCATGATGAGCTGCGTCAGTTTCAAAGCCGACTACATCGTGAGCAGCCCAAACTATATGATTTACTCGATCAGCAAGGCAAATTAACGGCAGTTAGTGATCATAAAAATTTTGTAAGTCGTTCGCTTAATTTTATCTCTGCGCCTATTGATGAGATAGAGCTGGATGAAGAGTTTGACTTTAGTGAATATGAGCAGCTACTTTATGAGTTTACTGATGTAGATTTGGTTGATATTCAACCTTATCTAGATCCTGATTATCGAAAGTCGCAAGGTTTTCACGCTGGGTCTATTTTATTTAAACAATTTGATGCCATTATTGAGGTGCATAAAAAGGTAGCAGAATATCAGCTAGCGTTTACTAGCTATTTAAACGAGCGAGAGCACAAGATTATTGCCTCGTTGCAGGATTCTAGATATCCCAATGAAGACGGCAAAATTAAAAACTTTAATAAGAATAAAGAAAAAGAGCATGAAGCTTTTTTTAGCTTACAAACTATCCGTAAGTTAATGGCTATTTTGGATAAGGTTGATAATTTAAATCAGCATATTGTATTGCTGCTAGCCAATCTCAATCGTCATATCGTCCTTGCGGTACGCGAAAGACTACCCGTAATTTTAGAAGAGCGCGGCGAGACGACTTTTAGCTTGCAGATGGTACGCCTTAATCAAGCGTTAACCGGCCGGCAAGGGCAGAAGCTGGCGCGTTATATTCGCCATCATTATCCAGTGGCACTGATTGATGAATCGCAAGATATCAATGGCGAGCAAGCGACTATGATTGAGAGTATTTATCTATCTAAAGTCAAACCGCAGCCGTCAACGAGCAAAAAGGCCAGCCATGAGTTCTTATTATTGGTTGGTGATCCCAAGCAAGCGATTTATGGCTTTCGCGGCGGTGATGTCGCCAACTACAACTATATGAAAGCGCAGTTTGATCAAAGTAACCTTTGGACGCTCAACATTAACCGCCGTTCAAACGCTGGTGTTATTCATGCGTTAAACTGCTGGTTTGGCAAGCCCGCAGCAACGACTACTGATAATAAGCTTGCGCAGCTAGGGACGGGTATTTATTACCAGTATATTAAAGCTGAAAAGCTGGACAATCAGCTGTCATGGTTTCATGAGCCTGATGCGGTTAATAGCACTTTGATTACTGAGGTGCTATCCAATCAGCCCGTGAGCTTATTACAGCTGCCTTATGATAAAGAGCTTGATTATGATGAATATGAGATTACCGCGCGTCATATTGCCACTTTACTTAACAGTGCTCAGACTCTAAAAGGCAAACCCATTCAGCCAAGCGATATTAGTGTGCTGGCACGCACCAAAAAAGATCTAAAGCAGGTTGAAGATGAACTGGTTAAGCTAAAAGTGCCGACCTTGACCACTAGCGATGTCAGTATCTTTGAAACTATTATGGCTGAAGACGTCGCCGCACTGCTTAGCGCTATGCTATACCCGTACCGCCATGACATGATTAATCGCGTGCTCACCAGTCATCTGTATGGCCTGAGTATCAAACAAGTCAAAGCCATGATGAAGAGTCATGAGTCAGGACAAGTTTCAGAAGCAATAGAAAATAGCCTAAGTAAAAAAGAAATTCTAACTACTAACCATACAAGCTATCAAGACTTTATTAGCTACCTAAAAGAGGCAGCGCAGCGCTGGCAGCATTTTGGTGTGTTATCGGCACTGCATTATCTGTTAGACAAAAACCCAGTACAGCCACAAGGCGTTTGGCAAGCATTAGCGGCTCATCCACAAGGCGATCGTCATATTATGGATTTGCGTCATATCATGGACGTCATGGCGCAGTACGGTATAGGAATGGGCGAGCATGAGCTGTTGGCTTGGTTTAGACAAAATATAGACGCGGCTCCCAATAGCGACTGGGCTAAGCAGTATCCGCTACCAACCGAGTCTGGCGTGCAGCTGATGACTATTCATAAGTCCAAAGGGCTAGAGTTTCCTATTGTTTATGTACTAGGTATGGGCGATGCCAGTCGAAAGTCGGGCAATAAAGAAAACTATGGGCTATATTTATATAACGCTCAACAAGCACCATCAGCTTCAACGCCGCAATCGACTGCGCAAGCAATCAGTAATCAGCGCCGCTTCTCACCACTGCAAGGTTCTGCTACGACTGCAGACTATTATACCGAAATCGAGACCAAGGAAGGTTTTGACGAGCTACGTAGGCTTGGCTATGTGGCCTTTACTCGAGCCAGTGAGCAGCTTTATGTTGTCTTAAAAGATGCCTTCAAAAATACCAACCCCGATGTAAGACCAGTATGCTATTGGTTTGATATACCTGCTACAAATTTTGAATTACCCGATAGACTCAAAGGCATTATAGGTATGCTTAGAGGACATAATATCAATGAGTTCTATAATAACTCTGCTAAAGCAAAAGGTTTAAATCAACTTAAGCTTGCTATTACAAAACCTACTGCCGAAGCTATCGAGTATGCGCCGTTTGCAGAAGTCATGGAAATCAATTACTTTCAAGGGTGGTCCAAAACCAGCTTTACCGCTTTAGCGCGGCAGTTAGATGAGTCTACTCAGGCGATGGCGGTAGTAGATGAGCGCATGGATGATGCTTTAGATATAACAGGGACTTTACAAGCCAATCATACTCATTCTCTACAGGCCAACGAGCAGTCTCATCTGAAGTCGGAAGACGATATTCGTTTTACTTTTGTCAAAGGCGCTAATGCTGGTACTTTTTTGCATGAAGTATTTGAAAAAATTGATTTTAATAACCGATCACAGTGGTCTCAGGTCATTGATAGAGCGGTTAGTAGCTATCAGCTACCATTAATCTATAGCAGCGCAGAACAGCAGAGCCGACTGTTGCAAGGGAAGCAAGCAAAAGGTAGTAGCCCAACCGAGCTAGACTCAATTGATGCAAGTCAGCATAAGGCATTAATAAACTGGATTGAAGAGGTGTTACAAGCGCCATTATTGGCCTCAAAGCAATCTCTACGATCCCTAAATGCCAGTCAAAGATTTGCTGAACTAGAGTTTAATATGGGCCTGTCAGATCGCTTTAGAGTGCAAGAGATTAATCAGCTTTTTCAGCAGCATCTGCCAGATGAGACCGATAAGCATGTCACGCTGGTAGCGCAAAGCAAAATGCATCTATATCGTTATCTGCATGGTGAGATTGACTTGGTCTATGAGCACGCTGGCAAGTATTATGTAGTGGATTATAAGAGTAATTTTTTAGGAAATAGCCTAAGTAGTTATGATGAAAAAACACTCAAACAAGCCATGTTAAAAGCAGGATACTGGCTACAGGCCGCGATTTATCAAGTAGCCCTACATCGTTTCCTTAGTATGAGAATTAGTGATTACGTGGGTAATGAAAATAAATATCTAGGGCCAGTCGAATATGTGTTTTTGCGAGGGGTGTATGACTCAGCTTCTCAAGTAGCTACTGACAATAAATCACAAGATACTTATAAAGCTGATAATAGCAATACTATGCGTAGTGACAGCTATGGATTGGTCACTTGGGATATTCCAATCGAATTTGTCAAAGCTTTAGATAAGTTATTTGGTAGGCCAAATTAGCTTATCAATGAGCTAATGATAAAGATCAGCATACGGTTTATACAAAATATGAATAACAGTCTATGAGTAACAATTTATGAGCAAGACCAATAATAGCAAAGCGGCAATGAGCGTACAGGAAAGTTGGGCGAGTAATATTAGTGATTATATGTTGCTACGCCGCCAGCAAACCTATGCGGCTTATAGCGTAAGCAATGATAGGGTAGCGGCAAGTTCTGATACAAGTCATCAGCAAAATGCTAAAACTCAAAACACTAGCTTATTTAGTGCATTATTTATTATGCTAGCTGCTCATTTAGAAGAGGGGCACACGGTATTAACGATCGTCAAAGCTGAGCAGGAAAAGCCGTTACAAGGCTCAATCAATGGTGAGACAGCTACTTTATATGCTTGGCAGCAACGAATATTAGAGAGGCTAGCTGCGCCAATGCTAGCACTACTTGATACGCAAGTAGGTATTCAATCACCAGAAGAGCGTGTCAATGAGCTATCGATATTTGATTCGCTAGACACTTTGTTTGCTAAGCAAGCTCAGTTATGGACACAGCTAGCGGTTAGTAATCATGAAAAAGAGATGCTACACAAGCGCTTTGCTACCGTCACTAAGATTTATCACATACTTAAAAACACTGATTTAAACGCTTTTATTAAGCGAATTAATGAAGATGATCTATTTACCAATCTTAATAGTTATGAGTCTTATCACGATAATAAAAATAGCCTAAGCAATATAAATAGATCTAACCAGCCAATAATTTACCAACAACTAAAAAAAGATAATCACACATCATTAACTTTTTGGCTGCACCGCACTTGGCAGGCAGAATTTAACTTAGCAAAAAATATCAATAATATCTTAAATCAGCAAATAACCCCTTTACCGATGGCCATACCTGAAGGTCTACATGAAAACCAAGTGACAGCCATTGATATCGCTAATAATAACGCTTTTAGTATTATTACTGGTGGTCCAGGTACTGGCAAAACTTATACTGTTGCGCAGTTAGTCATTGCTTTACAACAAGCGACACAGAGTAGGGGAGATGAGCATGATAACATCAGATTTAGTACAGACAGTGCCAGTCTAGCATTAGCCGCTCCGACAGGTAAGGCCGCTCAGCGCATGCAAGAGTCTTTACAAGCGGCGCTAGATAGCTCAAAGGTTAAGCTACAACTACAAGAAGCCAAAACCATTCATCGCTTGTTAGGGATAGGCCGCACGGGTAGTCCACGTTACGATGCTAATAATCCACTTGGCGAAGATATTATTATCATTGATGAGGCCTCTATGTTAGGGGTGGAGCTTGCGAATTACCTAGTGAGTGCGATAAAACCGGGCGCAAGATTAATACTGCTAGGCGATGCCAATCAGTTAGCAGCGGTAGATGCTGGGGCAGTATTAGCCGATTTGTGCCGTATTGCAATATTGCAGCCGATACATGCAGAGCTAACAGAGAGTCGACGATTTGGCGCTGATTCAGGTATTGGTCAGCTTGCCGCACAAATTAATAAGAACCAGACAGATACCCAAGCGATTTGGCAACTACTAAAGAAAGATGAGGCGCTAAACTTTCAATACGTCGATATGTCATCAACCAATACTTTATCAAATAATGAAAAAATAAATAGCCTAAGTAATATAAAAATATTAGAAAAGTTATCAAATAGCTACCAAAATTACATTATTAAAATTAGTCAATTACTACTGGATCCAGTAGAAAAATCTATGCCAAAACCAGTAAAAGCTACCATTGCTTCACTAACCGCAGTTTTTAATCAATTTAGGATATTGACCGCCGGTCATAACGGCGAGTGGGGCGATCATTATATTAATAACTATCTAACTCAGTGGCATCTTACGGAGTTAAAGCTGCCACTGGGTCAAAACACTTGGTTTCATGGTCGTCCGGTAATGATACTACAAAATAACTATGAGCTAGGATTGTTCAATGGTGATATTGGGTTTTGTTTACAGACAGGTGAGGATAGTGGGCAACTAGAGGTATTTTTTGAAAATAAGACACAAGGAATAGCTGTCAATTTGCTAAATGAGGAAGTCATTGCTACAGCGTATGCGATGACTATTCATAAGTCGCAAGGCTCTGAGTTTGATCATGTAGCGGTTACTTTTGATAATAGTCATGCTAGATTATTGAGTAAAGAGCTTATCTATACGGCGGTGACGCGCGCTAAGAAGCGAGTAACGATATATAGTACCAAGCAAGCCTTTGAAAAGGCGGTCCAAACTCCAACTGAGCGTTATACTGGATTGGCTCAGCAGTTCTCTAACCTCAAAAATAGTTAAAATTCAAATAATAAAAAAGCATCCAAAAAGGATGCTTTTCTATGGTTAAAACTTATTCAAGTTATAATTTGTCTTCTTTGATAGCATATATACCGGGCAAGTGACGTAGATACCCATGAAAATCCATACCACAGCCGTAAACATAGCGATCAGCAACATTGATACCTACAAAATCAACATCAAAGTTAGCCACTTTGCGGTCGTGTTCTTTATTCAACAAAACACAAGTCTCAATAGATAACGGTTTTTCTTTGCCTAATTCTTCAACAATGGCTTTTAGAGTGATGCCTTCATCAAAAATATCATCGATTAACAAGACGTGTTCGCCTTCGATACTAACGTCAGGTTTAAACTTCCAATCAAGATCATTTGTTCCTTCATTATCACGATAACGTGAAGCGTGAATATAATGCATGCGATGATAGAAAGTGAGATGAGTCAACAGCTGTCCTGCCGGAATAAGACCGCCATTCATCACCACCATTACAATAGGATTTAAGCCAACATAATGTAGGTTGAGCTGAGCGGCAAGACGCTCATAGGCAGCAGCAACTTCTATACTGCTGATTAGGCACTCTGAGTTACGCAGGGTTTGTTCAATCTCTTGGTTGCTGATTTGAGTCATAGTAGGTTGCGCCTTTGATAAAAGTGCCACATATTTTAGCAAGTTTTGATGAATTTGCCTAATTGCAAAAGGCGATTAAATAAAGATTGTTCTAATAATAATGACTAATCGGCTTTTTCTATAATAAAAGGACGGTAATAATTAGCCAAACGGTTCAATGAGTCGATAGGCAGATCTGGTAATAGCTTATTAAGTGCCATACTCATACCCTTATCGATAGCCGCTTTGGCTACCGGCACTGACTTACGTTTGATAAGTCCTAGCTGTAGCGTTTCAGCATAACGAGTAATAAAGTGCGTTAAGGTCTCCTCATTCATCGTCTCTAACGCTAATTTAAATTTACTCATATCGACGTCATCGGGAGTCACTGCCGCAAAACCTTCAACTATCTTTTGAGCGGCGTTCTCTGAGAGCTCAAAACCAACACGGCTTACCCCTTCATTATCAGTAAAAGTAGCTCTGTCTCGCAAAAAATGAAAGCTTGGTAGTACCTCTTTGTTATTCTCTTTTCCCAATAAAATATTGAGTAGCGTATCAGCAGAGCGCTCAATAGTACCTACGATTTTACGCATGGAAGCTTGGCGCTCCGGATTGGGTATAATCTCAACCAAACCTACTAGTAGATTATCGATCAAGTCTCGAGCTGTCTTATGAGTAAGCGCGTCACGATAAGGATAATACTCAACATATTCGTTTGAAGCTACTGCTTCTGCAGCCTCCTTGATAAGCTTTTTCAATTCATCTGAGGGAACAAATCCAAAATAATATGCCATTTTTTTACCTTGATATTTTATTAATGAAGTATTTTGAATAGAGTATTTTAAATTAAATTTGTAGTCATACGAAATAAACTAATGACGTGACGTTCTTTTATGCGAATAAAGACTCAGTTGCTAGGTTGATAAGTTACTAGGTTAGTAAGTTATAGATCTGAAGATTGTAATTGACCAGCGCGATGATATAAGGCGATACTACAACACTTGTAGGCTAAATAGTAGCGGTTACGCATAACCCTGCTAGCATTTTCATTTTTGAGAGGTATTATTTAATTTGAGAGCAGCCGTTTTAGGCTTAGGTAAGGAGAGAGGATATGCAAGGAGAAATGGAATGAACAGTGCTATTGTGTTAGCAATTGGTGTCGGCTTGATGCTATGTGGCTATGCTTTTTATTCAAAATTTATAGCTAGCAAAATCTTAGGATTAGATAATAGTCTACCGACGCCCGCGCATACCATGAAGGATGGCGTGGATTATGTACCTACCAATAAATACGTGTTGTGGGGTCATCACTTTACCTCAGTAGCAGGAGCTGCGCCTATTATCGGCCCTGCCATTGCGGTTATTTGGGGCTGGGTGCCTGCTGTTATTTGGGTGGTTTTTGGCACCATATTTATGGCAGGGGTGCATGACATGTCTGCTATTTGGGCTAGTATGCGTAACCGTGGTCAGTCTATCGGCTCAATCGCTGGGACAGTGATGGGTACTCGCGTGCGTAGCTTGATGATGGTAGTGATTTTTTTACTACTGCTAATGGTCAATGCGGTATTCGGTGTAGCAATTGCTAATATGCTTATCAAAACACCATCCGCGGTATTACCAGTCTGGGGCGCGTTAG
>JARIDJ010000077.1 GCA_029267175.1 Psychrobacter sp. | reverse complement strand
TAAGGGTTAGGTTTACTTTTACTCAAGTATAGCTTTCGTCTTGCACTCGGGCAGAGCAATGCTTTGCTATTAACTTGCTTCCATAAGGGCAAAAACGTAATGAGGATTTGAGATTTGAAATGGTCGCCTAGGGTGGCGTTAGACTTGTCAAATTCTCGTAGAGAATGATGATAAGGCGTAACCCACCTATTTGAGCTATAACTTTTTTATGTTGAAGGGTTACGCATAGCATAAACCACCCTACGCCTGCTAATTTTATTGACAATAATTATTATTGAATTTAATATTCCTAATCAGCTATCTCAACAACTGTTTAATCAGGCCTTACTTCCTTACTAGCTTTACCGATAGCTAGACACTAATTTTTAATCAAACTTGCTGCTTTATATAGATTTTAGGAGCTTTAATGCTAAAAGGAATATTGAATAATCAGAGTGGCAGTTATCAGAAAACATTTATTATAATCTCGATTATCAGCTTTTGTTATTTTATACATTCTTTAGTTATCAAAGATATATCGTCTATATTGATATCACTAAGCGTATTTCTTAATGCTCTAAAACAGGTGGTTATACCTATAGATCTGAATCAAAAAATATCTCCATCAAAGGTTTATTCTATAAGCGATGATGATTTCATCAGGAATTATAATTCTATGGGCCAGCCTGATCCTTTTGATAGTTATAATAAAGATAACGTCTGGCATAGACTAATAATCTGGGGCGACAAAATTTCAAATGCTCTATTTGTTGCTTGGATACTCTATATTCTGTTTATTTAACTAGAAGTAGACGCGTAGGGTGGCGTTAGACTTGTCATATTTTCGAAGAAAATAATGGCAAGGCGTAACCCACCGATTTGAATTGTGATCTTTAAATTTTGGTAGGTTAAGGCTAAGTTAACTGACTCTACACTCATTAATTAATATTATTATTTTTACTGACCTTTTTTATCCATTTGACATAATTGAAATTCGCTTTTGAGATATTTAAACGCCAATCATAAGGGAATAAGTCTGACTGCATTTCTTGAGGAATATTTTTTTGATGAATAAAACATCGATTAACTAGAAGCTCCTTCGCTTCTGATATCAATACTGGTATTTCATCATCATAATGCTGATAGTGCTGCTTATAGTCTTCAGCCTCAGACAAATCCACTTTTCCATCTACATTAAACATCCATTCACTTGCGGTCTCATAATTCCTAACAAAGTCTGTACGCCAACGCGAGTTACTACCCCAGCCATGCGACAAATCCTGACACGATCTATTATCTCGACGATTAGCAAAATACATTTCACTATTTTCAGCTAAATCTTTATCTATTGACGGATGATTATAAATGACGACTCCTGCTCTAGAGAACTGCAAATCACCAAACATAATCATCGGATACAACTGCTCTTTTACGATTATTTGCTCTTGTTCACCAACCTTTAATTCATCATTCACATAGTATATTTCATGATAAAAGGGATGATAATGCAAATGATCTACGTTTGAGACTGGCATACCCACTTCTGCAAAAAATCGACTATATTCAGCTATCGTAAGCTCACCTTGTTGCCACAGCCACAATAGATGATCACTACAAACGCTTAGGGCAAATAGATCCCAAAGCTTAAAGGTCAGTTCTTCATATAATCTAGAAGGAAGTTCTTCATGAGTTTCAAACCCATTACACTCATCTATATGTTGTTTAATCGAAGCAAAGTTAAGTTTAGAAATTTTTTCAGCCATTTTTGCTGTAAGTGATTTCGATGAAGTGGTCTTAGAATCATCAACAGTTTCTTTAATCATTCTAGTTATTGATTTAGTCAAATTAACATCATAAGTCTTTAAAGATTCACAACGCTTTAGCAGGCTTTTAACATCCTCAATATGTTCTAGCAGCACGTCCTGATAAACGTTTTTACCTTCATAATTTAGAAGTTCAAGATATAGAGCAACACTCATAATTTTACTCAAAAGAATAGACTGAACGCATTCAGTCTACCTTATATTTATACTTTAAATTAGTTATTAATTTAAAGTATAAACCAAACTCTGCACAGCCTCAACCACCGCATCTGCAGTAATACCAAACTCTTTGTACAAATCATCAGTAGGAGCTGACTCGCCATAAGTAGTCATACCAATCACTTTACCATCAAGACCGACGAACTTATACCAATAGTCCACATGCGCAGCGCGTAGGTTGGGTTGACGAAGGAAACCCAACATCTATATTATACAAAATCATTATGTTGGATCTCGTTCCTCGACACCAATCTACCCATAAATCTATTTTTGAGGACGAAGAGTCGCCTTACGATAATTTTTAGCCCTGATTGTAGCGGTTATCCTGATGCAGACGATGGCGTTGCAGACTGTGGCTAGAGGCGGTATCGAGGCAACAGGAACGCCACTAGACACTATAGTCTGCACGCCAACGACAAGTCAGATAATAGCGAAAAGCAGGATCAGCTCCAAAAACCAAGCAAAAAAAAGAGCCACCAGAATTATCCAGTAGCTCTCTTTCGTGCAACATTATTAACTTAACTATAAATCATAGCTAAATGCTGGGCTAAAGCCGCAGCCTACAGCACTAAGTTTAAATTAAACCAAACTCTGCACAGCCTCAACCACCGCATCCGCAGTAATACCAAACTCTTTATACAGATCCTCAGCAGGGGCAGACTCGCCATAAGTCGTCATGCCAATGACTTTACCATCTAAGCCGACGAACTTGTACCAGTAGTCCACATGCGCAGCTTCGACAGCGACACGAGCACGGATATCAGCAGGCAATACCGACTCACGGTAGCCAGCGTCTTGCTCCATAAAGATCTCTGCACAGGGCATAGAGACCACACGCACGCCGACATTATTAGCGCTTAAAGTCTCATGCGCTTGCATCGCAAGGCCCACCTCAGAACCTGTAGCGATAATGATTGCTTGTAGCTCGCCTTGCTCTTTCGCGAGGACATAACCACCTTTAGTGATATTTGTTACTTGCTCGCTATCACGGGTTTGATGCGGCAAGCTTTGACGACTAAAGATTAGTGCCGATGGGTTATTCTCAGACTTAATCGCTTCAACCCAAGTGCTAGCAGATTCAGTCGCATCACAAGGACGCCAGGTACGCAAGTTTGGCGTGGTACGTAGGCTAGTCAACTGCTCGATAGGCTGATGCGTTGGGCCATCTTCACCGAGACCGATAGAGTCATGAGTATAGACATGGATGATACGCTGACGCATCAATGCGCCCATACGTACGGCGTTACGCGCGTATTCCATAAACATCAGGAACGTCGCGACATAAGGGATAAAGCCGCCATGTAGCGCAATACCATTGGCAATAGCAGTCATGCCAAACTCGCGCACGCCATAATAGATGTAGTTACCGTCAGCGTCAGTCTCAATGCCTTTAGCATCTTTAAAAAGCGTGAGGTTGGAGCCGGCTAGATCCGCTGAACCGCCCATAAGCTCTGGCAATAACGGCTGCAAGGTATTAATGGCGTTTTGACTGGCTTTACGGCTCGCGACATCATCGCCTTGCTCTTGGGTTTGCTGGATGTAGTCTTTTGCTTGAGTCTCAAAGTCGCTAGGTAGCTCGCCTTCTAAACGGCGCTTTAGCTCACTTGCTAGCTCTGGATAAGCCTTTTCGTAAGCGGCAAAAGTAGCTTCCCAGTTCTTTTGCATGACATCGCCTTTGGCTTTGCCGTCCCACGCCTCATAGATCTCATCGTCTAATTCAAACGGCGCGTGCTTCCATGCTAGCTCATCACGGGTTAAGGCGATCTCATCATCTCCAAGCGGTGCACCATGGCTTGAGGCTTTGCCTTGCTTATTTGGACTACCGACGCCGATGATGGTTTTACAAATAATTAAGCTTGGTTTACTGGTTTCATTGATCGCTTGTTCGGTCGCTTTGGTAATTGCATCCGTATCGTGACCATCGACTTTGATGACTTGCCAGCCATAAGACTCAAAGCGCATTTGCGTATCGTCAGTGAACCAACCTTCAACCTCGCCATCAATAGAGATGCCATTATCATCATAAAAGAACACTAGCTTGCCAAGTCCCAAAGTACCAGCTAGTGAGCAAACCTCATGGCTGATGCCTTCCATCAAGCAGCCATCGCCTAAGAAAGCATAGGTATGATGGTCAATGACTTTATAGCCGTCACGGTTGAATTGGGCGGCAAGAGTTTTTTCAGCGATAGCAAAACCGACCGCATTAGCGATACCTTGACCTAGCGGGCCAGTCGTAGTCTCAACCCCTGGCGTGTAGCCAAGCTCTGGATGACCGGGAGTTTTAGAATGCAGCTGGCGAAAGCCTTTTAGATCATCAACACTGACGTCATAACCTGATAAATGCAGCAACGAGTAAATCAGCATTGAGCCATGACCATTCGATAGTACAAAGCGATCACGGTTATGCCAGTTAGGATCAGCTGGATTATGTTTTAGAAATTTGCGCCATAATACCTCAGCGATATCAGCCATACCCATTGGGGCACCCGGATGTCCAGAATTAGCTTTTTGTACCGCATCAAAAGATAAAACGCGGATGGCATTAGCAAGTTTGCGTTCGTTAATTGGGGTTGACATAGAGTGTCCTAATATTCGAATGAGAGATATGGAGGATAAGAGGAAAACCGGTTGAAAAATAGTGTATAAAATTTAGTTGTCATATTAACATAACTGACATAAGCCTCGCCAAGAAATGGCAGGGCTTATGCGTTTGTATTTAATAATGACTTGTATTGGTTTATTTAACTAACCTGAATTTATTGCATTAGCTAAACCAAACTTTGATTAAACTGTAATTGTTGTGGCGTTGCCCATAAATGGACGTAATACCTCAGGAATAGTGATGCTACCATCAGCGTTTTGATGGTTTTCCATAACAGCAAGTAGAGTGCGGCCAACGGCTAAACCCGAACCATTTAAGGTATGCGCGAGGCTAGTTTGTTTACCGTCTTTGACGCGGGTACCCATACGGCGCGCTTGGAAATCACCACAGTTTGAGCAGCTAGAGATCTCACGATAAGTGTCTTGGCTGGGTAACCATACTTCGATGTCATAGGTTTTTTGCGCGGCAAAGCCCATATCGCCAGTACATAACTTGACAGTACGATAAGGTAGATTGAGCTGCTGTAAGATATATTCCGCTTGGGCCGTCATTGCCTCAAGTAATTCATCCGATTGCTCGCTAGTGGCAATATTGACCATCTCGACTTTTTCAAACTGATGCTGGCGAATCAGACCGCGCGTATCACGACCATGCGAGCCCGCTTCACTACGAAAACACGGCGTATGCGCGGTGAACTTAAGTGGCAGCTCTTTGATATCTAAACGCTCACCACGTACCAGATTAGTCATCGGTACTTCGGCAGTCGGAATCAAATAAAAATCAGTGCCGTCGTTATTGGTATGATTAGTCAATTTGAATAAATCATCTTCAAACTTTGGTAGCTGTCCGGTACCTTTTAGACTCTCACTATTGACGATATAGGGCACATAGGTCTCAGTATAACCATACTTTATGGTATGAGTATTGAGCATAAACTGAATGAGTGCACGATGTAGCTGTGCCAATTGACCTTTTAACACATTAAAGCGGCTACCCGTTAATTTTGCGGCGGCTTCAAAATCAAGCATCCCTAAAGTTTCGCCAATATGAGTATGGTCTTTTATCTCAAAATCAAAGGCGCGCGGCGTACCCCAACGGCGAACCTCTACATTATCCTCCTCTGAGGCTCCTACTGGCACATCGCTTGCCGGAAGATTTGGAATCTGTAGCGCTGCCGTATTGATACGCTCTTGCAAAGTGCGCAGCTCATCTTCCGCCGTTTTTATCTCACTGCTGATACTTTGCATCTCGTTCAATAACCCAGTAGCATCTTCGCCTGATTTTTTAAGCGCGCCGACTTGTTTGGCGCCCGCATTACGATGCGATTGCAAATCCTCAGTTTTGACTTGTAATGATTTACGCTCAGCCTCAATGGTTTGCCAAAATGCTATATCCAGCTCATAGCCACGAGTGGCCAATTGCTGCTGTAGATCGGTTAAGTCGCCGCGTAAAAGTTTTGGGTCAATCATAGTAGTGGCCTGTAGCGCTAAAGAGTGAAAAATCTATTAAAAATAGCAAAATTAAGTCAAAATAGCTTAACTATAAATAGCGGCTATGATAGCAAGACTAAGCCAATTTGACCATGCTTTCGCAGCGTTTTACACCGTTGAGCCATAGCTTTTATCTGAGCAAAAGCTAGAGCGACTATTTTGATACGGTTTTAGACTTATTGTCGTTATCTGCTATGAAACTAGCGCTCATACTATTACTAAGCATTGTTATGACTTACTACATTGCTGAGGTAATATTGTTTCTTTTAGAGCCGCTTTTCGGTAAGATAAGCGCATAGTTGACACTTACCTCTTTTAGCCAACCTTTTAGTCCAGCAAAACTTATTGCTGACTGCTATCGTTGGCGATTTATTCTACGGCTGCTAGCCGCTGCTATTCACTTAAGTATCTGAGACCCCTTTATGGCCCTGTACCCTTACACTCTTCAACCTGTTGCTCTAAACTTGACCGAAGCTGAATTTCAGCAAGCCCAGTATGAGTTATTTACCAACGCTAGCCCCTCCTTTGGATTAAAAAGCATCAGCACCAAAGAATGGATTATTATCGCTATCGTGGTAGCACTAGCTATCGCAGGCTTAGTCTTTTTGACCGGATATTCAACGATCATTTTTTGGTTAATGCTAGCGTCAGTGGTTATTTACTTGCTAGTGCGGACGCTTGGCTTTAAATGGTATGTCAAAAAAGAGTTTGAAAAGCAAGTAGCGGCGCAAGAGATGCCTGATGAGATGCGTCAGATGAAACTTGGAGTACAAAAACACGGTCTGGTAATGGCCATGCCAGTCAATCAACCTGATTTGATGCAAAACCCGCAAATGCGCGGTATGCAAATGCGCGCCGGCTCCACTCAGCAAGCCGTCATTCCTTGGACAGCGGTAAAAAGCTGGGATGAAACCGATGACTATATTTTTATGATGTTTGAGATGAAAGGTCAACAAGGCAGCCAAATTATTCCTAAACGTCTAAAAGCTCAAAAGTTCCCTATCGATACGGTACGCAAGCACCTAGAAGAAGTTATTCCAAATCGCGGTTTAGATACTCAAAGTTTGCAGCCACCCGTTCAGTGATAGATCATTTTATTTAGCAGTAAAGTCTTTAATAAACATATATTACTTATTAGTTTATAAAACTTATCATCCAGGTAAGTTTTATAAACTTAACTTATCGATAGAGTCTTGCTATAATAGTATTTATCAGATGGAGAGGTTAAAGGACTGATTTAAACAATATACCGTTGCAGCAGTCGATAATTACAATAAAGCTTAAATACAATAATAATTAACTGCATTAAAATGCTAAGATTTTAAACGTGATGCTAGTGGCTCTGAGTTTAGTAACTTAGTAACTTAGCGTTTAGGATGCAAAAACTATCATCACTTTTAAATAAAAGTGCTTTAAAATCTGATTTAAAAATTGAAATTATTTTTAATTAAACACTCACACTACAAGGATAATATTATGAGTAATACTGACAATACTATGAATCAAATTGGTTTAGAGAGAGCAGACATGAGCGCGGTGGCCGAAAAGCTCAATGACTTATTATCAAGCTATCATATGTTTTATATCAACGTCCGTGGCTATCACTGGAACGTCAAAGGTGAGCATTTCTTCTCACTGCATGAGCAATTTGAAGATCTGTACACTAGCTTGCAAGTAGAGATTGACGAGATTGCTGAACGTATTTTGACACTAGGCAAGACGCCTCTTCACGCTTATAGCGACTTTGCCCAGCATACCAGCATTAAAGAGGACAAAAACGTCCATGACGGCAACGCTTGTGTGAAAGGCGTAGTCTCAGGCCTACAAACCCTTATCGAAGAGCAGCGCAAAGTCTCTGCCGTAGCAGAAGAAGCAGAAGACCAAGGTACGGCTGATTTAGTTGATGAGTATGTACAGCAGCAAGAAAAGCTAGTATGGATGTATAACGCTTTTTTGGGTAAATAATCCTAACTCAGTAACCCTTTAGCTTGCTTGAGCAACACGTCAAAAAAGCACCTAATGATTTAGGTGCTTTTTTTATGGCTAAATGGTTATAAGTATACTTTATCAGCGTAATGATTGAAGCAACTGATAAACCAAAAGTTAAAGATTATTGCTGAATCCATTGACGAATTTTTTCGCGCTCGTTTGGTGTCGCTTGCAGCCATAATTGCATAAAGTTATCGAGGGTACTGGTAGCTTTAGATTGAGTGGTCGTAGCCGGTGCTATGGTATAAGTAGTAGTGGCTGTGGTTGCAGCAGTGGCTGTTGGCACTGATTGTTGGCCAATAGCCGCAATAGCACGCTGGTTTTGTATCTCAGCATCGCCGCCGCCACTGAACACTCCGCCTAGTGCCTTCCCTAATCCTGCAAAGATACCGCCATCGTTACCCGCTACGCTTTGTTGGCTTGCGATAACAGTGTTATTTTGCTGTATGGCTAACGTTGGTTGCTCAGCATACGCTTTAGCAGCTTTGTAGTCCTCGGGCTGATTGGGCATGGTTAGACGGTAAGTCTGATTGTCAGCTAGGTTAGCTACTACACTGACATTGCCTGAACGCAAGTAATCATGCTCATCGCGAGGCAATTTATAAAGTCGATCGTATTTAGCCGTTATCGCATGCTGGCCTGGCTGTAAAGTGAAGCTCTTGGTCAAGGGCTGAAAAGGACTTTGCTTGAGCTCTTGTCCATTGATAGCGGTGACTTTAATATTGTCATCGATCAATAGCGTGACCTCTGCTTGTGCAAGCATAGTGATGGAGCTGGCGCTAACTAATAAAGTGCCGATAGTTAGTTTTTTTAGTGAAGAGACTGAGACTGTCATAAGATATCCTATCAATGATAAAAATTTGAGGGCAACCGTTTTTAATTAGGTAAAGTAGGGTTATAGATTTAAAACTCAAGCGGTATAGTCTGATTATCATCGATGGCAGCTTGAGTATCGACTTTAGTTTCTTGGCTTATATCAGCAAGCTCAGCCGCTAGCGTTTGCTCATCAATAGTACGAAGGGCATCAGTAATGACGGCTTTTGAGATATTACTACGCCCTAAATTTGAGAACATCGGCTGTATGTAATTTAGCACCTCCATCATCGCGCCAATACGGTGCGGCCCTTCTGTCAGCAAATGATGAAGGATACGCTCATCAAACTGCCAACCGCGCCGGCGTAGGATGGACTCAAGTAACGCTTGGCGATCTGCTAACTCATGACCGTCCGGTACTTTAAAGGTAGGCGCTTGCGATAGTCTACTTAGCAGATCAGTAAGCTGAAAAGGTAACTCGCTAGCAGGCTTATTAGCAGCAAAGAGCAACTGGCGCTGACCCTCGCGGCTACGATTGATTAGATGAAATAAAGCCTCTTGCCACTGACTACTACGCTCCAAAACATCTAAATCATCGATAGCAATGACATCAAAATTCTCTAGTGAAGACAAAACATTGACGTCAGTATGCACCAGCTCATTAAGCGATAGGCAAATAGCTGACTTATCCATATCGATGAACGATTCACAAATAGCAGATAGCAGATGCGATTTACCAGTAGCAGGACTACCAAATAGGTACAACTGTCCTATCAGGCCGACATGGAGCTGCCGTACTGCATCGATAATCGACATCCAACCGGGACCTGAAAAGTCACTGAGACTCGCATCATGCTTAATGTCCAGATTGAGACTTAGCTGTGCTTGGACCATGAAACATCAACTCGCTTGGCATAACGCAATAGGCATTAAATAAAAGGAAAAATAACTCATTAAATCCTAAAAAGATAGGAGCACTTATAAAGATTACTGCGCCTATATATAACATATTTACAAAATGACTGACAAGTTTTTTATCTTTTAAAACTTGTCGTCAACTTTTAAGCCCTACTTTAGACCCTAACAATTGTTATTATTTATCAAATAAGCTTAACTGTTTGCGGCCTTGATAAAAGTCTGTACTTTGATAATAAGCGTACAAATGCCGAAATAGTACATTTAGCACCGCTGATACAGGTAAAGCAATCAACATGCCTACAAACCCCATCAAACTAGCGCCGGCTAATACGGCAAAGATAACCCATAATGGCGATAAACCGATTTTATCTCCCAATAATAACGGCTGTAATATATAACCCTCAGCCGCCTGACCTACCAAGAACGCACCAACAATCAAAGACAACTGTACCCAATCCATCCCGAATTGAAACAGGCCAGCGATAATAGAGGCGATAAAACCCAGCCCAAAGCCCAAATACGGTACGAAGCTGGCAATACCGGCGCCCATTCCGATGATAAGTCCTAGCTCAAGCCCAATCAATTGTAATTGTACGGCATAAATCGCCCCTAATAGCACCATCACTAACAGCTGGCCTTTGACAAATTCCATCAAAGCACGGTCACATTCGCGAGCAATACTTATCACTTGTTTGCTATAAGCATGAGGAATAGCCATTTGCCAACTCAGTAAGCGCTTATCCCAATTAAATAAGAAGTAAAAGGTCAAAATAGGAACTAGCACAATTAAGCCTGCGCTATTGACAAAGCTCATGCTCGAAGCCAATATCTGACTCATCCAAGTGCTAGCATCCGAAAACCTATAATGAGTTTGCATATAATCCACTAGCGTCTCAGAAAAACCTTTGATCTCAAGCTCTGGCAGACGAATACGAATATTACTAGCGACCCATGCTCTTGCAACTTCATTATACCAAGTCAAGATCTTTGGTAGATAATCCCAAGCGGCTTGCAACTGATGCCATAGCGTAGGCACTAGCCACCATAATAGTAACGCCATACTCAAGGTAATAGCGCTATAAACCACAATAATGGCGAGCCAACGCCTTATATATTTTGATAATGTTCTAACTAGCGGATTAAAGAGGTAGGCAAGTACAAAAGCACAGATAAATGGCACGATAACAGGGGTCATCGCGTAGAGTAAAATCAGCCCTATAACTATGGCTACTGTGATAAATAAACGTCGAAAAAAAGGGTCTATTGGTTGAGCCGTCATTGCGAGCAATCCTACAAGTAAGAGGGGGTAAATAATATCGTAAATACTCTAGTTCTAAGAAAATTAACTATAAACAGCTTTTGAGTACTAGCACTGGTATTATCGCAAAGTACAAAAAAAAAGCCGTGAATTTTTGTGTATAGCGACTTTATTTTTAATTTTAGGATTATTTAGAAAAAATATAAGCCATTTATAGACATTATTGGCAAGTTGCTTTGCGAGAGCGCTCTATTTTTGGGTATAATGCGCGCATTATAATTCATTTACCTCGTCGACCCCTTTTACCTTATCCTAACTGTGAGATGACCATGAGTGACAAGCCTTCTTTAAGCTACAAAGATGCTGGTGTTGATATTGATGCCGGTGATGCGTTGGTACAGCGTATCAAATCCGTGGCAAAAGCCACCTCGCGTCCTGAAGTGGTCGGTGGACTTGGCGGTTTTGGCGCGCTCTGCCGTATCCCAACAGGCTATACCTCACCGCTGTTAGTCTCAGGTACTGACGGCGTTGGCACTAAGCTCAAGCTAGCTTTGCAGCTGGGTCGTCACGATACTATCGGAATTGATCTAGTGGCTATGTGCGTTAATGATCTATTGGTATGCGGTGCTGAGCCGTTATTCTTCTTGGATTACTATGCGACGGGCAAACTCGATGTTGATACAGCAGCGACAGTCGTAACTGGCATTGGTGAGGGCTGTAAGCTGGCTAATTGTGCGCTTATTGGCGGCGAGACCGCTGAGATGCCAGGCATGTATCAAGTTGTAGATTATGATCTAGCAGGTTTTTGTGTTGGCGTGGTTGAAGAATCTGAGGTCATCACGGGTGAGCATGTCAGCGAAGGTGATGTGCTGATTGCGCTTGCTTCTAGCGGCGCGCATTCAAACGGCTACTCACTAGTGCGTAAAGTCATCGAAGTCAGTGGCATTGACGTCACCAATAGCGATATGCAGCTAGACGGTCAGCCGATCTCTGATGCGCTAATGGCACCGACCCGTATCTATGTCAAAGCGATCAAAGCCTTACAGGATGCCCTTGGTAGCTCAGCACTACATGCTATGTCACATATCACCGGCGGCGGTTTGACCGATAACTTACCACGCGTGCTGCCGGATAATTTAGCCGCTAGTATCGATACAGATAGCTGGCAGTTCTCTGAGTTATTCAACTGGCTACAAAAAGAAGGCAATATCGCTCAAAGCGAGATGTACCGCACCTTTAACTGCGGGGTTGGCTTTGTGATTGT
>JARIDJ010000069.1 GCA_029267175.1 Psychrobacter sp. | reverse complement strand
CCTAGTCAGATTGAGTTCGTTGATGACTTGCCAAAAAGTAATGTCGGTAAAGTGTTACGTCAACAGCTACGTGAAAAGCATAAAGCAGATCATGCCTAGTCGCTCATTAATGCTATATCTACACAGCGTCATTACTAAAAAGCCCTCAATATTTTGAGGGCTTTTGTTATACAAGCTGGCTTTAACTAATCTTACTAACGAGCTGTAAAGGTAGACGTTTCATCGCTTGACCAACGATCGACCAAGGCAGACTTGGGACGCAAGCTTCATCAACTCCCGCCTCTATAGCCGCGACGATAGCTTTGGTACCGGTATCTGCATCCACCTCGAACGGTAAAGGTTTGGCATCTTTATTGATCTCAGTACGGATGTAACCAGGATAAATAGTGCTGACTTTAATAGGCAGGTTACTCAGCAGCATATCAGCGCGGATGCCTTCAGCCAAATAAGCGATACCTGCTTTGGCAGCGCCATAAGTGGTCATGTGCCCAGGCAGGCCACGCATCGCTGACATACTGGAGATCACCACCAAATGCCCGTCGTTTTGCTCACGAAAGATCTTCATCGCCGCTTCACACTGCGCGAGTGCTGAGACAAAATTAATCTCGGCGGTACGGCGATTGGTCTCAAAACGGCCTTTGCCGATACGGCGACTGTCGCCTACGCCTGCATTGACTACCACGCGGTCGATATGCACAAAGTCGGCAGCGAACTCATTAAAGACCTTAAAGATAGCATCATAGTCGCTGACATCTAAGACTTTATACTCTACTCGAATATCAGGATAGCTCTTAGTAAGGTCGGCTTTAAGCTGCGCTAAGCGCTCACTACGGCGCGCACAAATCGCTAGATTATAGCCAAGCTTGGCAAATAATCGCGCCATAACCTCACCAAGACCAGAACTTGCGCCGGTTACTAGCACGGTTTTGCCTTGACCTACTTTTGCTTTTGTTAAGCGCTTTAGATAGCGCGCGGGTTGTACAGCGCTGATAGCTTGCGCGCGACTTTGCTTAGCGGTTTGGCTCACTAGGCTCATTAGTTTATTCTGCATAGCACTCTCGTCTCATCAATACTATAGTGAATTTAGTATAAAAACGATACAGCGGAACTGGGATGAATTTTGCGCAGCCTCTGTCAGCGTAGACACAGCACGCAAGTAAAATTTATACCCGTTCCGCGCTGAAATACAATGTATCTATCTTATTTAGAATCGACTATGTATCGTTAAAATTAAAAATTAAGTGTTTAAAAATTAACATCATAATATAGCAAAGATATTTTAGATAGCTTGTACTAAAAATTATCTTTGATCACAGCTTTTTTAACATTTTTCCGCAGAAGTCTCCCACCTCTTTAGCTGGCGAGATGAAAGCGGCGATGTGAGCTATATATAACACTATAACTGCTGCTAAATGCTATAATTACCTATGCCAAAGCAAATCTTAAAAGCCTACAAAGTAAGACTGTATCCTAATGATGAGCAAAAGGTTTTCTTTGCTAAGTCGTTTGGCTGTACGCGCTTTATTTGGAATAAGATGCTTAGCGATAAGATTGAGCATTATCAAGCCACCAAGACTGAGCTTAAAAACACCCCTGCTGGGTATAAAAAACAGTTTGAGTGGCTAAAAGAAGTCGATAGCTTGGCCTTAGCCAACGTGCAACAAAACCTAAGAGCCGCCTATGCTAAGTTTTTCAAGCAAGGCTTAGGCTTTCCCAAGTTCAAGAAAAAAGGCCAGCGTGACAGCTACACCACCAACAATCAAAAAGGCACAGTGGCGATCACTAATAACACCGTCAAACTGCCTAAGATTGGTCATATCCGCGCTACATTCCCTGATAAAATAAACGGCTTGATTAAGTCAGCTACCGTTAGCCGAACCCCGTCAGGTAAGTACCATGTCAGCTTATTGGTTGAAACTATCATAGAGCCATTACCAAAAACCCAATCAAGCATAGGTATTGACTTAGGATTAACGGACTTTATCGTCTTATCAGACGGTAGTAGAGTTGCTAATCCTAAGTTTTTATCAAAGCTGCAAGCCAAGCTTGTGCGTGAGCAAAAGATTTTAGCCAAACGCTGCGAGGTTGCCAAAGCTCAACAGCGCAAGTTGTCAGAGAGCCGTAACTATCAAAAGCAAAAAACCAAAGTCGCTAAAGTTTATGAAAAGATAGTTAATAGCCGCCAAGACTTTTTGCATAAACTCTCAATCAATATCATCAAAAACCACGATGTTATTGCGATAGAAGATTTGAACGTTAAAGGTATGGTTAAAAACCGCAAACTGGCCAAATCAATCAGCGATAGCTCATGGTCAGCATTTACCACCATGCTTGCTTACAAAGCGCAGTGGTATGGCAAACAGCTTGTGAAGGTCGATAGGTGGTATCCGTCCTCTAAAACCTGCTCAGGCTGTGGTCATTTACTGACAAAAAGCGATCTGCCGCTATCAGTGCGCTCTTGGCAGTGCCCAAGCTGCTTGCAGCAAAATGACCGCGACATCAACGCCAGTATCAATATACTCAATGAGGGATTGAAGCTGGTTACACTCAAAACCGTCGGTGCGACGGGGTTAGCTTAGTCCATTTGCCTAACCGCTGATGCAGAACATCGTATCAAGTCAGGGCATTACCTAAGAAACCGCCACCTCTTTAGGTGGTCGGTAGTTCATCGCCAAGTCACAAAGCGCTCGCCTGCAGAGAATAAGTGACTATATTCATTTAAGGATAGTAGCCTTAAATCTTGTCTTTGTAAGGTAATAGCAGTCACTCCAGTGTTTATCAATCGCTTATTAAGCTGATAGGCCATTTGGCTATCTTGCTTAAATAGCTGCGCAGTAATCGCCGCTATCACGCCGCCTGAGGTAAACACTAATACCGTCGTGTCAGTGTCATCAGACCCCGTCTCTTTAACAGCGGTATTTAATAAGCTGGCTTTATGACGTATTTGCGCGAGTGCTTGCTGCGTACGAGCGTTAAACTGATTCCAGCTCTCGATATAATCATTATCATAGTCGCCGCCATGCCAGCGCTGCATCGCCTCGTCAAATAGCTGAGCCAACCGCAGCTCAGGTACTTCAGCTTTGCCAATCTCAGCTGCGATAGCGGCTTGGCTAGCAAAGGCCGGGTTGGATTTAGTCAAGACATCTTGGTGGTTAAACTCATTAAATTCAGCGATCAAATTATCATCGTTAAGACCAGATAAAGTCGTGGCAAGCTTAGTCGCTTTACTATTCTCTAAAGCCGCCTGATAGCTATCAATAAAATGACGGGCAGAATCTTGTTGACGTATCAGGCTACCGCTAAACACCGCATCAATACGGCGCTCAGTATTGGCATAATGCTCACCAAGCATTCGCGCTTGTGTGACGCCTAACTTTGATAATTGATCGTAGTTTTTTTTACCAAAAGAGGCTTGACCATGTCGAGCTAAAAGAATAGTAATCATATCTAAGCTATTCCTTGTGTTGATCGCTTGCGTTTGCTTCAAAATAGCCTTTGGGCAAAATACTTTTGACCATCTTTTGTACCGGCTCTGGCAACTGCTCTATAGTGGCTTTATCCATGCCTCGCTCTTTTAGGCGCGGCTGCACGTGCGTCATAAATAACGCTTCACCTTCATATTGAGCGATGAGTTTTAGACATTTGGCATTTAACACATGCACGATCAGCCAAAAGTTCTTGAAGGCTGGGTTTTTGGTTTGCTTATTATAATAGCGATAATAGATTTGCTGGACGATACCGGCTAAACGAAATAAGCCAAACACTTCATAAAAAGTCCAATTATCGATCTCAAGACCCGTCTTCTCTAGATAGTAACTGACCACTTCGTCGCGCGTCATCATGCCTTTTAGATGAGTCGGCTGACGGCGCGACTGCTGCATGATGATATTGTCATCTTCCTCAATCCAGTAAGCGAGCGCACTGCCTAAATCCATCAGCGGATCGCCTAGAGTCGCCATCTCCCAATCGAGCACGCCGATGACTTCAGTAGGATTATTGGCAGCCAAAATGACATTATCAAAACGCCAGTCGTTATGAATAAGACAAGTTTTACTATCTTTTGGTGTGTGCTTATTCAGCCATTGACGCACTATGCCAAAACTTGGAACATTTGGGGTTTTTGCTTTAACATAACGCTTATCCCAGCCGGTGACTTGACGCTCGCAGTAACCTTCACCGCGACCCAGCGCCACCAAATCCGGATACTGAGTATAATCGACTTGATGCAGCTCAATGAGAGCATCGATGACATTAGTGCATAACGCGCGCGTTTGTTTAACATCAAAATCAAGCGCTTTGGGTAAGCTTGCACGGGGAATAATCCCTTGCATACGCTCCATAATATAAAAATCTGCGCCAATGACCGCCTCATCGGTACAAAGCGCAATCATCTTTGGCACATACGGATAAGCATCTTTGAGTGCTTTTTGCACCGTATATTCGCGCACCATATCGTGAGCGGACTTCGCTTTAGTGCCCTTGGGCGGACGGCGCAAAATAAGATCTTGATTGTCATACTGTAAGCGATAAGTCCAGTTAGACGCGCCACCGGAGAATTGAGTCATTATAGGCTCGCCCTTAACATCAACGCCTTGCGCTTTGAGCCAAGCGCTGACGGCAGCGCTGTCAAGCTCCTCGCCTTCACGCACCTCTCCGCCTTTATCTAATATCCCTTTGTCTAACACATCAGTTACAGTCTGTTTATTTGCGTCGTTATCCATCTTGTCTTCACTATTTCGAGTGTTAGTTTCCATACTAAATTCCTTGAGGTTTAATGGCTTATAAGCCTAAGTTGCAGAACAAAAGATTATTTAAGTCATGAGTTTTTAGTTATTTATTACACAATAAATGCTTAGGCTATTAGGTAAAAATTCACTACCAATTGCTTGATAGTGAATAATAAACCTCCCTACTCAAACTCATAAATACTACTTGTTAGATTTAGAACGGCTATAACCTTGGCGCTTTAGCTCTAATTTGGCAATCATAGTTTTATGCACCTCATCTGGACCATCGGCTAAGCGCAGTACTCGGCCCTGTGCATAAAATCCTGGCAACATGGTATCTTGACAGACGCCCATACCGCCATAAATCTGAATGGCCATATCAGCCACTTCTTGTAGTACCGTAGGCGCAACCACTTTGATCGCTGAGATCTCCGTCAATGCCGCTTTGGTGCCTTGAGAGTCCATCTTTTGCGCTGCGTATAGCGTTAATAGACGCGCTTGATCGATCTTGATACGAGCATCCGCAATACGCTCTAAATTACCGCCTAGTTGCAAAATTGGCTTACCAAAAGCGACCCGCTCCATACCGCGATGAATCGCCAGCTCAAGTGACTTCTCAGCGGCGCCAATACAGCGCATACAGTGGTGAATACGCCCCGGCCCTAAACGGCCCTGCGCAATCTCAAAGCCCATGCCTGGCCCGCCGATGAAGCTATCGACTGGCACGCGTACCTCATCAAAACTGACTTCACCGTGACCATGCGGCGCGTCATAATCACCAAACACTTTGAGCATCCGCTCAATCTTTACGCCTTTGGTATCGGCAGGAACTAACACCATAGAGTGCTGCTGATGACGACCTTTGCTCTCATCAGGGGTATAAGCCATGACAATCAAGATATTGACCGCCGGATCACCTAGGCCTGATGACCACCATTTGCTGCCATTAATAACGATCTCATCGCCATCGATAACCGCAGTCGCTTGCATATTGGTGGCATCGCTTGAAGCGACATCCGGCTCAGTCATACAAAATACTGAACGGGTCTTGCCCTCAAGCAGCGGCGTGAGCCATTTATCTTGCTGCGCCTCAGAACCATAACGCCATAACAGCTCCATATTGCCGCTATCAGGAGCGTTAGAATTAAAGACATGCGGCGCTAGAATACTACGACCAGTCAATTCGGCAATCGGCGCGTAGTCAGTGACTGATAAGCCTGCACCTAATTTGTCATCAGGAAGAAATAAATTCCAAAGTCCAGCCTCGCGCGCTTGCTGACGCAGCTCGTCATAAGCGGCAGGCCACTGCCAATTCTCCCAATTACCATCGGGGTTTAAGCGATGACACTCCTGCCAAAACTCAGTCTCTATCGGTTCAATTTTTGTGGCTATAAACTCTTTAACCTTGGCGTGCATCTCTTGACCGTGCTCAGTGGCGCTAAACATTAAGCTATTATCGCTAGACATAATTGACTTCCCTCTCATCATTGTTTATTAGCTTTCAAGGGCTAATAGGGTTTTACGGTGTACGTTCGTGTACTGTTCTGATCCTGCCCTATTTATAACATAGCTGTTAGGATTAAACAGCAAAAAAGGCGCGACTGTTTAGGACACGCCTTTTACAAAATATATACACTAAGAGTTTTATAGCGACTACGTTTAAAAATCTGCCAAATTAGCAAGCTCTTGATAGCCAATAGGCTAAAGTTAATAAGCTACTGTAACCACTTATTTTAAAATATTTAAACGACTATTAAGATCAAAACGCATTAGCGCCTCTGGTAACTTATCCACCGCCATAGTCAATGTTGCTTCAGCCGCTTGTGATAAGCCAAGTTTTTCGGCAAGCGTAGGCTTTTGACGAGAGTGCAAAGCGTAGACTTCATTGTCCTCCATTAGCGCTAAGATATAACTGTCCGAGGTTTGCAATTTATCGACTAGCTTTAGCTTGATCGCGTCTTCACCATACCAGTGCTCGCCGTTAGCGACTTTATCCAAATCAAGCTGCGAGCGGTAAGTATTAACAAAATGCTTAAACAAATCATGGGTTTGTTCAAGCTCTTCTTGATACTTAGCGCGATCTTCATCATCGTTTTCGCCAAATACGGTCACCGTACGCTTATAGTCGCCGGCGGTAAACATCTCGTAATCGACATCATTTTTTTTCAGTAGTTTATGAAAGTTTGGTAATTGCGAGACCACGCCAATTGAGCCAATCACCGCAAAGGGCGCGGCGATAATGTTATCGGCGACGCAGGCCATCATATAGCCACCGCTTGCGGCGATTTTGTCGACACAAACCGTAAGCTTGAGACCTGCCTCTTTTAGACGCACCAATTGCGCCGCCGCTAGGCCGTAGCTGTGCACCATACCGCCGCCAGACTCTAAACGAATGATGACCTCATCGCCTTTATTAGCAGTGCTGACAATAGTGCTAATCTCTTCACGCAGATGCTTAACCGCGCTGGCTTTTATATCACCATCAAAATCTAAAACAAACACTTGCTGGCTATTATTCTCTTTATTCTTGTTTTTCGATTTTACTTTTAGTGCTTTCTTAGCTTTTTTTGCCATGCTCTTTTTTAGTTGCTTAAGCGCAGCTTTGCCTTGTGTTGCTTCCATTAAGTCTTCACGGCGCTGCTCTTGAACTTTATTCAAGTGCATAACTTTGAGCTCGACAGGATTTTTTGGCGGATGAAATAACATAAAGGGTATTCCTTAGGGTTGAATGCAAAGAGGTTAACTCAATGATTTTTGCATGAGTAAAGATAAATTAGAATTTGATATTAATTTTAGAGTTTAGCTGATATGCGCGCGCTGAGCTTTATTTTCAAGCGTATAGCGAGACTATAATAAAAATATTATAGCTATATGTTGCGGATACATTTATCAGTACAGATTTTAGGATCAAAGACTAGATGCATTAGGTACTCTAAACTCTGTCTCAAATTGCCGGCTTATCAAAGCGCTTATTACTAAGCATAGTTGTATAACAAAAGTACTTTAGGCATAATATGCGTTTGAATCGAATTTTATGCAGCCTACGTGAAGACTAATAGTCTCAATCGCGGCAAATGGCTGTTTTTTTTGCGAATGACTGTATTGATGACATTAAATATTGCGATAAAAGCAGTATTATTCTTTGAATTGGGCAGATAACTGGATAACTAATCTTATGACAGACAGTATGATGACTGACAACGCTATGAAACCGAGCACTATGACGCAAAAAGATCAAGCCGTACACAGCGGTTATCGTGATGAATACTGCGGTGCTGTGACTGAGAAGCTATTAGAGCAAACCATTACTATTGTCGGTTGGGTGCATCGTCGCCGTGACCATGGCGGTGTTATCTTTTTAGATATGCGTGATCGTGCTGGTATTTTGCAGGTGGTCGTTGATCCAGATACCCCCGAAGCTTTTGCCACTGCTGATGCGGCGCGTCCTGAATATGTGCTCAAAATCACCGGCCGTGTGCGTCGTCGTTATGAGGGCACCGAAAATAAAAACATGACTAGTGGTCAAGTCGAGCTATTAGGTAAACAGATTGAAGTATTGGCCAAGTCTGAAACCCCGCCTTTCCCGCTCAATGACGAAAACATGACCGTCTCAGAGGATCTGCGCCTTAAGTATCGTTATCTCGATATGCGTCGTCCAGAGATGCAAGAGCGCATGGTGTTCCGTGCCAAAGCGACTTCCGCTATTCGTCGTTATCTTGATGACCATGGTTTTTTGGATGTCGAAACGCCTATCTTGACTCGTGCCACGCCAGAAGGTGCGCGTGATTATCTAGTGCCTTCACGTACCCGTCCGGGCAACTTCTTTGCGCTACCGCAGTCGCCGCAGCTATTTAAGCAGCTACTTATGGTGTCAGGCTTTGATCGCTATTATCAAATCGCTAAATGCTTTCGTGATGAAGACTTGCGTGCCGATCGCCAGCCGGAATTTACTCAAGTCGATATCGAGACTTCTTTTTTAAACGAAGAAGAGATCATGACTATCAACGAAGGTCTAATCAAGCATCTGTTCAAAACCATGATGGATATTGAGTTGGCTGACTTCCCGCGAATGACTTACGAAGAGGCTATGCGTGATTACGCTTCTGACAAGCCTGATCTACGTATTCCATTAAAGCTACAAGACGTTGCCGACTTAATGAAAGACGTCGACTTCAAAGTATTTGCCGGTCCTGCTAACGACCCAAAAGGCCGCGTCGCCGCGCTACGTATCCCTAATGGTAGCTCGCTTAGCCGTAAGCAAATCGATGAATATACTAAGTTTGTCGGTATTTATGGCGCGCGCGGTTTGGCTTACATCAAAGTCAATGACGCAAGCAACATTAATAATGGCGTGGATAAAGAATCAGGCTTACAGTCGCCTATCATCAAAAACATGAGCGATGAGGTGCTAGCTAGCCTAATCGAGCGCACTGAAGCAAAAGATGGCGATATTATCTTCTTTGGCGCGGACAAAGCCAGTGTCGTCAACGATGCGATGGGCGCGTTACGTCAAAAAATTGGCCTAGATATGGACATGGCGACTTGCCAGTGGGCGCCGCTTTGGGTCACTGACTTCCCGATGTTTGAAGAGACTGACGATGGCAAGTGGACCTCTATGCACCATCCATTCACTAAGCCAAAAGGCTCGGTCGATGAGCTAAAGACCAATCCGGCCAATGCTCTGTCTATCGCTTATGATATGGTACTAAACGGCACTGAGATCGGCGGTGGTAGCCTGCGTATCAATACTTTAGAGATGCAGCAAGCAGTCTTTGAAGCATTAGGTATCGATGAGCAAGAAGCTGAGGACAAGTTTAGCTTCTTGCTTGACGCGCTAAAATTCGGTGCGCCGCCGCATGGTGGTCTCGCCTTCGGTTTGGATCGCCTGATTATGCTGATGGTGGGTGCAAGCTCTATCCGTGACGTCATCGCTTTCCCCAAAACCAAAACCGCTGAAGATCCGTTAACGCAAGCGCCTGCGCCAGTTGACTCTAAACAGTTGCGTGATTTAGGTATTCACCTACGCGAAAAAGCTCAAGCTGATACCAATAAACCCACTCAATAATTCATGTGATGATGACTTATTTTATGTGCGGTGATTCATAATGAATCCCTATCAGGTTTTCAAATACGTGCCACTGTCTGTGCTACAGATGCTGGCACGTTTTGTTGCGCGGATTATGATGTGGCTACCTAACTTGAGTATCAAGCGTACCATTCGTATTAACATGCGTCTGATTGAACCAAACATAAGCAAAAATCACAAACAACAACTCATAAACCAAATTATACGAAATCAAAGTCTGAGTAGTGTTGAGTCCATAAAAAGCTGGGCAATGCCGCCTGAATGGAGCATTAAACAGATACGTGACGTTCACAATAAACAGATCCTGTTAGAAGGCTTAGCCAATCCTAATGGCATGCTTGCTATCGTGCCACATTTAGGAACATGGGAGATGATGAACGCCTGGCTCAATCAATTCGGCGCGCCTACCATCATGTATAAGCCCGTCAAAGGTAAACGAATTGATGAGTTTGTACTTCAAGGACGTCAGCGCCTTAACGCCACTTTAGTACCTACCGATGGTAGCGGTGTCAAAGCAGTATTTAAGACACTAAAGCAAGGCGGCTTTAGCATTGTATTGCCCGATCATGTTCCCGATCCTTCAGGCGGGGTAGTCGTGCCCTTCTTTGGCGTTGAGACTTTGACCAGCACCTTAGCCTCTAAGCTAGCTAACAAAACAAAATGTGCTCTGGTTGGGGTGTCTTGTATTCGCCGTGAGGATAATAAAGGCTTTGATATTTATTGCTATAAGCTTGATGACCCCGCGCTGTATAACCGGGATACCTCCATCGCTGCTGCTGCTTTAAACAAAGCGATGCAAATGATGATAGAGCCGCACTTTAATCATTATATGTGGGGTTATCGCCGCTTTAAGCACTTACCTGTCATAGGCAATCCTTATCGCGCCAGTGACTCTGACTTGCAAGACTTTATTAGCAGACTGTGTGATACTAATTCTTAAACGTGGCCCTACAAGCTGGTTTTAATGAGACAGTCTCTGCTATAAGACCACTTATCTGACAGGCTAAAT
Source organism: Psychrobacter sp. (assembly GCA_029267175.1). Lineage (GTDB taxonomy): Bacteria > Pseudomonadota > Gammaproteobacteria > Pseudomonadales > Moraxellaceae > Psychrobacter. Next base: position 38,518 of record JARIDJ010000069.1, on the reverse strand, counting down.
AGTTACTAACCAGCGAGTTGTTTTATCCTATTAATAAGAGTAACTTATGACCACCGATACTAGCAATAATACTTCTAATACGCAGCTGAACACCTCTACCACTGAGCAGCGCTATATTATCTGTATGAAATGGGGCAAAAAGTACGGTAGCGAGTACGTCAATCGTCTCTACAATATGGTCACACGGCATCTAACCCTAGATTTTCAGATGGTCTGCTTGACTGACGATAGTGAAGGTATAAATGCTGCGGTGCAGTGCTACCCTATCCCTAAGATGGACTTGCCGGCTGGGCCTGAGCGTGGTTGGAAAAAACTCACCACTTTCAAGCCTGAGCTCTACGATCTCAAAGGCACAGCTTTATTTTTGGATATCGATATCGTTATTGTTGATAATATAGATGGCTTTTTCACTTATGAGGCTGAGCATCCAGACAGCGTAGTGATCATTCGTGACTGGAAAAAACCTTGGCGGATGATTGGTAACAGCTCAGTTTATCGCTTTAAAGTCGGTCAAAATACTTATCCTGATTTGCTTGCGAACTTTGAGCGCAACTTTGAGACTATTCGCACCCAGGTACGGCATGAGCAAGCCTATTTATCCAACTATCTGCGCGAGCATCATCACTTAGAGTACTGGGACAAATCGTGGTGCGTCAGCTTTAAATATCAATGTATGGCAAAGCCGCCCTTTAATTTTATGCTAGCACCAAAACTGCCCGATGGCGCAAAAATCGTTATCTTCCATGGTGAGATCAATCCGCCAGAAGCTATTTCTGGTGGCGGCGGCAAATGGTATCGGCATGTCAAGCCCACTCCTTGGCTTGAGCAGTATTGGCAGTAAAGACGTCATCTATAAGTAGTCAACCAAAAATTATAGGCAAATTTATGCATGACCCTAACAAAGAAAATATAGACTTAGTGATCACTTGGGTCGATGGTGATGATCCACTACTCAAACAAAAAAGAGCGCCTTATCTAGCGCAAGAAGACGTTGCTTCAGGCGCTATTAGCGCTACTCGCTTCGCTAGCAACGACGAGATATATTATAATGTGGCCTCTATACTTAAATACGTGCCTTTTTGTCGGCATATCTATATCGTAACCGATCAACAAAAACCTAAATTCATTGACGAATTTGTCAATCAAGGTATGTGTAGCGCAGATAAAATCCGTATTGTCGATCATCAAGAGATATTTACAGGATATGAGCCATTTTTGCCGACCTTTAATAGCCTGACTATTGAGACGATGCTGTGGAATATATCCGGCCTTTCAGAGTATTTTATTACCCTAGACGATGATTTTTTCTTTAACCAGCCTGCCAGTATGAGTGACTTTTTGGATCAAAACAATATTATCATTCGTGGTCACTGGCGAAAAAGTGCACCCCTAAAAGCTAAGCTACACTACCGACAGCTTATGAGTAAAGCGTTTAATACCACTTTGCAACCTAAATATGTCGTTTCTCAGATGTTAGGCGCTGAAGTCTATAAGTCTAGTAAGTTTTTTGAGATTCATCACTATCCTCATATCATAGATAAAAAGGTTATAAAAAGTTATCTTTTAGCTCATCCCGATTATCTAAACAATCAAATCAAACACCGGTTTAGAGACATCTCACAATTTGATCCAGTATCGTTGATGAATCATTTAAAAATAAAAAAGGGTGAAGCCGTCTTAAAGCCTAACCTCAATCTAAACTACCTAAAAAATGAGAAAAGCGTTAGCGATTTTATTAAAAATCTAGATAATACCTCAATGAAATATGGCTGTATACAAAGCATGGATCAGCTTGATGCTACTAGCTTTAAGCAAGTACAAAGCGCCATGACTGAGAAGCTCTCATCTCATCTGCCGCCCTCTTTAGTCAATGTTAGAGAATAGCTAATACTTACAAAATTCAAAAAGCTCTTTAGCTGTCTGGTTTAAACGACTATTGTTAAATCACCTTGATGTTATTAAAAGATATAAACTATGAAAACGATAACTTACTTAATCAATTTAGATGGCAGTCATCAGCGTTTGCAGAGTGCTACCCATCAGCTGCAGCAAATCAATTGGGAGTTTGAGAGAGTCTCAGCCTATGATGGTCGAGGAAAAGCGTTATCTAGCTTTGAGGATTACGACGATCAGCAAACCAGAAAAAACTTAGGCCGTAGCTTACTAAGCTCTGAGATTGGTTGTTACTTGAGCCATTATAAATGCGCCCAAAAGTTTCTACAGACAGATGCGGATTTTTTGGTGGTATTAGAAGACGATATGAAAATATCTGCCGATTTTAAAGCTATTATGGAAGATACTTTAGATTTTTTGGCTAATAAGCAAAACTTAGACTGGTATCTCATTAATATCGCCGCTAAGAAAAAAAAGCTGGCCAAAGACATCATCACTTTTAATGATCACAGTTTGTGGCATGCCTATTATTTTCCTATTCGCGGATTGGGCTTAATATGGTCGCGTCAAGGTGCCAAAGATTTCGTGGAACAGGCTAAACCCATTACTATGCCAGTCGATATCTTTTTTCAAAGATGGCTAAGTGGTAACGGTAAAGGTTTGGGCATCTGGCCGCCTTTGGTCAAACCGTTAGGCTTAGACAGTGACATATTAGGCACAGAGGCGGCACAAAACATCAAGCGTAAAGATAAAGAAAACAGGGATTTCACTTACAAAGCCAAAAAACAAAAAAGAATGTTGCAAGATAAAGCTGCCGCCATCAAAAACTTATACTTTAATAAGTAGTGCAATTATGATAAAAAATATAGTTATTAGCCTAACATCTGCGACCGAGCGTAGAGAGCACATTAAAAAAGAGTTTGGTAAACACAATGTGGCTTTTGAGTTTTTTGATGCTTTGACGCCTGAGACTGTCTCGTCTTACATCAAAGGCTTGCCATATAATTTTGATTCAAGTGGTTTATCTTCTATAGAGCTCGCTTGTATGATGAGTCATGTTGCTATATGGCAGATAATGGTTGACGAAAACATACCTTATGTGACCATATTAGAGGACGATGTTTATTTAGGCCAAGACGCTAAATACCTACTTAATAGCTCTGAATGGATAAAACCTGAATGGAATATTATAAAGATTGAAACGGTCTATAATAAAGTTTTTTTGGCTCCTAAAAGCCAAGAGATTTTATCAAGCAAACGTCACATCATTCAACTCAAAGGAAAACATCTAGGAACAGGCGGTTATATTCTATCTCTACAAGGCGTCAAACTGTTGTTAGACTATACCTTGAATAAACCATTACTACCTATTGATGAAATCATTTTCAAAAACTTTATCGCTCAAAATTCTGAACCTGTCTATCAAATGATTCCTGCGCTTTGTATCCAAGACATTATTATCAACGCTGATAAAGAAACACTAACTTTTCCTAGCTCATTGAAAGAGGACCGTAGCAGTCGTATGCGCTCAGGTAAAAAAAGTGGTTTGGCAAAAATACGTAGGGAAGCCAGTAGGATGATATCACAAACAAAAGAATCTCTATTCGCAAAGCAAATTCCCTTTGAATAAGAGATAATTAAAGAATATAACTACGGGCTAACAGAGGTAATATGAGCATACTTATAACTGAAGATTTAGAGTTATTAGGTCAAGGTACTCAAAAACTCGTCTATTCTCATCCGGATAGTTTAGATAAAGTTATTAAGCTGATGAGACCTGAAAACGCTACCTCCGATGGTGGAAGAGCCACACAGAATCGTTGGCGCTCACAGCGTTCACAAGGCATCTATCGTCAGTTCCGCAGGGAGCTATTACAATATTTACAACTTTGCAAAAATAGCTATAGCGCAAAAAAATTTATTTTTCCTATCGAAACGGTATATGGTTTTGTCGCGACTGATAAAGGTTTAGGATTGGTTACTGAAAAGATAATTAGCCCTACTGGTTCTCCGCTTACTTTAGAGCATCTTATCGCTAACAGTATGTTCGGCACTCAACAAAAAGAGGCCTTAAGTCAATTTTTTGAGGACTGCTGCCAGTATCATGTAGTGTTCGGTGAAGTGAATATTGGCGGCATTATGTATACCGAACAACGTCAAGGCTATCCTGAATTCGTCTTAGTAGATGGGATCGGTGAGAAGCTTATTATCCCTTTTAGAGCTATGAGTAAAACGATTAACACTCGTAATGTCAAAAAAGTGGAGCAAAGAATTAAAGATCAAATCAGTTTCTAAAAAATTTAGGTAATTTTAGTCAAATGGATAATTTAGTATATATATTAAGTCACCCATGATCTTAGCTCACCATAAAAACCCTTATAAACTTTAACAAAATTATTTTTTATTCTTTACTTTTTTTATAAAGTCATTAATTAACATATCTACTGTTTTAAATGGTCTCATTGAAAAAAGCTTCCAAATATTTTTATCTTGTTCACTATCTTTATATCGAGCTCGTGCATTGAGCCACTCTATCTTTTTGAGAGCTTGACTATAGTGTTCGGAATCCTTAAAGCTATTAATCACATCTATCCTACCCTGCAACATTTTCTCTAAATTCTTAGAAGCATTACTATCATGCTGCCTGTATAAAGCAAATATTTGATTCATATAATGAACTTGGCCATTTTGCGCTAGTTTAAGCCACATGTACCAATCTTCTAATATAATATCAGGATCGTAGCCCCCTACTTGTCTAATAGACTCAAGTCTTATCATTTGAGTAGGTGCTGGAAGGTCAAACTTATGCATGATGATACTTTCAAAGCTATAGGTAGTAGCTGGTTTTAGCTTTATCCCTAGCTCGTTATACTCATCATCAATTAGTTTAACTCCACCAAAAACTGCTGTAATGTCAGAATGCTTTTCTAAAAAACCTACTTGAACTTCAGTTTTATCTTTTAAAATAACATCATCAGATGCTATAGCTGCCAAATATTTGCCTTCGCACCATTCTATAGCTTCATTAAGCGTAGTACTTAGTCCTTTATTAGGTCTAAATCTAAACTCAAACCTGACAAACCTTTTTTTACAGGCACTAATCATTTCTTGCATCTTTTCAACAGATCTATCTTTAGAACCATCATCTATAATAATTAACTCAATATTTTGGTACGTTTGATCAATGACACTTTGAATGGAGTCTTGAATAAAGCTTTCATGGTTATAGCAGGGGATAACAACTGAGACTAGAGGTTCTTGAATTTGCATATATTTTACCAAAGCATTAAATGAAATTAATAAGAATATCAATAAATAAAGAAAATATTTATAACTAACTACTCTGCAATCATTTCATAATAAATATCAGCAATATCATTTACATTTATGTTGTAGGGACCATGTATATATTCATCTGCTGTTTTATATTTAAGAAAAGTCATATCAACCCCTCTCAAATGAGCTAAGGTAGAATAAGTATCAAAGTATTTTAATTGCTCGGGTAACCAACTGATAGCTTTAGCTGTACTTTTGGCAAAAATTAGATTTGACCATGATGCTCCAGTAGGTCCCACAATAAAATCAGCATTATTAAAAATACTTATTTGTTCATCTATAGTAAAGCTATCGAGGTATATACCTACAAACCCTTCTTGTTCGAAGAACTTAAACACCTCATCCTGATTGTAGGTTCTTTTATTATATTTACTAACAGCGCTTTCGTTACGCAAAATAAATAATTTCTTATGATAAATTTTTCTTTTTTCTAGTACACCATCGTATAGTCGGCACCTCAAACTTTCCAGATTATTTGCATTATATATAGTTGTTGTTTGATAACTAGTTTGAATACTTGTGAAATTATAAACTGTTTGATTAAAAGTGTTAATAAAGTATAGGTTATTTATGAAAAAACTATCCTCTTGATTTATGTAAACAAATTCAACATGTATTAAGTGACTGGTACATTGCTCTAAAATTCGAGCATAATTATCGTTTTTTACTACACACTCATTGATCAGTATTTTATTTACATTAAGGTCTTTAAGTAAATCATTATTCAATAGTAATAGCTTTGGAGCTATTTCGATCATCCAGTGATAAAAATTAGAAGAACCATTTCCTCCTAAAAAAATTACTGTTTCAATATTTTTTACCTTATTTATCTTTATATTTCTGATATAAGCCGAATTACTATCATGCTTAATTAAAAACCCTGATTTATAGTTGGCTTGCTCACAATCAATATAGGGAAACTCTTCTATATAAATACTATTCAAATCCTGAGTAACGAAACTAGCACTATTCACATTACAAAATACATTTTTAAAATGGTAAAGCTTGATGTCTACAACTGGATAACTCAATTCATATTGATCTTGGTTGATATACTTTGGACTGACAGAAACATCTTCCTCATAGTTCTGCTCCAATAAAGTACAGCTAGCCAACTCTTTAATAGATAGCTTTTTCATTCGTCTATGACGCAGCTTAAATTTTACTACCTTCATACGATTAGAAATAGATTTTCTAACTAGTTCCAAGTCTTCTATCACCAGCTACCCCAGAATTTTGATATGAAATTTTATTAAAATAAAAATTATTTTAAATTGAATTGATTACATAGTCTTATTACTTTTTCAACGTTTTTTAAGTTTAATACTGGACTTATTGGTAAACTTAACACCTCTGTATGAATATTTTCGGAAATAGGGTAGCTTAGATCATTCCACTCTTTATAGGCTTGTTGCTTGTGTGGGGGAATAGGATAATGAATAAGCGTCTGCACACCATTTTCAGCTAAGTAACTCTGTAGTTCATCTCTTTGCTTACAACGAACAACAAAAACATGCCAAACGTGAGCGCTATCCTCATTTATAGTGGGCATGGTAATTTCTGGATTATTGATACCTTGAAGATAAGCCTGAGCTACTTTACGACGGTGAGTAATTTCAGTATCTAGATGATGCAATTTAACACTAAGCATAGCCGCTTGAATCTCATCTAAACGACTGTTAACGCCTTGCATGATATTTTCATACTTTTCGTGCGAACCATAATTACGTAGCGCTCGTAATACATTAGCTAATTCATCATCATTAGTCGTAATCGCTCCAGCATCTCCTAGCGCTCCTAAATTCTTGCCAGGGTAAAAACTAAAACCTGCGGCATTACCCCAGTTTCCTGCTTTTTTAGCATCTAACATAGCACCATGTGCCTGTGCGGCATCTTCTAGCACCAGTAGATTATGACGCTGGGCAATGTCCATAATAGCTGGCATATTCGCCAACTGACCGTATAAATGAACTGGCAAGATCACTTTAGTTTTCTCAGTTATCGCAGACTCAATATTTTTAGGGTCGATATTATAAGTATTAAGATCAGGTTCAATCAATATAGGAATTAAATTATTAGCACTAATCGCCAATATACTGGCAATATAAGTATTAGACGGTACGATAACTTCATCGCCCTCTTGAAGTTTGCCAAGCTCTATCCAAGCTCGAAGCGTTAAGACTAGAGCATCTAAACCATTAGCAACCCCAATAGCAAATTTAGTTCCACAATAATCAGCAAAGCTATGTTCAAACTTAGCAATCTCTTCACCATTGATGTACCATCCTGATACAATAACTCGAGTAGCAGCTGCTACAAGCTCATCACGATACTGGGCATTAATAGCCTTTAAATCTAAAAAAGGAATCATTTATTTTTCCACAAATAATGTAATGAATTAACTGTTACCAAAATAGGTAATATTATCGACTACTAAGTCAGGGGAGTAAGTTTTAAGCACACTCTCTGACATAAATCCATTTAAGACCGCACATGTTTTCATACCTAGCTCTTTACCCGTATTTATATCGTGCCCCGTATCCCCTACAAACCAGTCTTCATTGCAAAAGGAAAGTTTGCTATTGGTTAATAGCTCAACTTTAGAATGCTTTTGCTCTGTTACGAATACTTCACTAAAAAAACCTAACATTTGTAAATTTTCAAGTTGCTTTTTTGTCTGAGATATAGACTGCCTAGCTGTACATATATAGAGTGTATTTTTTTTTGACAACTGTTGTAAAAAAGTATGTAAACCTTCAACTGGAGTGTCAAAATTTAAATAGCTATCTTCTTCTATTTTTTTCATCCAATTCTGCACAAAAAAATCAGTCTTTTCATCAGAATAATCATAATGATTTTTTAAAATATCCTGATTACTATTAAGGTCGAATTTTAGATCCCAATAAGTATCGAAACTTAGTTCTCTATTACCGACTAAAGCACAAAATAGTTCGTGAAGTCTCACTTTTGAGCAGATCAATGTACCATCGAGATCAAAGACTATTTTCATACTTAGCCTTCATATAGTCATACTCCTTAGTCAAACCATCTATTAAATCTGTTTCTTTTTCCAAAAGCACTTTCAACAACAGACTATTATCAAAAACTAAATCTCTTTTCTTATGGTTAGACTCTATTTTATTCACCACTACAGCTTTACCACTCACGCTAATAATTTTATCTAGTAGCTCATGAATAGTGACCGCATGACCTGAAACCACATTAATATCTATATTATTCACAGCAGACTCAACTGAGCTCATAATTGAGTCAATGACATCTTCAATAAATATAAAGCTTCTTAGATCTTTTCCTTCACCCCATATCTCTAGAGGCTGGTTTTCAATAATATTTTTCATGGCAATAGGAATGACTTTTTTATACTTTTCCTCGCCTGGCCCATAGACGTGTCCTATGCGCAAGTTCAGGTATCTTATCTCTTTCTGCTTAGCAAAAACTTTTACCATTTTTTCACAGTAGAGTTTAGATGAACCATAAAGACTTATAGGATCTACGTTAGAACTTTCTGAAAGCTTAGTACCAGTTACAGAATATACATCTAAAGTGCTAATATTTACAAATCTAACTAAACTTAAAAAGGAATAAGAAAGCAGTTCTTTTATGTACTGAATATTACTGAAAGCTAAGTCTATATCATTTGCTTGATGATTATTTTTTGGTGTAAATGCCCCTGCATGGATAATATGAGTAATATTATCGAAGGAAGCTTTATCTAAGCTAAAATTATCAATAGAGTTATAAATTAAGCATTCAACATTAGCGATTTTCTTAGAGGTTAGTGCAACAATAGAATCATTACCAAACTTTCTTATCAAAGAAGAAAGTAAATGACTTCCTACAAATCCCGACGCACCTGTCAATAGTATTTTCATTAGAAAATAATCTCTTGTTTTATATCTGAATTTACTATTAAACGTGGTTCAGTATCCATGCCTCTTACCCACATTAGACCATTTTCTAATGGGTTCACTAAGTTTTTATTAATACTAAGCTGTTCACCTAATGCTAACTGTTTAAAGATTTCTGGCATATTTAAACCTGCTTCAGTAAAGAACCTGACTGTAGTAAAAAACCTTGATATATTTATCTCTGTTGGATTAGGAACTCCATTTTTGTCATAGGCCATATCCACACCGAATATTCCATGCGGTTTATCGCTTACCGCCTTAACAGAGTCTATAGCAACTTTGGTAACTTGATCATCCGTTATTGTCACGCCTACCTTAGTTACACCCGTCACACCAGATATAGATCTATTACCATGTGTCCAACCCTGTCTAGCTCTCGTTTGAGCTACTATCAATTCGCCATGATGCCATATAGAGAGCCAAGTGACAGTATCTGGTGTTAGCATTTCTGCCGCAACGAATTCACCCCAACCTTGATAGTGGTCAATCCACGACTTAGCTAAAGAATAATCACTGGTTGGTAAGGCTCCCTTACCACCGCCACCAATACCACTGTCTCTCAACCAAATTTTGCCAGTTGAATCAGCCAGCTCTTTAAATGCTCTTTTTAGATCGTTTTCTGTGTTAATTTCTATGTTTTTGGGCACTACCACGTCTGCAGCTTTAAAAGCTTGATACGACTTATACTTGTGTACGCAAGTATCAATTACAGAATGCTCTGGCATAAACACTTTTGTACCTGTTGCTTCTATATCCTTTCTAATTAAAGAAGAATGATATATCTCTAAGTCATTTTGAAAGTGAATAAGATCAGGATTTTCTTTGTCTATGATATCAAGCAACTTATCTTTATATTCAAGAGTATTAGCATAAGGGATATAATACTTTTTATGAGCTTGCGACAATATGAGGTCAGTTGGTTCAGAGCCCATACCAATAATATAATTATCTGGATTTTTGCGTAAAGAATGAACGACTCCTTCTGTCGGTGCACCGCCTGCACCCGCTAATAAAATTTTCTTCATTACCTAATCGCCTTTAAAAACTCATCATAATCGCGAATATAGTCAGTTTCATCATAATGCTCGCTAGCTAGCACTAGAAGGACGCAATCTTCACTAAAATCCTGCATCTCTCGCCAAACTAGATCATTAATCAACAAACCTTTAGTTGGCGAATCTAGCCAAGCTTCTTCACGTTGATGACCATTATCCAAGACCATTCGGCAACTACCAGTGACGCAAATCGCAACTTGCTTTAGGTTGCGGTGCGCATGAAAACCACGAGCAACCCCTTGCTGCGTACCGAAAATATAGTACACTCGCTTAATGGCAAAAGGGACTGTCTTTTCTGCTTCTAGAGCTACTAATGAGCCACGATCATCACCTAGCGGAGGGAAGCTTACCCAACTAATTAAACTCATAATTCATCTTCTGCTAATGACATTAAATACTGACCATAAACATTCTTACTCATGGAATTGCCAATCTCTAACAGCTGCTGCTTTGTCAGCCAGCCGTTGTTGTAGGCAATCTCCTCTAAACAAGCTATTTTATAACCTTGGCGCTTCTCTATGGTTTCCACAAACATACCAGCTTCAAGCAAGCTTTCATGAGTACCTGTGTCAAGCCAAGCAAAGCCACGACCTAATAACTCTACGCTTAGATCACCACGCTCCATATACAGCTGATTGACAGTCGTAATCTCAAGCTCACCTCGCTCAGAAGGTTTTACTTGCTTAGCAATCTCAATCACATCGTTATCATAGAAATAAAGCCCAGTGACGGCGTAATTAGACTTGGGCTTATTGGGCTTTTCTTCTATAGAGATGGCACGTTTATTCTCATCAAATGCTACTACTCCAAAACGCTCTGGATCTTTCACTTGATAACCAAAAACGGTAGCGCCCTTTTGTCTAGTAGCTGCTTGTTGCAATAGTGGGGTAAATCCTTGACCATAGAATATATTATCACCGAGTACCAGGCAAACATTACTATCACCAATAAAGTCTTCACCGATAATAAAAGCTTGAGCAAGACCATCAGGACTAGGCTGGACGGCATAACTAATATTAATACCAACTTCTTTACCATCACCTAATAAACGTTTAAAACCATCGATATCATCAGGCGTACTAATGATAAGCACTTCACGAATACCTGCCAGCATTAGCACTGATAAAGGATAATAAATCATTGGTTTATCATAGATAGGTAATAGCTGCTTGGAGACGCCTTTAGTGATAGGATAGAGCCGAGTGCCAGAACCACCTGCTAATATAATGCCTTTGGTATTCATTTATTGTCCTACTCCTAATCTTTCGCGTTGATAGCTGCCATCTTGAACTCGGCGGCACCATTCTAAATTATACAAATACCACTCAACTGTTTTACGAATACCACTCTCAAATGTCTCTTTTGGAACCCAACCTAACTCATTTTTTATTTTACTAGCGTCTATAGCATAACGCATGTCATGACCTGGACGATCTTTTACATAAGTAATTAATGAGTCGTAGAGTTTGTTATTAGCTTGTGGCTTTAGTTCATCTAATATCTGACAAATAGTCTTTACCACTTCGATATTTTGTTTTTCATTGTGACCACCGATATTGTAAGTTTCGCCTATTTTACCTACTGTCACTACTTTGTACAGCGCTCTTGCATGGTCTTCTACAAATAGCCAGTCTCGTATTTGATCCCCTTTACCATAAATAGGTAACGGTTTACCCTCCAAAGCATTGAGAATTACTAAAGGAATAAGCTTTTCTGGAAAATGATAAGGACCATAGTTATTTGAGCAATTGGTAATAACTATTGGTAAACCATAAGTACGATGCCACGCCCTTACTAGATGGTCAGAGCTAGCTTTAGACGCTGAGTAAGGAGAACTTGGCGCATAAGCAGTAGATTCAGTAAACAGATCTGTTGTATTCTCTAGATCACCATAAACTTCGTCTGTAGAGATATGGTGAAACTTGAATTTCCCTTTGTCTTTATCATTTAAATCTTGCCAATAGTGACGAGCCACTTCTAACAGGTTATAAGTCCCAACAATATTGGTACTAATGAACTCAGCCGGTCCATCAATGGATCGGTCTACATGCGATTCTGCTGCTAGATGCATGACGATATTGGGATTGAAGTCTGCAAAAGACTGCTCTAGAGCCTGCTTATCGCAGATGTCAATCTGTCGAAAGCTATATCTAGAACTTTCAGAAACCTCGCTAAGCGACTCTAAGTTACCCGCATAAGTAAGCTTATCGATATTTAAAACATTATCAGTAGTGTTCTTTATAATATGCCGTATTAAGGCAGAACCAATAAATCCTGCGCCACCGGTAACTAGTATTCTCATATAAATATACTCTTGCCTAATAAAAAGCTAAGAACCTATAAAGGTCTTAGCTTCTGTATTTCTTAAATATGATAACAGGTATGGACTTTGTTTGACAAAAATTAATCAATAAAACTTAACCAATCCATATACTGCTCATTGCGCCCGTGCACGACATCAAAGTATAAAGTTTGCAGCTTTTCAGTGATCTCACCGCGCCCGCCATTACCAATGACGCGATCATCATACTCACGGATCGGCGTGACCTCAGCAGCAGTCCCTGTCATAAAGATCTCATCAGCAAGGTAGAACTCATCACGAGTGATACGGCGCTCAGTGACTTTGATGCCAAGATCGGCTGCGAACTGAATAATAGTACGACGGGTAATACCGTCAAGCGCGCCGCCCGCTAGATCTGGTGTGTGCAGCTCGCCGTTTTTGACTAAAAATAAGTTCTCGCCTGAGCCTTGGCAAACGTAGCCTTGTGAGTCCATCATAATCGCTTCATCGTAGCCGTTACGCGTCACTTCACGATTGGCCATGATAGAGACTGGATAGTTGCTTGAGGCTTTGGCCTTACACATAGTGACGTTCGGCAAATGATGAGTGTAAGAGGAGGTCTTAACGCGGATACCGTTTTGGATGCCCTCCTCGCCCAGATAAGCACCCCAGTGCCAAGCGGCAACCATAGCATTAACGCTATTGGTATGTGCCGAGAGTCCTAGTTTTTCAGCGCCTACCCATATCAGCGGACGAATATAAGCCTCAGCTAAATTGTTTTGTTTGACCACATCTTTATGCGCTTGCTCAAGTGTGGCCTGATCGAACGGGACTTCTAATTGGAATATTTTTGCTGATCCTAACAGACGCTCAGTGTGCTCTTTTAGACGAAAAACAGCGGTACGCTTATCATCGGCTTGATAAGCTCGAACTCCTTCGAACACCGCTATGCCATAGTGCAAACTGTGAGTTAAAACATGGATTTTGGCATCAGGCTGGTTAATTATGGTGCCGTTCATCCAAAGCTTGCCGTCTTGTGTAGCCATATTCATGCAATTGTCCTTAGGTTAGCTATTGTCTAACTTTTTATTGAGTTGGGTAGTGAGTTAACAAGTAAATTCTAAATTTAATCGTTCAAATTGAGCTGATTATAGCACTGGCAGCCGCCGCAAATAAATTATTTTATTTTCCTTACTGATAGCTTTTATTCATGAGTATAGCCAAGTCTTTATATAAATATCATCTAGCTTTTATTTATCCTTCATCGATATCGACTACGCCCATCAAATGCTGCCATTGATTTTGTACCAGCGTACGGGTCTCAATCCATAGCGTTTCATCTACTAAGACAGATTGTTCAGCTAATGCAAGCTGATGAGTCGCCGCACGTATGCGCAGATACGCATCGGTCAAGTCTTGGCAGACTTTTTCTTCCCAAATACCAAGCTTGGCCATCTCCTCAAAGATGCGTACATTATCGCTCCATTTGGTAAGGCTTGGATAATCGTGCGCGTAAGCTAAGACGGCAAACTGTGCTAAGAATTCAATATCGACAATGCCGCCGGCGTCTTGTTTTAGATCAAACTTGCCCTCGCGCTGCGCGGTGCGACTACTGCCCAAATGCCGCTGCATCTTTAAGCGCATACGGGTCACCTCCAAGCGCACCTCATCAAGGGTACGGGGTAGCGACAATACTTCGCGGCGAATATCTACAAATCTTGCGGTTACGCGCCTATCGCCGCAAATCGCTCTAGCCCGAACTAGCGCTTGGTGCTCCCAAGCCCAAGCTTTATCACGCTGATAAGTCTCAAACGCATGGCAAGAGACGATCATCATGCCCGCATTGCCAGAGGGGCGCAGGCGCATATCAATCTCATAGGCGCGGCCATCACGAGTTTGGGTATTAAGATAAGTCATCAGCTTTTGTGCCAAGCGCGCGGCAAACTTCATACCACTCACTGACTTGCTGCCCGTGGTCATACCCTGCTCTTTGATCTGATGCAAAAACACTAGATCTAGATCGGAGGAATAAGACAGCTCAAGACCACCAAGCTTACCGTAGCCGATAATAGCAAACCCGCAGTCCGCTTCTGTCACCGGATCACCATCTTTGCCGATAGGATAACCGTAACGTTTGACCAATTCTGCAAAAGCGCGCTCAAGTGCCGCCTCTAACACTACAGCGGCAATATAAGTTAGCGAGTCTGAGACTTTCATAATTGGCCGCTCTGCCAACACATCACTAGCAGCTACCGCTAATACTTGATTTTTTTTGAACAATCTAAGTACGCTTAGTAGTTCTTCTTCATCGCTTGGCTCAACGCGGAGCAAGCGCTGACGCAGGATATCTCGTAGCTCAAGCTTGTCCGGCAGATGACGATAGCGCTGCTGCAAAAAAGTATCGAGCAGTACCGGATAACGCGCCAGCTCATTAGCAATCCATGGGCTCGCGGAGAGCATAGGAATCAGCTCAACGGTGGCGTTAGGGTTTTCAGCGATCATCACCAAATAGATGGAGCGGCGGCAAATCGCCTCTAGCAGATTAATCAGACGCGGCAAAGCGGTATTGGCTAGTTGCAGCTGCTCTTGGTGAGCAAGTAGCGCATGAACGATGACCGGATAGGCATCATCTAAACGCTCGCGTGCCTCAGCACTGAGATTGGCAATCATTTTAGACTCCCAAAAAGCTTGTAGATGAGCACGATTGTCCTCGCTCAATATGGTATTAAGCTTCGCTAGTTGTTCATCAAGATTATCAGGCTCAGGTAGCGTATCATCTTTGGTAGGCATTTGCCGTTCAGTGACCATGCGCTCAAAGGGTACATTGACGTTATCGCGGTGCGCATTTAGCTTTGCTAATAACCCTGCCCAATCCTCAAAGCCTAGAGTAATTGCTAAGTTGTGTCGCCAGTAGTTATCCTGAGGTAATCGCTGAGTTTGCTGATCATTAATGGCTTGAATGCCATGCTCAAGCCGACGTAAAAACCGGTAAGCGGCTTGTAGTTGCTGATAAGTAGCCGGATCTAGATATTCAAGCTCGCATAATGCTTGCATAGCCTGCAAGCAAGATTTGACTTGCAGCTGGGGATGACGGCCGCCATAGATAAGCTGAAAGGCTTGTACAATAAACTCGATATCACGAATACCGCCGGCGCCAAGCTTAATATTATCTAAATCCTCGCGCTGAGCCACTTGGTTTTGGATCAAAGACTTCATCTCTCTAAGCGCAGCAAAGGCGCTATAATCCACATAATAGCGAAACACAAAGGGCTTAACTAACGCTTGTAGCTGATTATAAAAACGGAGCTCTACTTGCCCTACTACCCTTGCTTTGAGCCAAGCAAATCGCTCCCAAGCACGGCCATGATTGGCAAAATACTTTTGCAGCGCTGAGAGATGAATAGCCAAATCGCTACCATCGCCCCAAGGACGCAAGCGCATATCGACTCGAAACACAAAACCATCGGCAGTATTATTATCCAATAGCCTGATAATGCCTTGACCAAGGCGCGTCATAAAGCGCTTGTTATCGATACTACGCGTGCCTTTAGCCTTATCGCCATCGGTCATACCACGAGCTTGATGAATAAACACTAAATCAATATCGCTAGATAAATTAAGCTCATGGGCGCCTAATTTTCCCATCGCCATAATCGCCATATCATCTACTTGCAGCGCGCCTTTTTCATCCATGAAAGTAGGTTTGCCATACTTAACAATCAGCTGCTCATAAGTATACTCTTTAGCGAATAAGATGCAGCCGTCGGCAAACTCAGACAGCTCATCAGTTAGCTGCTCAAGCGTAATAGCACTAAGAGCATCTTGCCAAATCCAGCGCATCATTAGTAAATTACGCAAAGCGCGCAGGCCGCTCATAACGTTGGGCTCATCGGCAGTTTGATAATTATCATCTAGCGTATAATCTTGAATAAGATCGTCGATTTGTTGACGCGTCAACGTTTGATCCAAAGGATAACTACGCAAAAAAGTCTGACACGATATTGTCCGACTCTGCCATATCTGATAGGCAAACTCACTAGCCATTTGCAAAGCTTGTAGCTGCTCAGCGCTAGGCTGATAGCCAGTAGTATTGGGCGTTGCCGATGATACGGCAGATAACGCAGATAACATAGTAAAAACCCCTTGGCATAGATTGGCTTTATGTTAGCATAACGCATACTTCAATAAAGCTTGAAAACCTCAGCGAAACTGTCATAACCATATTATTGATACTTTTTCTGCTTATAAAAAAAACGATGATAATATAGTCGGTAAATAAGACATTATTTAGAATCTTAGAAACAAAGCCAATCTTACTTTTATAACGCCGCTTTTATAACTTGCATAACTTTGTGATACTTAACTTATGACTACCAATACTACCTTGCTAATCACTAAAGATCCTAGCCATCCGCTAGCTCACTTGGCCCTGCGTTACGCGCAAGCTTTACTCAATGATGAAGCTGATAAGACTAAGGCTGATAATAGTCATCAGCCAAACTTGCAGCTGTTCTTTTATGCAGATGCCGCGCCTTTGGCAAATCGCTTGCGCTGGCAATCAGCCGATCAGCTTGACTTAACCCAAGCCTGGCAAACGCTAGCTGCTGAGCATAATGTCACTTTACCGGTATGCGTCAGCACCGCACTTAGCCGCGGCGTCAGTGATAGTGATAACAGTGCTCGTCATCAGTTAAGCGGTGATAACTTGGCCAGTGGCTTTGAATTAGTAGGACTAAGTGAGCTGGCTATGATGCTACAAACCCATAGTCGCCTAATCTCATTTTAAGGATTTATCATGAAACTGTTGATTCAACTGCGCACTCCGACTGAGATGGCAAGCTATGAAGGCTGCGCCTTAGCTTTGACGTTGGCAACTTTTGGTCATGAAGTGCAGCTGTATCTGGATGCGCCAGTGTTTGGCTTATTGATGCAGCCCAAATCACGTTTGCATGGCATGATTCAATCGTTAGAGCTATATGATATGCCTGCCGCTTGGCTGCCAGATGATGTCTTTAGCGGCTGGCTCACAGGTATGTTACCTAATGATTTGGCTACTCAATTAACGCTAGTTCCTGAGGTTATTGACGCCAATTATTTTGAGCAAATACTGACTTTTTAATATAATTTCAAGGTGCTTTTAAAGGTGCTTTTTTATCTAATACTTTTTATTTGACACCTTTTATTTAGTCCCTTTTATTATAAAAATTGATTACTCTAATAAACTATTTTAAAGCTCTACGGATAATTTTATGGCCACTTTATATCAATTGCATAGCACTATGGATAACCTGCGACGCAGTACCGATCAGCTTGCTCTCACTTGGCGTAGAGGAGACAGTCTATTGTTATTAGGCAGCACAGTGGCTTTTATCGATTGGCTAAAAGCTTATTTAAATGAGAAAGAGATAGTAGGGATAAGCGCTATTTATGCTTTAGCAGATGATATCTCACAGCTTGGCGAGACTACTACCGCAAAACTCAAGCTTGAGACCAAAATTGATAAAGTCATGAACGACGTTGAGTGGGTCAAGCTCACACAAGACAGCCAATTTGATAAGGTAGTGACGATTAGCTTATGAATAATGATGATTTTGTTACTTTGGCGACTCTCACTTTAGATCAAGACGGTCATCTTTGCGATCACCGTCTTTGGACACCGGTTATTGCTCAGCAGCTAGCAGATACTTTGGCAGTCGAATTAACTGATGAGCATTTACAAGTATTGCTGCAAGTACGAGAATTCTTTGACAAATTCAATCATGCGCCAGCTACCCGCCCGCTGATTAAATGGCTACAAAAAACTTTGCCTGAACAAGATATAAGTAATCAAAAACTGCAGCAGCTCTTTAATACCGGTTTAGTCGCGCGCCATGTCAATCGGCTAGCAGGCTTACCAAAGCCGCCTAATTGCTTATAAAGATTAGTTAAGCACAGCTTTAGACCGCGTTTTAAACTGCCGCCATTATTCTTTTGGATTATACACACTCAAAGTATCATAACCGATACTTTGACCTGTATCACCATAAAAGCCTTGCTGACGCCATACCTCATATAGACATATCGCTACACTATTGGCTAGGTTTAGGCTGCGCGAGTCCGGTAGCATCGGTAATCTCAGCCAATTATCAGCGCCAATATCCGCGCGGATGTTATCGGCTAAACCTGAGGTTTCTGAGCCAAACACCAAGGCGGCATTCGGTAAAACCTTCTGTTTTGGCAGCTTAGCAAAATCATAATCGTATAAGGGACGGCTAAGCTTAGTGGTCAAAGCAGTAATAATGTGACAGTCAGCCACGCTTAACGCTTGTTTAGCGGCCGCCCAGTCTTCATGCACTTGCAAATGCGCATATTCATGGTAATCCAAACCCGCTCGGCGCAGTTTTTTGTCATCTAGCTCAAAGCCTAAGGGTCTGACTAAATGTAGTTGCGCGCCACTATTGGCACAAAGACGAATAATGTTACCTGTGTTGCTGGGCATTTTGGGAGCTACGAGTACGATATGAATAGTCATAGAAGGTCCATAAAAAGGTAGTTTTGTAGTTTACTTAAATATTAATGGAGGGTAATTAGCGCTGAAATAGCTTTTTATTAGCTCTCAATAAGGTAAAGCCATTTAACTCGTTGGTAATCAAAAGTTACAGTTTATGGCTAATAATTACACTTTGATACTTTGCATAGATTTTAACTTTTACTATGATGGCTTTATCGGATAGCAAGGCAATATCGATAACTTGTAGCTAAGTTAATTATTGTTTTTCCTGATGTTGATAGGTGGTTTTAGCCTTTTGTTATTATTTATCTTGATTAACATTAATATGATTTTAACGCCTAAAGCCATTTAAATTATTTTAAATAACCCATCCATTTTGAGGAAATAATTATGAAAAAATTAGTAATCGCATCTTTGACTGCTATGTTTGTATTGACTGGTTGCAACACTTTTAAAGGTCTTGGCCAAGACGTCTCAAGTGCTGGTGATGCTGTTAGCAACACCGCTACTGACGTAAAGCAAAAAATCTAAACAGCATTTTTAGATTTTTATTCAAAGACTTATCATTAATTTGGTAAGTCTTTTTTAGTTGCATCTACTTATTTTTTTTTGGGGTACTAAGTTATAGAAACTCTCGTAATATCTGATTTAGATAGCGCTGACCAAGCTTAGTAGTCTGTAGTTTTTTTGCATTCGCCACAAGCAGCTTTTGGGTAATTAATTTTTCTATCGGCTTGGCAATAGCGCTGTAGTTTAGACCAGTGCGCGTCTCAAACAACTGCCAAGTAACCCCGTCATGTAGCCTTAATGCATTAAGCATAAACTCACTGACCATCTCATCATTAGCAATCGGCTGCCAACCTACCATTTTAGGAGCTATAACGCGCTCAGTGTTATCTCTTAAGCCTTTGTAGTCAACGTAATCTTTATAATTAATATAATCTCTAGGTAGACGCGACTTACTAAAGCGATAAATACCGGACTCGATCGATGATTGGTCAAATAAATCTACGTGTTTTTTAGCAAGTTTAGCCGGGTTAATACTCACTTTGCCATGAGCGCCGGCGCCAATCGCTAAATAATCGCCAAATTGCCAATAATTGAGATTATGCCGACAAGGCTTATCCAGCCTGCCTACCCAAGCCGATACTTCATAATTTTGATAACCCAAGCTTTGTAGCAAAGCCTGCCCTGCCTCTTCAATGTCAGCTAAATTATCCTCATCAGGCAAGATAGGCTGTTCGCGATAAAATACGGTGTTTGGCTCGATAGTCAGCTGATACCAAGAGATATGGGTAGCGCCAGTATCATGCGCTAACTGAATATCGTGTAGCGCCTCGACGAGGCTTTGCTGCGGCAGACCGTGCATTAAGTCGACATTGACTCTACTAAAACCCGCTTCACGCGCCGCCTGAATAGCCGTTAGCGCTTGCTTTGGGTCATGAATACGCCCAAGGGTTTTGAGCTTATCAGCACTAAAGCTTTGCACGCCAATAGACAAGCGGTTAATGCCTACCTGTAGATACTCGCGAAAGGGCGCGTGCTCAAGCGTGCCTGGATTGGCCTCCATGGTGATCTCAATATCATCGCAAAAATCAAAACACTGACGCAGACCGTGAAAGAGACGTTGATAGTGAGGAATCGGCAATAGCGATGGTGTACCGCCACCGATGAATATCGAGACGAGTTTACGCCCCTGCGCTAAAGGCTGCTGCAGCTTGGCATCAGCCAGCAGCGCATCGACATACTCATCATACATAGATATGGAGCTATGCTCTGGCAGCTCATGCGAGTTAAAATCGCAATAAGGACACTTTTTTATACACCAAGGGATATGGATATAGAGCGCTAGCGGAATACTGGTAACCTCAAGCTCACCGATTTTAGGACTTTGGCTATGATTTGACTCATTGCTCAAGCCATTTGTAGGGTGGTTATAACAAGCATTAGCTTTCATTTCTGACATAATTAGACTTAAGGTTAAATAGCAACTGTAAAGCTCGTTAGGATAACCACTATAGCGCGTAAATAAAAGAGGCTTGATAACAAAACCCTTAATAAATAGGCCTACTAATAACTCAGTATTTTAGGCAAAGTTAACTCCTATATATTAAAACAGAAAATTAGGATCATTTATGGCTTATTGGCTAATGAAATCTAACCCCAAATATTTTGGCATAACCGATTTGCAGCGCTTAGGAGTAGAGTGTTGGGACGGGGTACGTAATTACCGTGCTCGTAACTTTATGCGTGATGAGATGCACGTTGGTGATCAAGTTATCTTTTATCATTCAAGCGCTAAGCCCTCAGGCGTCGCTGGTATTATGAGGGTGGTAAAAGCCGGCTATCCTGATCCGAGTCAATTTCACCCAGAGCACAAACATTATGATCCGCTAGCAACTATCGAGACGCCTCGTTGGTATATGGTTGACTTAAGCTTTGAGCAGGCTTTTAAAGATATCTTGCCCTTGTCGCAGCTTAAGTTTATACCGGCGTTAGAGGATTCGCTACTACTCAAAAAGGGCTGCGAGCAATTAACCGTGATTCCACTACAACCTAAGCATTGGCAAGCTATTATGGAGATGGCTGAGACTTTAGAGCTGCTATAGCTTTGCTTTAATCAATTGTTAAATCATAACTTTAGATTTTCCTAAAACCTTATCATTTGAGCCAGTTAGCGCTATAATGAGGCGGTATGAGCGTTATAGTAAGTTTGACGCTTATTTATTCTTCTTTTTTGACCCATCAATTCATCGCTTGGATTGATGGGTTATTTTTATTTTAAGCAGTTACTAACTATGGTTTCCCCAATATCGTTTATAGATTTTAAGAGCTACAGCTTACGTTTAGGTGTACTCGCGCTCCCTATCTTAATCACTCAGTTTTGCCAAGCTGCCTTAGGTGTAGTCGATGCCATCATGGCCGGACGCGTCTCAGCACTTGATTTGGCAGCTGTCGCTGTCGGCTCTGGCATTTGGCTGCCGTTGTTTTTATTAGCGACTGGCATTTTGATCGCTACTACACCGCTGATTGGTGAAGCCGTAGGTCAAAATAAAAACGAGCAAGTACCGCACATCACTCAGCAATCGCTTTGGACAGCTGGGGTTATTGGTATTATTGGTTTTATAATTGTCAATCTTATGCCCAGTATATTGCCAGTGATGGGCGTCCCTGAAAATATCCAACCTATCGCCGCGCAGTATTTACATGGCGTGTCTTTTGGCTTTCCGGCGATGGCTGTTTATGCGGTGCTGCGTAGTTATTGCGAGGCTTTAGGCCGACCTGAGCCTGTGACTGTCATCAGTATTATTGGTTTACTCGCCGATATTCCATTGAACTATATTTTTATTCATGGGCTGTTTGGGATGCCGGAGATGGGCGGTGCAGGCTGCGGGGTAGCGACTGCTATAGTGCTATGGATTACAGTACTGTTATTGGCAGCTTATACCGCTTTTACTAAACGTCAGCAATTTGCCAGTACGCGTTTTTTCCTTGGTTTTAGTGCGCCCAATCGGGTACAAATCACTAAGCTGCTAAGGCTAGGTATTCCTATTGGTGTCTCTATCTTTTTTGAGGCCAGTCTTTTTAGCTTAGGAGCACTAGTCATCAGCCCATTAGGTGAGATCGCTACCGCCTCGCATCAGGTAGCGCTTTCGGTCACCGGCCAGCTATTTATGATACCGATATCGGTCGCTATGGCGCTGACCATTATGGTATCCAATCGCTATGGCGAGAGAAATTTATTAGCGCTGCGTCATGTACAAGTGACTGGTCTTATTTGGACTATATTGATTGCTATTACTTGTATGCTTGGCATTTGGTTTTTTCGCCCGCAAGTGGCCGCCGCGTTTACTGATAATTTAGAGGTACGAGCGCAAGCTATGCACCTGCTTATCTTTGCTCTTGCCTATCAGCTGTTCGATGGCTGGCAGGTCAATGTCGCCGGTATCCTACGCGGCATGCAAGATACCACTATACCGATGTGGGTGACGCTGTTTTGTTATTGGATCGTGGCGCTACCTCTAGGGATTTATTTGGTACGTTATACCGATACTGGCGCTCAAGGATTTTGGATGGCGCTAATTGCTGGTTTATTTTTAGCCTCTATTTTGCTGACTATACGTTTGCGTTATCAACAAAAACGCTTGGCGCTGCAGTGGAGCTAATCATCTTTATTCATTATTTGCCATAATAAGTCTTAAAGCTTTAAAATGACCTTGCCATAATAAACCGTAGTAGTACGACTAAATAGCTTATATTAAGATAAATCATCAACAATTTATTGCTAACGCTGTCTATTAAGTCAATAAAATGTAAAAAAATTCAGTTAACAACTGTACATTGATTGCTCATTGCTGCGAAGATAGGTATCATGAGTCATTAATTATTAAATACTTTGTTACACTGTTAATCATAGGATTTGGAGTTAACACAGCTTCATCTTCTGTGCATGCTACTTTATTGAATTTAACTTTTTTGAACTTAAGCATAAGGTCTTTATAAAAATGGATATCGAAAAAATTCGCACGCTAATCGCCCTCATGGAAGAAAACGAGCTAGTCAATCTAGAAGTCAGCTCTGATGATGAGCATATTAGTTTGACTCGTCACTATGAAGCTCCTGCTCCGACCATGATGGCAGCACCAGCTGCTGGTGTCGCTCCGGCTACCGCTAGCGCTAAACCTGCGGCCAAAGCGGGCAGCGTTGAGACCTCTCCTATGGTTGGGGTGTTTTATGCTGCCGCTAGCCCTAATGATCCTCCTTTTGTCAAAGTCGGTCAGCAAGTACAAGCGGGTGATACGTTGGGTATCATCGAAGCTATGAAAATCATGAATCCTCTAGAAGCCACGCAAAGCGGGGTTATCGCTGAGATCTTGGTCAATAACTCTGAAGTTGTGCAGTTCGGTCAGCCCGTTATTCGCTATAAGGCTTAAAGACGGCATGTACCCTACTCTTAGAACGACTTTGACAAGGATGACCCCATGATAAAAAAACTGCTTATCGCCAATAGAGGTGAGATTGCCCTACGTATTGTCCGTGCTTGTAAAGCGCTCGGCATAGAAACAGTAGGCGTTTACTCTACCGCTGATGCTAACCTTATGCATCTACGCTTCGTTGACGAAGCGATATGTATCGGCAATCCAAGTGCTACTGAAAGCTATTTGAATATCGATACCATCTTAACGGCAGCTGAGATCTCGGGCGCGGATGCTATCCATCCTGGTTATGGCTTTTTGGCCGAAAATGCTGAATTTGCTGAACGTATTGAAGAAGCAGGGCTGACCTTTGTAGGCCCTAATGCCGATCACATTCGCTTAATGGGTAATAAAGTCTCTGCCATTAATGCTATGAAAAAAGCAGGCGTACCAACGGTACCTGGCTCCGTTGGCGCAGTAACTATCACCAATGCTGAAGAGCAAGCCCGTAATATTGGTTTCCCGCTTATCATCAAAGCGGCCTCCGGTGGCGGTGGCCGCGGTATGCGCGTCGTTGAGCGCTTTGATGAATTAGTAGGCCAAGTGCAAGCGGCAAGACAAGAAGCGGAGCTGTGGTTCGGTGATGATACTGTCTACATGGAACGCTTTTTGCAAAACCCTCGTCACGTTGAGATACAAGTGCTAGGCGATGGCAATGGTAATGCTATTCATCTGTTTGATCGTGACTGCTCACTACAGCGCCGCCATCAAAAAGTGCTAGAAGAAGCGCCTGCTCCAGATATCCCAGATGATGTGCGCCAGCCTATCTTAGAAGCTTGTGTGAAAGCCTGCAAATTAGTGAAATATCGCGGTGCGGGTACTTTTGAGTTCTTATTTGAAAATAATGAATTTTTCTTTATTGAGATGAACACGCGAGTGCAAGTTGAACATACCATTACCGAGATGATCACTGGTATCGACATCGTGGTTGAGCAGCTAAAAATTGCTGCAGGCTACGGTCTGTCTTATCGCCAAAGCGAGATTGAAGTTCAGGGGCATGCTATCGAATGCCGGATTAATGCTGAAGATCCTAGAACCTTCGCGCCCTATCCTGGTACGATCACGCAGCTATATAGCCCAAGCGGTGCGGGCATACGCTTTGACTCGCATCTGTATCCTGGTTATGAGATTCCAAGCTACTATGACTCTATGGTTGGCAAGCTGATCTGTCATGGTCAAACTCGTAAGCAAGCCATTGCAAAGACTTTGCAGGCTCTAGATGAATTGATCATTGAAGGCATCAAGACCAATATTCCACTACATCGGGATGTTATCTTGGCTGATGAGAGCTTTGTGGAAGAAGCGCAAAACATTCATTATCTAGAAAGAGAGTTATTAGAGGCCAATAAGAAAGAAAAAGTCTCTTAGCCGTATAAGTCAAAAGTTTAACAATAAAAAGCCGCTGTCTACTGAGATAGCGGCTTTTTTACTTTATTGTCATTGAACAAATAGATGACACCCTACGATATCAACAATGAAACTTGTTAATAAAACTTATTAGGGCAGCACTTTTTTAAAAGTCATAAAGCACTCTTTACCTTCGGGATCAGCGCACCACTGCATCTGATTACCCTTATGATTCAGAAAGGCAATAAAAGACTCGCCACTTTGATCGACTTGATTACCTGAGCAATCTTTTTCATTATTATCATAAATAGTTTTTAGCGCAATAATAGGCAGTCCTTCTTCTAGATGAGTGACGATATAACGCCCATAGGTCCACTCTTTATCACTCACCGACCACATCTCATTATCAGCGCCAAAGTGATAAATCTCACGGCACTGCTTAGCATTAGCAGCGGACAGATCCATAGTTACATCGCTCGCTGGTTTATCTACACTAGGTTTAGCTCTAACAATACGCTGCTCACTTTGAGCAACAATGCCGCCTAAATTATCTATGCTTATATCTGCCTCTTCGCTTCGCTGAACATTGGATATAGTACGCTCAAAGGTAGCATCAGTGCTGTTATCAAGCTCAATCTCCCATTGGCCAGCGATAGCGGGGCTAATGTGAGTGGTAATAACCGCTTGGCTAACTTGTTCGCCAGCAGCCGGAAAAGTAGATAAAATACCTGCTAAGGTAAATGACGCAAATGAGAGGGGTTCCATAATCAACCTTTTTTAATTTTGTTTATTATCTATCCCAGCGTAAATCTTTGTCAGGCAAAAGACAAGTAACATTATGCGTTCCGCCCTTACCCTAAGCTTTGCACGACGATGCATGACGGCAAGCTTAGGTCTTATTTTTATCAGTTAAGCAAACTCATACTCCAACGAGTAGCCGTTTTAACTAAAAAAACGTCATCACTCACTGCTAAGACAGTTTGTAATGACGTTTTGATTAGAGGCTTTTTACTAAGATTAAGCCGCTGTAGTGGCTGGTGCGGAAGCTTGAGCAAAAGCAGATAATGCACCCTTTAGCATTGCTGAGACGGTACTGCTACAAGTACCAATACCCGAGTAGACTTCGCCATCAACATTGAGCTGAATATAAGCGGCAGCGTTAGCATTAGTCTTATTATCGTTATCATCCTCTTCATCGCTACGCTGAGCGCTAATGGCATGCTCTGCGTAATTAATAATATGTAAAGATTTGCCAGTATGATGTGCAAGACCATCGATAAAGGAGGATAACGGTCCATTACCTTTGCCTTTGATAGTGATGACTTCATCATTCATCTGCACTTGCCCATCAAAGAACACCTCGCCGCCTTTATTATTTACCGTATAATCGAGCAAATCAAAATCGCCTTGTTGCAAATAAGTCTTCTCAAAAGTCTGTAAGATCTCATCGTTTTGCAACTCGCGAGCAGCATTTTCAGCTTGTTTTTGTACCACGCCGCTAAAGTCAATTTGCATCCAGCGTGGCAAGTTAAAGCCATAATTACGCTGTAAAATGTAAGCCACGCCGCCTTTACCCGACTGACTATTGATACGCACTACGTCTTGATAGCTACGACCAATGTGCGCCGGATCTATCGGCAGATAAGCCACATCCCAGAAGTTTTCGGTCTCATCGACATGCTTTTCGTTATAATCAAGAGACTTTTTAATGGCATCTTGATGCGAGCCACTAAAGGCGGTGAAGACCAACTCGCCGACATACGGATGACGCGGATGCACCGGCAGATTTGTGCATTCGGTTGCCACTTGTACAATCTCGCTCATATTACTAAAATCAAGCTCAGGATCGATGCCTTGGCTAAATAGATTCATCGCCATGACCATGATATCCATATTACCGGTGCGCTCACCATTACCAAGTAGCGTGCCCTCAATACGATCCGCGCCTGCCAATACCCCAAGCTCAGCGGCCGCTACTGCGCAGCCTCTATCATTATGGGTATGGAGGCTGACAATCACATGCTCACGCTGGGCGAGATTACGGCAAAAGTACTCGACTTGATCAGCAAAGACATTGGGCATAGACGCTTCAACTGTCGCTGGCAAGTTAAAGATAACCTCTTGGCCGTTTTGTGGCTGCCAAACCGCGCATACCGCGTCACAAACTTCTACCGCGTAGTCAGTTTCAGTCTGACTAAAGCTTTCGGGCGAGTATTGAAACACCCATTCCGTCTCTGGATATTTTGCCGCATAGTCGACTAATAATTGTGCGCCAGCAACAGCAATGGCTTTAATCTCGTCTTTATTTTTACCATAAACCTTTTCGCGCTGAATACGGCAAGTTGAGTTATAAACATGGACAATAGCGCGTTTAGCACCTTTTAAAGACTCAAAGGTACGAGCAATTAGATGCTCACGGGCCTGTACCAATACTTGCAAGGTCACATCTTCTGGTACGTGGTTTTCTTCGATAAGTTTGCGAGCAAAATCAAACTCCACTTGCGCCGCCGAAGGAAAGCCAATCTCAATATCTTTAAACCCTACGCCTACCAAAGTCTTAAAAAAGCGCATTTTTTGTTCAATGGTCATCGGATCAATCAGCGCCTGATTACCATCACGCAGATCGACACTTGCCCACATTGGTGCTTTTTCAATGGTTTTACTCGGCCAAGTACGATCCTTTAATTGCGGCGCAAAAGCAAAAGGACGATATTTGCGAAAGTCAAAAGCAGCATGCTTAGGAGTGATTTTGGCAGTGCGTGTGATCGATTCAGACATAATAAATCCTTAATGGTCTACAAGGTTTTGATGAATTTGAGTAGCTTATATAAAAAATAGATAGAACCTACCTTTATTATTACCTTAGCCTTATCATAGAAGAAAACTAAAGTTGATGTCATTATGATAACAAAGTTTGATAGGTGAAAAGCCGCTTATTTTAAGGTTTTTATTATAATTATTAGTGAATAATCACGTTCTTGTCTTTATAATTGTATTAATTCCCTAAATTTTGGACAAAGCATGTCTAATACTATTATACAAACCAACCAAGCCTTTACTAATCCGCTCCAAAGCAACTCATTAGATTATACTCTCGATGAGACCGACAGACGACTATTACAGCTATTACAAACCGATGCGCGTATCAGTATTACCGAGCTTGCTGAGCGCGTCAATCTATCGGCGACGCCTTGTGCGCGCAGGGTTAAGCGTTTAGAAGACAGCGGTATCATCACCGGATATCATACGCAAACGGACGCACAAAAGCTTGGGTTTCCCCTAGCTGTTTTTATTGCGGTAAGTATGGATCGTCATACCGCTGAGCGTTTCGAGCAGTTCGAGCGAAAAGTACAAAGTTTCAATGAGGTGATTAGCTGTAGTATCGTCACTGGTCGCAGTGAGGATTATTTGATAAAGGTACGGGTACGTGATATGGCGCATTACGAAGAGTTTTTATTACACCGTCTCAACCGCATCGAAGGCGTGGCGCAAGTCCATACTAGTTTTGAGTTACGTGAGATATTTAGCCGTAGTATTGTTTAGTCCGTTTAATAAAAGAGAAATGTTGTAAAGCTAGTATTCATATTTTGCAGCCTCTGTCAGCGTAGACACAGCCAACGTAGACACAGCACGCAAAAAATATTTGTACCAGTCTCGCGCTATAATACTGTGTATCTACTTTATAAAGTATCTAGCCTGAGCGGACAAGAAGCTGCCGTTTAAATAATACTATCAATATAAGACTAAGGATCAGGCCTACTCCTGCGACTAGTAATCCGGCATCAAAGTTATCCTTAGCGCCCGCTAAAGCAACAGTGACTAATGGCCCTAAAAATTGCCCAACCGCGTAGGCTAACGTGGCAAGTCCTATCAATAAATTAGAATACGCAGGATTCATATTTTTGATGATATTTAACGTCATCGATACAATACCAACAAAGGTTGCGCCCAAAATAGCGGCATTGACATACAAGCCAACCGCGCCCTCAAACCATAAAGGCACGAACATTCCAAGCGCTTGCAGCAAGGTCAGACCCATCAAGGTTTTTATCTCGCCAATACGCTTGGCAAGCGCGCCCCATAACGGATTCGATAGCATGGCAAACACCCCAACCACCAGCCAAATAAGCAAGCCGGCATGAGTCTGGGTAGGCAACTGCTGCACCGCCATCACGGGTAAAAAAGTCGCTGAGGTAATATAACCAAATCCTGCCAATACATAGCTCAGCGACAATAGTGAGATGGCTTTGGTTTGGCCGATAAGCGCTTCATACAGCGAGCGCTTAAAATTGACATAGGTCTGTTTGATAGAGGGCTGCTTTTTTGCCTTATCAGCTGCTGATATTTCGGAGTTAGGTCGAATAGCATAGAGCAATAATAACAGTGGCAGACTACTCAGCCCTGCTACTAACCAAATACTATCAAAATGTAGATCAAGGCTAAGCAGCCACCAAGTCAAGATAGCGGAGGCGCTAATACCGACCCCGATACCAGCGTAATGGACAGTCGATAGCAAGGAGCGCTTATTGATACTAAAATTTTGAATAACGTAGGAAGAACCTAGTATCATCCCTATGCCACTAGCGATACCCGCTAGCAGACGGATGATATACCACAAACTCAGCGGCATATTAGGTATAAACAACAATAAAGTGGTGACGATACTCAGCAGCGTACCAAGCATTAAAGCTCGCCACGTCAGACGGTGCGGCACAAACATTGCTATCAATGAGCCGATAAAGTAGCCCATATAATTGATAGATGCCAGCCAGCCGGCGATAGGGGTTGACAGCGACAGCTCACTCATAATATCAGGCAAGGTGGCGGTAAATAAAAAACGCCCATAGCCCATTACTACCGCTAGGCAATACAGCCCTATCCAAGCAATAAGCGTCTGATTGGTAATAGTAGGGATTAGGCGATGCAGCGCTACCTTTGCCATAACGAATTCCCTATCGTAACGGCTGTTATCACCGCAGCACCTCTCTGCGCCAATTTATACTCACAATCCACCATCCTTGGTTTTATTTTACTATTGGCTAATAGCTTCAGGCTGTCCTAATATCGCTACCCGCTGATCACTGAACATATCCATATCCGGTGCTAGCGCGCGCATAAAGCGATCAAAATATAACAGCTGCTTAGTGAGTAAAGCAAAATCGCGCGGGAAGTGAATACCGTGACGCTTACCCACATCGACGATCTCAAGCATCATCTTGTTGAGCTCATCGGCTTGCTCTTTACTATTGAACGGTACGCCGCTAGTAAAAGCCATATCTTCGGCCATAATAGTCTGCATCATACGCTGCAAGTCAGTTGCAAGCGTCGCCACATCGACATCACTCTCGCCTTTGGTCATCTCCATATCGATCATATGGCGCGCCATAGCCTGATAATCATTATCTTGCAAAGCCTGCATCATACCCATACAAGCGCGCCAGCTTTCAGCTTTTAGCTTACCGACGATACCAAAGTCCAAAAAGCCGATGCGTCCATCGGTCAATAGCATCAAATTACCAGCATGCAAATCAGCATGGAAGCTGTTGCATAGCATCAGGCTTGCAAACCAAGTATTAAGAGTGTCGGCCATCACCTGCGCGGGGTCGTTACAGTATTGACGCATAGCGGTTTCATCAATCATCGAAACTCCATGCAGACGGCTCATAGTCAGCATCCGCTTGGTGGTCAGCTTATCATAAACTTCAGGCGCAACGACTCGCGTGTTGCCGGATACTGCTAAAAACTGCTGAAAGTCTCGGATATTGCTAGCCTCGGCGATAAAGTCTGTCTCAGCGAGCATCCGCAGACGAATCTCATCAATAATCGGCGCGATGCTAGCAAACTTCATCGAAGGCATCAGTAGCTCAAGCAGCTTAGTGACGCCATGCA
Source organism: Psychrobacter sp. (assembly GCA_029267175.1). Taxonomy (GTDB): domain Bacteria; phylum Pseudomonadota; class Gammaproteobacteria; order Pseudomonadales; family Moraxellaceae; genus Psychrobacter. Next base: position 7,322 of record JARIDJ010000069.1, on the reverse strand, counting down.
GCACGCCCAAATCAGTCTGCATAATAATCTCAACGCCAGGCTTTTGTACCTTAAGCACCACCTCATCGCCGCTGTGCAAACGCGCTACGTGTACCTGAGCAATAGAAGCTGAGGCTAGCGGCTGCTGTTCTATATCTGCAAAGATATCGGTTAGCGTCTGACCATTAACCGCTAGCTCCTCTTGTAGTACTTGCTCAATATAACTATAAGAGATCGGCGTAGTTTGATCCAAAAAGCCTTGAAAAGCCTCGACATAATCGCGTGGAAATAACGACGGCGTACTGGCGATAAATTGCCCAATCTTGATATAAGTGGTGCCTAATTGCTCAAAGGTTTCTTTTAACAAATAAGCATCGGGCTTTTCACCCTTTGCCACCCTCAGCGCTGACAAGCCTGCTACACTAGCAGTTTGACGAATACGGTTAGCGACATTGAGACTATGCTTTAATAAATGCGGACGATGTAATTTCATAAATGACAACTGTTTTGATAAAAAGTATAAATAGCGAGTAGGCTTTAGACTTAATTATAAATCACTAAAAATAATAAGCGATTTAAACGAATTTGGAGTTTAAAATTAATACCATTAAGTATTGAAGCTATAAAACTATGAAGCTATAAGGCACACACAGAGCACTGCGCGTCCTGACGATAACCCATCAAACGCTGCTGCATACGGCTACCATCCCACAATAATAGCTTGCCTGTCAGCGGGTTATTACCAACACCTAAATACTGTAGCGCTGCGTTAGCCTGCAAATTACCCATGATAGCGGTAGTGCTGGCTAGCACCCCTGAATTGGCACAAGTGCGCTCGTCTACTGCCACGTCCATACCGCCAAACACACAATGGTAACAGCCTGAGTGCAACTGCGGTTCAAACAGCGCAAGCTGCCCTTGCATAGCAATTGCTGAGGCGCTAAGCAGTGGAATCTGATAACGCACGCTAATACGATTAATAATATCACGAGTCGCAAAATTATCAGTACAGTCTAATAACAAATCAGGCTTGCCAGCGGCTAGCCCTAACAGCTCATAGGCATTGTCTAAGGTTAGCCGTGCCACTGACCCTCTCGCTCTTATAAGAGAGTTAATCTGGTTAAGCATCTTTGCAGCCGTTAGCGCTTTGGCTCTACCAATGTCATTTGGCATGAATAAGCTTTGACGCTGTAAATTACTCGCTTCAATCTCATCATCATCAATCAGATGTACTTGTCCAAGTCCTGCTCGCACCAGCGTCTCAGAGGCTGGGCAACCAAGGCCCCCTGCCCCAATCATCACTATACGCGAAGACTTTAGCCGCAATTGAGCTTCGATATCCCAGCCCTCAAGCAAGACTTGCCGGGCATAACGCATCAACTCATCATCGGTTAAGAACGGATTATCTGTTGCCTGAGTCATATTTATTACCAAAGTAAGACGTTAATAAAAAGCATAAAAAAATTAGCTAAGCTGACCAACAGTGACCCTATCATTACCGCCATAATCTTGCACTGTCGCCACCGACTCAAAGCCTGCTCTATTAAACAAATCTCTAACCGCTGCGCCTTGCTCAAAGCCATGCTCAATCGCTAATAATCCAGCCTCTTGTAAATAATTAGGCGCTTGCTCAACGATATGTTCAATATCGGCTAAGCCTTTATTAGCCGCACTCAAAGCGCTGATAGGCTCAGCTTTTAACCCTTGCAAGTGCTTATCACTTTCATCGATATAAGGCGGATTGGAGACGATAATATCAAAGCGCTTATCTGCCTCGCGCGATAGCTGCTCGTACCAGCTACTCTTTATAAATTCAACGGAAGTGTTATTGGCCGCAGCATTATGACGCGCAACCTTTAGCGCCTCGGTAGACAGATCAACGGCGACCACTTGCCAGTTTGACGGTTTTAGCTCATGAGCCAAACTAATAGCAATACAGCCTGTACCCGTACCCAAATCAAGGAGGCGTTTAGGTGAATTATCAGGTGCTTGCGCCTTTATCCAATCAAGCGCTTGCTCAACCAAAATCTCGGTATCCGGTCTGGGTATTAAAGTATGCTGATTAACCCTAAAATCAAGCGACCAAAACGCTTGGCTTCCGGTCAAATAAGCAAGCGGCGTCCCTTGCTGCATCTGTTCAATACCAGCGTTAAACTGCGCAAGCTCGCTATCGGTAAGCGGATAATTCTCCTCAGTCAATAAAGATAGCGCAGGCTTATCGATAACGTATAATAGCCAATCAGTCAGCCAAAATGTCGGTACAGCTAGCGCTTTAGATAGCTGCAAGGCGTCATTTTTGATCTGCTTTATAGTTTTTCTCTCTACTTGCGGCGCGCTCATAGTTTACTCTTATTTACTGTTTGTACTCATTGGCTACCTTTAATAGCGGCTTTATTCTGCTGCGCGTGGCGGCTCATTGGTCTGAGTTAGATTAGGATTGGCCTTTATCAAATCAACACTTTCTTTGCCATTATCGCTGTTATCACCGCTATCATCATCGCCCCCATAAATATCATCATTATCGCCAATAACAATATGCTTATCGACCAAATAAATGAGCGCTAAAATAGGAATACCGATGGCAAAAGTGAACATAAAGAAGAACGGATAACTGGTACTATCAACGATGGTGCCGGAATAACCGCCTATTACTTTGGGTAATAACGTCATAAGCGATGAAAATATTGAGTACTGCACCGCCGTGAAGCGAATGGAGGTCAGCGCGGATAAAAAAGCAATAAATACGGCACTGGCAAGACCGGCCGCAAGATTATCCAAGATGACAGCCAAATACATATAAGGCAAACTACCCGGATGATAAGTCAAGAGTATAAAGAGCAGGTTGGTCACGCAAGCAAGGATAGCGCCGACCATCATCGCGCGCATAATACGCATTTTTTGCGCGAGTATGCCGCCTAAAAAGCCGCCCCCAATCGCCATAATAACGCCAACTAACTTGACCGCATTGGCGATATCGACCTTAGTAAACTGCATATCTTGATAAAAGACGTTGGAGATGACCCCAGCGACAATATCAGAGATACGGTAAAGACCGATCAAAGCTAGTAATAATAAAGCCTTCATACCATAGCGCCGAAAAAAATCAGCAATCGGCTCCACCCAAGTGGTGCGAGCAAATTCTGGCGCGACTAAATTGGCTTTTACCAAACCGTAACCTATAGCGATAGCGGCCGTCAAACTCGCAGCCATACGTACCACTTCAACTAAAAACCCTGAGAACACGCCTTCGGTTTCAGGAAGCACAGCGCCTGCATTGGCAAAGACTAGTACAAAGCCTATCACCGAGATGGCAAATACCATAACCAGACGCGCATAATCAGAAGTCTCACGCTCAACTAGCACTTGCTGGCTGATAGGCTCATGGATAATTAGCGTAGTAATAACGCCAACGCTCATCACCCCAGCCATAATCCAATAAGTATTACGCCAAGCCTCATAGCTATAAAAAGCTTCTGTGGAGCCAAAATAATCCGCTAAGTACAGAGCGCCTGCACCCGCAACAATCATCCCTAGTCGATAGCCGGTGACGTACATTGCGGACAGTACCGCCTGTAAGCTTGGCGGTGCCAGCTCAATGCGATAAGCGTCAATGACAATATCTTGCGTCGCTGATGAAAAGCCTAATAACACTGCTCCCACTGCCATCAATACTAGGCTACCTTGATTAGTAGGATTGACGCTTGCCATAATACAAATAGCAGCAATAATCATCAGCTGCGACACCAGTATCCAGCTACGTCTACGGCCCAATAACTTAGTCAATATCGGCAGCGGTACCGCATCGATAAGCGGCGCCCAAATAAACTTAAAAGCGTACCCAAGAGCAGCCCAGCTAAACATCGTCACCACGCTACGATCAATACCTGCTTCTCGTAGCCATAATGAAAGACTTGAGAAAATAAGCAAGATAGGTATCCCAGCTACAAAACCCAAAAACAACATAATAATCGCCCGGCGATCAAGATAAGCTTTAAGGCTTTCACTCAATGACTTTTTGGCGACAGGAGGCTCAGGCGGTATAGATTTGACAGCGGACATAACAGCTCACCACAACAAGGATAAATAAAATTGAATTATGGTACTTGAGAACGCTTACTATGACTAGACTTTATAGTGATATATTTGCATTAATCTGTTTGTCTAAGCGCAAGCTGTTTTTTATCTATCACAGCCGTAACTCAATGTAGTTTAAGCTTACTGAACCCTAGCTTTGAAAATGACACCCACAAAACCTTTCATATTCCAAAATAGTATAAATAGATAGCTATCTAGTATATACAAGAATAATAGCTTTGTTTTACACTAGGCGCTTACGCCCGTTAAGCTTTTTATTTGAGGAATAAGTTATGGCAATCGATGTAGTGTTGAATCAGCGACACCTGCAAATTCAGCTCAAGCAGCTAGAAACTGTGTGGCACACCGTTATCAATGGCTATAACTTAAGCCAAGCGGCGACTGTACTGCATACTAGTCAATCAAGCTTATCTAAACACATTGCCGCGCTTGAAAACCAGCTAAAGACGGAGGTTTTCGTCCGCCAAGGTAAGCGCTTAACCGGTCTAACAGCGATGGGTACTGCCCTATTGCCGCACATTGAAGCTATTTTTGCTGAGATTCGTACTATTGAGAATTTGAGCCTTGATTTTAATAATCCTAGTACAGGTACTTTGACCATTGCCACCACCCACACCCAAGCGCGTTACGTGCTACCGCATGTGGTTAAGGAGTTCAAAGATCGCTTTCCCAAGGTCAACCTAATCTTACAGCAAGCGGACCCTGAAACTATTGCGCAGATGGTCATTCGTGGTCAGGCAGATATTGGTATTGCTACCGAATCTTTATTACACAATGACTATCTACGCTGCTATCGCTATTATGATTGGACGCATCGTATTATTGTGCCCAAAGATCACGAGCTTGCAGGCTTAGACACTATCGATTTGCCGACGCTTGCCAGCTACCCTATCGTCACCTACCATGGCGGCTTTACTGGCCGCGGTACCATTGACAAAGCCTTTAGTGAGGCAGGGCTTGAGCCTGATATTGTACTATCAGCGCTCGATGCTGATGTGATTAGTACCTATGTTGGACTCGGTCTAGGCGTCGGTATTATCGCTGAGATGGCCTTTGAGCCAAGCCATTATCACAATTTGACAGCTATTCCAGTCGATCATTTCGGGCGTTTTACAAGTTGGATGGCGGTGCGCGATGACGCTGAGATTCGCCAATATGGCCGCGCCTTTATGGAATTATGCCAACAGCAGTTTGATCATAAAAGTGAGGTTTAATAGCCGTGCCATTTTGTTATCCTTATTTACATAGCCCTTTATAAACCTATATCTCACCCCATTATAGTAGCTATCAAGCGCTTGAGCCTTTTATAAACCGCTTAACATCAAAAATAAGACGGCTAAGAGGCTTAAGAATGCTTATAAGCTCATAAATAATAGGTGAATTATGAATAATAGTGAGACAAATACTATCCCCTTATCGTTTTTGGATCTAGCTCCGGTGCCTACAGGTCAGACTATCGCTGATGGTATTGCGCAAACGGTAGAGATTGCCCAAAAGACGGAAGAGATAGGTCTAAATCGTTATTGGATGGCTGAACATCACAATATGGCCGGTATTGCGAGCGCCGCAACCTCGGTACTGTTATCACATATTGGTAGTCAGACTGAGCGCATTCGTATTGGCGCAGGCGGCATTATGCTCCCAAACCACGCGCCATTAGTGGTTGCTGAGCAGTTTGGCACCTTACAAGCGCTCTATGGCGATCGTGTGGACTTGGGATTAGGCCGTGCCCCGGGTACTGATGGCGCTACTTTTCAAGCACTGCGTCGGCAAATGAAAGACGCTGAGCGCTTTCCGCAAGATGTACAAGAGCTTTTGTATTTATTAGGTGATAATACAGACAATAGTCCAGTACAAGCTTTCCCGGGCGCAAAATCAAACGTTCCTATTTGGATCTTAGGCTCGTCATTATTTGGCGCAACTTTAGCGGCGCATTTAGGTCTGCCTTATGTCTTTGCCTCGCACTTTGCCCCGCAAATGCTCGCTCAAGCTATCAGCACTTACCGCGAAAACTTCAAACCTTCTGCTTATCTTGATAAACCTTATGTGATGCTTGCCGCCAATCTTTTATTAGCAGATGATGATGAAACGGCAAATTATCACTTTAGCTCCGCTCAGCAAAGCTTTGTAAGGCTGCGCCGCGGCGAGAAGGGACAAATGCCAAAGCCTGTCGCCGATATGAATACTATTTGGAGCCCTGCGGAAAAAGCGATGGTTGATGCAGCGTTATCAGTCTCGTTTGTAGGGTCTGTCGAGACGGTTCAGCCAAAGCTTGCCGCCTTTATTGATAACTATCAGCCTGATGAATTGATTGTCACTGCTAACATTTATGATCAAGCCGCGCGCCTGCGTTCACTAGAATTAACAGCTTATCTAAATTTGTTTACTTTACAATCTACTAGCGCCCCTGCATAATTATTACATAAGAAGATATTCTTTGATAATAATAAAAGGGAATTGAGTATGGAAGTTACTAACGTTATGGGTGCCTCATTATTTATTGGTACTTCAATATTTGTATACATTGTCGCTTTTATCCTAGTCTTAGTTTTTTTTGGTTATTTGACTTATCGCGTTAGTCCCAAAGGTAAAGCGCGCCGTGAAGCAAAACGTAATAAACGTCATTAAAAAAAGGGGTTAGAATTTAGCGAGTCAGAGTAAGCGACTAATTATAAATAAAAAGTCATAAATAAAAGTCCCAAATAAAAGCCTCCTACTCGCTAAAGTAGGAGGTTTTTTTATAAGGATTTTAAGAGATTAAATTTAGGTCGCATTAATTTAAATATCATTAATTTAAGTACTATTAACTTTAATATTGCTAATTTGAATAAGTGCTATTGGTTCTATGATAAATAGGACGCTTAAGCTTTTATGATAAACAAACGCCTATATTTTTTGCTTGCGCTTGCTTGGCAAGGTACAAAGCGACAGCGGCATCAAAACTTGCAGCACCAACGGACTTAAATAAAGTAATACCTACTGAATTTTTATCTATTTTTTCAGCATTTGTTGTTATTAGCCCCTGCAAATCCCCACTGAGATTATCCCACCTCCAAGGACAATCAGACGCTTCATCAGCTTGAATTAAGTCGCCCGCTTCGTGTCTGCTACCCGCTTTATCGTCCACTATTACCATACTACTAGCGGCAATAACCTCATTGCTGATCTCTTTCATGCTAGGCTGATAGGCTCCTACCGCATTAATATGGACGTCAGGTTTGATATGCTCAGCACTAAATAAACCTTGT
>JARIDJ010000053.1 GCA_029267175.1 Psychrobacter sp. | reverse complement strand
TTATTTATAATAGGTCGCCTCAATAGGGGTATAGCCAAGTTGGTAAGGCATCAGGTTTTGATCCTGACATCCGTTGGTTCGAGTCCAGCTACCCCTGCCATATTGTTCGTTTAGAGTGCATTGCTTAAGAGCGGTTTATCGCTGTTCTGGTTATTTATAACCGCCTTTATGGTATAGCAATTGACAACACCTTCCTATTTTCGGTATAGTTCGCAACGAACACCGTTAAGGAAAATCATTCATTAGGTGCTTAGGCATTTTTGGAATGATACTATAGGCTATAGTGTTATCTTGATGATTTTTATCATTTTATCGCTTATGAGTCTACACGTTACAGGGGTATAGCCAAGTTGGTAAGGCATCAGGTTTTGATCCTGACATCCGTTGGTTCGAGTCCAGCTACCCCTGCCATTTTTTACTACCATGTTTACTTTGATAGTAATTTAGCTAGTAATCTCCAACCCTTTTCATCCCTCTTATCTATATTTGAGCAGTTTGACACTGCTTAGCGGTCGCTGCTTGAGTTACTCAATAGGACTTCAGTCATGCCTTATTTGGCAATTTTTACGGGTAATGCCCACCCAGAACTTGCGAAAACCGTAGCCGATCATCTGCACATACCTCTTGGTAAAGCTGACATCACCCGTTTTTCTGATGGCGAAATTGCTGTAGAAATCAAGGAGCACGTGCGCGGTAAAGACGTGTTTATTATGCAGCCTACTTGTGCACCGACCAATGATAATTTGATGGAAATTATGATGATGGCCGATGCCTTGCGTCGTTCAAGTGCCGGTCGTATCACCGCAGTTATTCCCTACTTTGGTTATGCGCGTCAAGACCGCCGTCCTCGTTCTGCTCGTGTGCCTATCTCTGCCAAAGTGGTCGCTGATATGCTTAATATCGTCAGCATCGATCGCGTCATGACTGTGGATCTGCACTCAGATCAAATTCAGGGTTTCTTTGATATTCCGGTCGATAACATCTATGGTACGCCGGTATTATTCAATGATTTAGTCAAGCAAGATTATGACAATATCATGGTCGTCTCCCCTGATGTAGGCGGCGTAGTGCGCGCGCGTGCGATGGCAAAGCAGTTAGGTGATACTGACTTGGCTATCATTGATAAGCGCCGCCCAAGCGCTAATGAGTCGCAAGTTATGAATATCATCGGTGATGTGCGTGACCGTGACTGCGTTATCGTCGATGATATGGTCGATACCGCAGGTACTCTTTGTAAAGCAGCGGCCGCCCTAAAAGAAAATGGCGCGCGCCGGGTGGTGGCTTACATTACTCATCCAGTGTTATCGGGTAACGCACTCAAAAACATCAGCGAATCAGCGCTCGATGAGATTGTTGTGACCGATACTATACCGCTATCTGATGCTGCCAAAGCTTGTGGCAAGATTCGTCAAGTCTCTATCGCGCCGATGCTAGCTGAGAGCTTACGCCGTATCAATAACGAAGAGTCTATCAGCGCCATGTTTGATGCCTAAGACTTAGATTAGTTAATGCTTAAACAATAGCGCTAAAATAATCCCTTTAGCGCTATTTTTTTGTTTAGCAGTTAGTTTTTTGCGGCTTTTAGTTATCAATCTTTGTAGGTACGACTAAATGCAGTGCAAAAACTAACGGCATAAAAGTCATAATACTTTCTAAGCCTTTATTATTGCTACAAAAACACGTATAATGCGCGCCTGTGTTGTTGTTTAAGTTTTATCTAGTGTTTTATAGATAACTTTAGCGCTATTTTATAATGATAAAGTTATAGATAGAGACTAAAACCAGCACTTTTATTAGTACCCTTTTAGTATCGATTATCTAGCGCTAGGCTGGTCGCGAGTCTTAGACGCTGGTAGATACTTCACATACACTCTACAGGATTATATCCATGGCTATTGATCATTTTGCAATTAATGCGGTTGACCGCTCTGCTGAACAACAAGGTAAAGGTGCGAGCCGCCGCCTACGTAAGCAGAATTTAGTACCTGCTATCATTTATGGTGGTGGTGAAGAGCCAACGGCTATCTCAATCAAATTGAATGAGATGGTAAAGTCGCTTGAATACGAAGCCTTCTTCTCGCAAGTTTTGACTATCACTACTGACAAAGGCGATGAGCATCAAGTCGTTATCAAAGACTTGCAGCGTCACCCTGCTAAAGGCTTCCCAATGCATGCTGACTTTCAGCGCATTGTAAAAGGTCAAAAAATCAACATGAACATTCCTCTACATTTCTCAGGCCGTGAAGAAGCGCCTGGTACCAAAGAGGGCGGTGTTCTATCAACGTCAGTTTCTGAAGTGCTAATCGTTGCCCTACCTTCTCAGCTTCCTGAATATTTAGAAGTTGATGTATCAGGTATGGAGATTGGTGATTTATTCCGTCTATCAGACATCAAACTACCTGAAGGCGTAATCTTGTTTGATCTTGATATGGAAGATGCAGTTGATCGTACTATCGTTAACATGCTGCCACCAACGCTTGAAGAAGTCGATGCTGATGCAGACGAAGTAGATGCTGATGAAGTTCCAGCTATCGAGCAAGATGGTGAAGCTGCTGAAGACAAAGATGGCGATGACAAAGACGCTGAGTAATTATTTTATAGTAACTATTAAACCGCTCTATTGATAAGAGTCGCGTTTTAAAAAGCAGCAGGTGATTATCGTCCCCTGCTGTTTTTGTCAGTACTATTTGAAAAATAATTAAAAAAACTACGATATTCATTATTTATTCAAATAGTATTTATTTTAGGCTAATTGGCTTATGCATTAGTTTAGGCTATTTAGCTTATTCTTTATTATTAAGCAGAGTATATTATGGCGATAAAACTAATCGTTGGTTTGGGTAATCCGGGTGAGCAGTACATGTTCACTCGCCATAATGCTGGGTTTTGGTTTGTGCAGCATATTGCTCATCATTTCAATATCGAGCTCTCCCCTGACAAAAAGTTCCACGGTGTCACCGGACGCGGGCAAGTACACGGTCATGATGTGCGCTTACTGCTGCCACTGACCTTTATGAATAAATCCGGGCAGTCGGTTGTACCGATGGTGAATTATTATAATATCGCTAATGATGAGCTACTTATCGCCCATGATGAGCTTGATATCGATGCTGGTAGTATTAAATTAAAAACCGCTGGCGGCCACGGCGGTCATAATGGTCTGCGTGATATTACCCCGCATATCGGTAATGACTTTCATCGTTTGCGTGTCGGTATTGGTCATCCGGGTCATAAGTCTCGCGTGACCGGTCATGTACTCTCAAAACCTGGGGCCGATGAGCAAATCGCTATCGAAAGTGCTTTAAGCGCTGCTTTTGCAGCATTGCCCCTGCTATTGGACGGTGATATCGAAAAAGCGCGCTCACAAATCAATAGCTTTAAATTACCTGAGTAATGCTATAAAATTGCGCCAGACTTTTATTTTTATCAAATCATCCCCATTAAGCTTTTGATTTAACTTGTCTTTATACTCGTTTCGCCTTTTAATATTCGTTTCATCTTTTAATATTCGTTTCACTAAGGAAGCACCTTATGCTACTTAATATGCTTAAATGCAAATTGCACCGTGCTCGCGTTACTCATGCCGAGCTTCATTATGAAGGTTCATGTGGTATCGACGGTGATTTATTAGATCTCGCTGGTCTACGCGAAAATGAATCCATCGATATCTATAATGTCACTAACGGCAAGCGTTTTCGCACCTACGCTATTCGCGCTGAAGCAGGCTCTGGTATTATCTCGTTGAACGGAGCAGCGGCGCACATGGCAGATTTGGGCGATATCGTGATTATCTGTGCCTACGCGCATTTTGATGAAGTGGAAGCGTCGACTTATCAGCCAAGATTAGTCTATTGTAATGAGGATAATACCGTCAAAGACACGGCAAATATTATTCCGGTGCAAGTAGCATAAAGAATGAGGCTCCAGCAGTTTTTATTAACTATTGTTGAATATAGCTAATTTATTTACTAAGCGTGTTTAGTTTTATTAATCATACCCCGCTAGCTATGCTACTATAAAAAGCTGAGTCCCTTGAGACTCAGCTTTTTTGTGCCGTTTTTTTATATAGGATGATATCAATGTGGTTAGCAATTATTGCAGTAGTAGTGGGCTTAGCCATCTTGGTTTGGAGTGCTGATGTTTTTATTGATGGCGCTGTAGTATTAGCAAAAAAATTCAGCGTTCCCAGTTTTTTGATTGGGGTAGTGATTTTAGGTTTAGGTACCTCAGCGCCTGAGATGGTGGTCTCAGCATTAGCGGCCTTAGAAGGAAGCCCTGAGCTGGCTTTGGGTAACGCTTATGGTTCTAATATTATCAATATCGCCTTAGTACTAGGCGCTACGGTTTTGATAAGTCCTATCTTAATCCGCAAAAGCATTATCAATCGTGATATGCCGTTACTGCTATTAGTCACAGGTGTGGCAGCCTGGCAGTTAAGTGACGGTGTTTTGAGTAGTACCGACGGCATCATTCTAATAGCATTATTAGTCGTGGTGTTGGGCATTCAAATTGTCTTAAGCTTACGTGAAGGTCATCATGAGCATGAAGGTGATGGCGTAGTAGAAGCCGCTGAGCAAGAGCATAGCGTGGCACGTGGCTTAGGAGGATTGT
>JARIDJ010000012.1 GCA_029267175.1 Psychrobacter sp. | reverse complement strand
TAAAACGAGCGCAGCCAAACGACTTAGCAAAGAATACTTGCTGTTCATCAGTCGGATATAGTCTGATTTTATAGGCTTTAAGGATTTGCTTTGGCATGAGATACTTGTTATTGATAGGTGGTATATTTATTAATTATTATACTACAGGCAGAGGTGACTATCACCAACAACGCGTTCATCTCGCCACCTTAGAGGTGGGAGAATTCTGCGCTAAGATTTAAAACAGTAAACCAAAAAAAGCCAGCTCTAAGCTGACTTGATCGGTTAGTTTGCGTCTATAATTTGAAAAGCACTTTAAGCGCGTCGCCAGGTGGTGCCAGCTGAGCTATCTTCAAGCTCAATGCCCGCCTCTTTGAGCTCTTCTCTTATCGCATCTGCCTGCGCAAAATCCTTATCGGCTTTGGCTTGCTGACGCTGGGTAATCAAATCATCGATTTGCGCATCGCTTAGCGCCGCAGCTGATGCCTCGCCAATAACCGCTTGCAAAAACTGCGCTACTGGCTGCTGGAGTATATTGAGCGGTTTGGCTAATATCTTGAGTTGCTGCGCGTATTGCCAAGCGCCTGCAAAATCCTCAGCTTTGATCGCTTTATTTATCTCTTTTGCCAACCCAAATAACACACTAATAGCCGCTGAGCTATTAAAGTCATCGTTCATAGCGGCAATAAAAGCCTGTCCTGCTGCACTTGCAAAGGCGCTTTCTATCAGCTCTCTATCAGCTTCCTCTATCTTAAGCGTTCGCTCGCTTTGCGTCTCTACCACTTTTAGCGCTTGATAGAGTCTGCTTAGGCTATTATGCGCCTCATCAAGCGCTTTGTCTGAAAAGTTTACTTGGCTACGATAGTGACTTGATAATAAGAAAAAACGCACTGTTTCAGGATGATATCTAGCTATGACTTCACGAATGGTAAAAAAGTTACCTAATGATTTGGACATCTTTTCGCCATCGACATTGATAAAGCCGACGTGCATCCAGTTATTGGCGTACTGGCAGCCCGTCGCCGCCTCAGACTGAGCAATCTCGTTTTCGTGATGCGGAAACTGCAAGTCGTGACCACCGCCGTGGATATCAAAAGTGTCGCCTAAGCATTTGGTCGACATCGCTGAGCATTCAATATGCCAGCCCGGACGCCCTTGCCCCCAAGGTGACGCCCACTGCGGCTCATCTGCTTTGGCCGCTTTCCAGAGAACAAAATCAAAAGGATTACGCTTGACGTTGTCAACCTCAATACGCGCGCCCGCTTGCATATCCTCAAGCTTGCGCTTTGAGAGTTTGCCATAATCTTTGAAGCTCTCTACCGCATAATAGACATCGCCATTATCCGCGGCATAAGCATGATTGCCGTCGACAAGCGTCGCAATCATCTGCTGCATCTCATCGATATAGTCAGTCGCGCGCGGCTCAGCATCTGGACTTAAGCAGCCAAGAGCAGTGGCATCCTCATGCATAGCGGTAATAAAGCGCTGAGTCAAAGTGCTAATATCTTCGTTATTCTCGATAGCGCGCGCGATAATTTTGTCATCGATATCGGTAATATTACGCACATAATTGACCTCATAGCCCAACTGCGTTAGCCAGCGTACCACTAGATCAAAGGCCACCATCACCCGCGCATGACCAATATGACAATAGTCATAGACTGTCATGCCGCAGACATACATCCCTACCTTGCCAGCCACCAAGGGCTGTAATGATTGCTTGTGAGCCGTCAATGAATCGTAGATGACAAGCTGAGACTGAGCATCGGTAATTGAGGTAGTCATAAAAAGTAGCCTTGTTAATTAAATGAAGGAATATAAAACTTAACGCATTATCTTAGCGAAAACGGGCATAAAATACTACAATGAGCGCAGCTTGATACTATTAGCTACAACCATTAGCTAAATAATAGCTATAAGTAAGCAAACCCTTAGACTAAAAATGTGGAGTTATAAATGAGTAATCGTTTGAGCAAAATATACACTCGTACGGGCGATAATGGCATGACCGGTATGGCGGATGGCAGCCGTGTTAGTAAAGCGGACATCTTGTTCAATGTAATGGGCGATGTCGATGAGCTCAACTCCCACATTGGACTGGTGCAAGCTTACTTAGCACAGGCAAATAAAGCCGCTAATCAACCCTTATCAGAGCATCTGCAGCGACTTAATGCTACCGATTTTGCGCAAGCTTTAGTTATTATTCAGCATTTATTATTCAATATCGGCGGCGAGCTTGCCATGCCTGAATATGAAGGCGTAAGCGAGACTCACATCGACTGGCTTGAACAGCAGATCGATACGATGAATAAAAGCCTGCCGCCCCTAAAAGACTTTATTTTGCCGACAGGTTCGGTATTGGTGAGCCAGTTGCACGTAGCCCGTACTGTTTGCCGCCGAGCCGAGCGCCAAGCGGTGCTATTGCAGCAGCAAAACCCAGCCGCTATTCGCCAAACCGCTATTCGCTTGATCAATCGCTTATCTGACTGGTTATTTGTCGCTGCGCGCTTTTGCACTGATCCTGCGCAAGTCTCTGAGGTACTATGGAACAGTCAAGCTTTGCAAAATCTTGATAACCATAAATAGGGTTCAGTAATCTGTAGCTTATGGCTGGGTTTATTAGCCCTATCTTAAACGCCAATTTTGACCTTTGCTTTATAACACAAAAAAGCATCTATAACTTTGAGCTATAGATGCTTTTTTTATTTACTCAAGACTTGATGAACAACAATTATCAAATCCACGGTATTAATAAGTGGCGCTATCATCTTCAACGATGACCATATCGATACTGTCATCTTTAGGAACCACTTTTGGTTCTGCCGGTGCTACCGGAGCTTTAGCCTCATTACTAGGAGCCGCTGCTGTAATGTTGCCTTCGTTGCTATTATTAATCGTTGGCGATGTCGGCGGCGTTGGTGGCGTGGCAGGACGGATAGGCGCTACCGGAGTCACCGTTCTTGGCTGACGAATATTTTGGTTTTCAGCTGGCTTTGGTTCAGCGGCACGGCGCGCAGCCGCAGCTTCTGCACGGCGAATGGCTTGCTGCTCATCCATAAGTGTTTTTAGTGATGAGGCGGCCATAACATCAGCGACAATACTTATCAAAGCAGGCTGTCCGGCGATACGCGCTTGTACTAAGCCGTTTTGAGTGCCAATAACGTAGCTAAAAGCATCATCGACGAGCATATTGTTATTGATACGGATATTATCGTTCGCTAAACGTGATTGTAGGCTGGATTTGTTATTGGCTGAATCTATAAGGCTGGCTTGATACAAGTCTTCGCTAGGTAAAGTCATACTGACACTGGCTTGACAAGTGGTCATGCCATTAGCATTGCCTTCTTGCAATAAAGCGGCGTTTTGTACATCGATCAAGATATTGCCGATTTTGTCATTGACCATGCTACTGCTGATAGTTACTTCTGTAGCATTGGCATAATTGTTAGCAAGCGTTTGTGCTTGTTGGTTCAAGGTGTTTTTTAACGCCGTTCTGAGTCGCTCTTGTACCAAAGGATCATCACAGCTCATAGCTGGAGCAACATCGACCTCATTCACGCTTTGCGCCTCAGCGATAGCCTCATTTGTATTAGCGCTTTCATCGTCATCTGAACGGCTACAGCCCGTAACGGCTAGACTACAAACCAAACCGATACCAGCCACTTGCTGCCAGTTCATTCCCTTTTTCTTTACTACGCTCATGCTTATCCAGCTCCTGATTTACTGATCTTTATAGCTGCCCTAGATTTATTAAATATCATATATAATTAAGCAGACTCGATCATACTGATTATTCATAAGGTTTGATAATAAACGCCTTATTGAAAATTACGTCATTATACGAGGTTTAATTAAGATGTTCATCATAGCGACTTGTCAATATACAAATAAACGCTTTTAATAGCGCTAAAACTCTCGTTAGTTGCAAAAACACAACAGAGCATCAGTTAATTGACCTTATAGAACCAGCTAGCGTTAAAACAATCAGCCTACTATAAGTTAAGCACGTGTCATAAGAGCGTATGCTATAAATGACAGCGGCCTTTATATAACTTAGCACTATTAAAACACTCCAAAAATAAGCTTCTATTGTTATGATAAATTTTAAGAATACTCAACTACTCGGTCATCGCGGCGCTCGAGTTGAGGCGCTAGAGAATACTTTATTCGGCTTTCAACATGCCAATCGCTTGCAAGCAAAGGGGCTAGCAGGAGTAGAGTTCGATGTGCAGCTGACTGCTGATGGTCAACTGATTGTCTTTCATGATGACACTTTGCAGCGGCTGTGCGGCTTACAAGCGCGGGTGGATCAGCTAAGTCTGCGCGAGATTCAACGTCATACTCAGTCAGGTCATCGTATTCTTACGTTAGATATGCTAGCGCAGTTATTACCATTGTCGATGACTAAGCCTTTTTTTAAACCGCAGCGTCAGGCACTTAACCATCTGCTAGGGTTGGCTAATAGTAATAGCTTTGAGCAAATAGACGAGCTTGAGAGCTTAGTTATTGAAGCCCATACTTTAACTAGGTTTACCCATATAGAGCTTGAGATTAAGACTAATGAGCGTACTAATTACTCCAAACTAAGGACTGCGTTAAAACGATATTTAATCAATAGCCCTCTATCTACCCTACCTTTAGTGCTAACTAGTTTTGATTTGCAGCTGCTTGCCCAACTACATGGGGACAAAGACTTATCCACTATTACGCGGGGCTTATTAGTCCGTGAGCATAGCTTGGTAGCATCAGCGCCCAACATAGCGCTGCGTTTAGGCTGTAGTCAACTAGGGGTATATTATCCTTTATTAGATGAGCAAATAGTCGAATATTATCATCGTCATCAGCTACCTATCAGTGCTTGGACGGTCAATGATATCGACAGTATAAAGCAGCTAATAAACTGGCAAGTAGATGTTATTATTACTGACATTCCAAGCCAGCTTTTATGACTTTAGCGTAAAAATTAGGGGTTGCTATTTGAATGATTTAGGGCATTTTTTTTCAAAATAACTCTATTTTTTAGCAAAAAAGCCATCAAGCCTTAGCTCACTTATCTTCGCGCAATTTTACATTTCTACCTAATTCCTGATAGCTATTAGGGTTTTAATGAGAAATATCTCATAACTCCTACAAGTTATTGTTATTTAGCAATATTTTTCTAGTGTATAACTGTTCACTTTATCTATTATTTAGGGTAATATAGGCGCTGAAATCAATATCATTAGGAATACTACATGATTGCTAAAAAAGTAATAGGTTTACCACTTAAGGGCTTACGTCTCGCGATGAAGTCTAGTGATATGCTTATACAAAATGCTGGTACTCAAGCACTACGGGTAAAGACGTGGCTTGAAAATGGTAAAACGGATCAAGTAGCCGGTACTCACATTGCTGCTAATGGCAGTGCTGATGATGCGCTAGCAACTGATACAATGGCTAATTATGAGGGTATTGATCCTCTTGAGCTTGAATTTCAAAAGGCACCAATCAACTTAGTGCCAGCGATGTTCTTGATAGCTACGCCTATTGCTGCCGCTGTCATTACTCCGTGGTACTTACTGACTCATGAAGTTAGTGCGCCAGTATGGGGCGTGTTTGGCGCATTTATGGCTTGGACGGGTATTAGTATTACGGCCGGCTATCATCGCTTGTTATCGCATCGCGCTTATAAAGCTCATCCCGTGGTAAAAAACTTCTTATTGCTAGGCTCAACCTTAGCAGTTCAGGGCTCGGCCTTTGACTGGGTATCAGGCCACCGTAGCCATCATCGTCATGTCGATGATCGCATGGATGACCCGTATTCAGCGCAGCGTGGATTTTTCTTTAGCCATATAGGTTGGATGTTACGTAACTATCCTAGTGGTCGTTTTGACTACAAAAACATCCCTGACTTGACCAAAGATAAAGTGCTACAAATTCAGCATAAGTATTACGGTCTTTGGGTATTAGCGACTAACGTGGCGATGGTGGCAGCGGTAGGTTGGTTGATAGGCGACGTTTGGGGTACTTTAGTATTGGCAGGTCTGCTACGTCTGGTACTAACTCATCACTTCACTTTCTTTATCAATTCACTATGTCACATGTTTGGTACGCGTCCTTATACCGATACCAACAGTGCGCGTGATAATGCAATCTTAGCTATCTTTACTTGGGGTGAGGGCTATCATAACTATCATCACTTCTTCCAATACGATTATCGTAATGGCGTGAAATGGTGGCAGTACGATCCTACTAAATGGCTAATCGCTGGCCTCTCTAAGCTTGGTTTGACGAGTGAGCTACGCAGAGTCGATGATACCACTATTAAACATGCCGAAGTACAGATGCAGTTTAAGCGTGCTCAGCAGCAGATCGAAAAAGCAACCTCTACAGGTTTAGATATTCCGCAAGCGATGCAAAACTTCCAAGACCGCATCAAGTTTGAATACGAAGCTTTCAAACAAACGGTCGAAGAGTGGCAAGCACTAAAAGCTAAAGCGGTTGAGATGAAAAAAACCGAGTTTGCTGATCGTTTGCATGAGGTTGATGACAAGCTTAAGCACGAATACATCAAGGTTGAGAAAAAAATCTTTGAGCATAACGATAATTTAAAAACGGCGTTTCGCTCTATTAGCTTTGACAATAAAGCCGCTTAGTTTTAACTAAGCTAGTACTTAGCGGTTGTTTAAAAAATTACTACTTTTCTCCTTCCCTCTAACTGCTATAGTTAGGGGGATTTTTTTGTATTGTTTAACTATAAAATAGGAAGCCTCTATGCGCTACCAAAACAGCTATGCCAAGTTAGATCCACGTCTTTACCATGAGCAGCCCCCAACTGCGCTTGATAATCCTCGTGCTGGGCATTTTAACCTGCAAGTAGCCGAGCAATTAGGTTGGTCTGAAGATAAAGATCTGATGGATCGCTGGATCGATATCATCGGTGGCAGCTATGTTCCTGAGGGTTTTGAGCCGTTAGCTATGGCCTATGCCGGTCATCAGTTCGGTCAATGGGCCGGACAATTAGGCGATGGGCGCGGCCTACTGATGGCGCAAGTGCTAGATAACAATGACACTTTGCAAGACCTACATCTCAAGGGCATTGGCCTGACGCCCTACTCGCGGATGGGTGATGGCCGTGCGGTGTTACGTAGTACTATCAGAGAATATTTATGCGGTCATGCTTTTGCGCAATTGGGTATCCCCACCTCCAATGCGTTGGGATTTGTGGTTTCAGACACGCCAGTGCGCCGCGAAAGGATGGAGGCTGGCGCTGCGTTAATGCGTGTCGCTGATAGTCATGTGCGCTTAGGTCACGTCGAGTGGATAGCCAGTTTTGCGCCAGATTTGCTAGACGAATTTACCGATTATATGATCGATACTTATTATCCTGAGTGCCGCGATAGCGAGCAGCCGGTATTAGCTTTCTTAAGCGCGGTGGTTGAACGCACCGCGCGGATGATAGCTGATTGGCAGTTGATTGGTTTTGCGCACGGAGTGATGAATACCGATAATTTATCGATTACTGGTAGCACCTTAGACTTTGGGCCTTTTGGCTTTATGGAGCGTTTTAATCCCGCATGGATTAACAATCACTCCGATCATACCGGACGTTACGCTTATCAAAATCAGCCGGCCATTGGTCATTGGAATCTCAATGTATGGCTACCGCACTTTATGCGCTTGCAAGGCGTCACGCGTGAGACTTTGGCAGACTGCCTAGCGCCTTATGAAACCAGCTTTATGCAGCATTATCAGCAAGGACTTTGTCGCAAGCTAGGACTACCTCATGAGCAAGAGAGCTTAGTATTGGCTTTTGACTGGTTGAATTTATTAGAAGATAACTTACTTGATTATACCAATAGCTTTCGTGCCTTATTAGGTCTAGTAGCAGCAGAGGACTATCCTCATGAAAAGCAGCTATTAGCTACCCTAACTCACGAGTTATCCGCCGAAGCACTAACGGTTTGGCAAGACTGGCGTGAACGTTATTTGGCCCAAATCGCGACTTTGCCTAGCGAAGATGTGATTGAGAGTTTGCAAAACAACAATCCGGTCTACGTGCTACGTAACGACATGGCGCAGCGAGCTATTACTGCTGCTGAGCAAGGTCAATTCGATGAAGTCGCTAGAGTTTACGACTTACTAGCCAATCCTTATAAGGTACAAGATATCGCAACGGCGCTTGATACTCAGCCGCCTACGCCTAACGCACCGCAAATGCCAATTAGCTGTTCTTCTTAACCCCGTTATAGGTTAAAATTTATGAATTAATATACCCTATAAAATTTGTAGATTTTATGACGGTTGACTAGGCAGTCAATTGACATTGATGCTAGATTGACATACTCCCGCCACTTTCAACAAGCTTAAGTGGGGGATTCTAAAAGCCTTAGCCTTTAGGTGACATCCTCGCGGTGTCACAAGTTTTCTGCTTCATCGGGCGACCTTTACTGCGTCCTCCCTCCACAGACAGCACGGCATGCCCTGCCGCGAGTATATTACGAGCCGCATTAAAATCAGCGTTCGCAACATATATGCATTTGACGCACTCGAACTTAGCCTGAGTTTGTCTATTTTCTTTGGCGATATGCTTGCACTGAAAACACGTTTGACTGGTGTAGCGTGGGTTTACTTTGATAAGTAAACCACCGCGCCAGTGCTGCTTATACTCCAGCATATCAATCATCATGCCCCAACCCTGATCCAAAATTGATTTATTCAATCCTGACTTGACTTTGACATTGCGACCTTTATTATCCATCATCCCGCTTGCAGACTTCGACATATTAGCTACTTTCAAATCCTCAACGACAATCATGGCGTGGTTTTTGCTGATCGTGGTGGTGATTTTATGCAAGTAATCATGGCGAATATTGGCGATGTGATGGTGAAGTTTTTGAATCTTACTATTCTGCTTTTTCCAATTTTGACTGAACAGAACCTTGCGGCTCAACTGCCGTTGCAACTTGGCCAGTTTGACTTGATTAGACTTAAAACTGTTCTTTGGCTTGATGTACTGACCGTCTGAAGTGCTGATAAGTTTAGTAATACCCAAATCAAGACCTATCTCGCTTTTAGAGGAGTGAACTGGGTTTTGTTCCAGCTCTCGCTCAGTGCCAAATGACACGTACCAGCGCCCTGATTTTTTGCTAATGGTGACGTTTTTGATAGTACCAATGATGTCTTGGGACTTTCTAAATTTAACCAAACCAATGCCACTTGGCAGTTTGACGCGATTACTGTCAATACGGCAGTATTTATCAAATTGCACTAATCTGATTGAGTCTCGCCCATCTGATTTGCGCTTAAATCTTGGCATCAAGGGTCGGCGCTGTATTTCAGTACCATCAGCCAATTTAAAGAACTTGGGCTTTTTAGGTTTTCTCTTATTTTCTTTTAGTCTGGCATGAACCTTAGGGTCAAAAAAACGCGACCAAGCAGAGGCGAGATCACGAACTTTTTGTTGTAGGGATACTGCATTTGAGTGGGTTTTTAAGAACTCAAAGTCAGGATTGTTCTTAACCACCATAATCTTATTAACCAAATTAGTGGCATTAATAAATTCATTTTTAGCAAACATCTCAAAAGATGCTGCCAATATTTGATTCCAAACAAAACGCGCAGAACCGACAAGTTGGGTTAAAATAACCGCTTGCTCAGCATTAGGCTCAAGCCTAAATTTGTACGCTTTGTTGATTTTCATGAAATGCTCTTGGTGGTTTAAAAATATTATAATATTTAATTAGTGTATCAATATATCAGTGGGTTTGATATGATTTTGATGTCGACATCTGTGTAAAAAAAGATATGCGAAACTCACCTCCATCCTAATGTCGGATGGAGTCCTCTTTCGCGGTTTTGATAGTTGTTTTTTTAGCGTATTATCATTAGCAGCCTAGCAAAACCCTACTTATCGTACTAAACCTATTGCAAAAACCTTAGCTACATTTTAGCCTATTATCAATTTTTAACCCTTAAATTTTTAACCCTTATCTGTCATAATAATAAATCACTTATGCTGTTACCTATTAATGGTACTCTTCACCGATTAGAGCATAACAAATGACTTTATGACGTCTTCTTATAACTTATAACCCCTTTACTCTAACTATGGCCATTATTATGAATGACGATACCACCTTGAATACGGACACCTCTTCTTCAGAAATAGAGCAATTCGAGCAAGCCGCCCTACACTATCATGCCCATCCTCGTCCCGGTAAGATCTCAGTCACCCCTATCAAGCAGATGGCTAACCAGCGCGATTTAGCTCTAGCCTATTCGCCAGGAGTAGCGGTACCTTGTCTTGAGATCGAAAAAGACCCAAAACTTGCCGCAAAATATACCGCTCGTAGCAATCTAGTCGGCGTCATTACCAATGGTACTGCGGTATTAGGTCTAGGCGATATCGGTCCACTAGCGTCAAAACCGGTAATGGAAGGCAAAGGCGTATTATTCAAGAAGTTCGCCGGTATTGATGTTTTCGATTTGGAGATTGCTCAAAACGATCCAGATAAATTTATCGAAGCGGTTGCCGCGCTTGAGCCAACTTTTGGTGGTATCAATTTAGAGGATATCAAAGCGCCAGAGTGTTTTAAGATTGAGCGTGAACTACGCGAGCGTATGAATATTCCGGTGTTCCATGATGATCAGCATGGTACCTCTATTATTGTTGCCGCCGCTATGCTCAACGCGCTAATAATCACTGAGAAAAAAATAGAAGATATCAAAATTGTCTGCTCTGGTGCTGGCGCGGCTGCTATCTCGTGCCTAAATATTATCTGCGCTCTTGGGGTAAATAAAGATAATATCTTCGTCTCAGACTCACGCGGTATTATCAGCACCAAACGTGAAAACCTTGATGAGACCAAGCAGCAGTATGCGCGCGATACTGATGCGACTACTATCGACGAGGTTATGGATGATGTCGATATGTTCTTAGGACTATCGATGCCTGGTATCTTAAGTACCGATATGGTCAAACGTATGGCAAAAGACCCTATTATCTTTGCTCTTGCTAACCCCACGCCTGAGATTATGCCAGAAGTAGCGCATTCTGTACGCCCGGACGTCATCATGGCGACTGGACGCTCAGATTATCCTAACCAAGTCAATAACGCTTTATGCTTCCCCTATATTTTCCGCGGAGCCCTAGACGTAGGT
Source organism: Psychrobacter sp. (assembly GCA_029267175.1). Taxonomy (GTDB): domain Bacteria; phylum Pseudomonadota; class Gammaproteobacteria; order Pseudomonadales; family Moraxellaceae; genus Psychrobacter. The sequence continues at coordinate 4,218 of JARIDJ010000012.1, read as the reverse complement.
GCAACGACGGTCAATGAAGAGATGAAGATTGCTTGTGTTCGCGCCATTGCAGCCATGGCTCATGTAGAAGCGACACCGATGGGTAATGTCAAAACGACAGACAAGATGCGCCGTTTTGGTCGTGAGTACTTGATTCCAGGTCCTCTAGAGCCAAACCTAATCATCGAGATTGCCTCGGCGGTTGCGCAAGCGGCTATGGATTCAGGCGTTGCCACCCTACCGTTGGATGATATCAATGCCTATCGTCAACGCTTGTCTGAGTTTGTCTATAACTCAGCGTTTGTGATGAAGCCCATCTTTGCTCGCGCAAAATCTGATCCTAAGCGCATCGTTTATTGTGAAGGTGAGGACAATAACGTCTTGCTAGCGGTACAAGTAGTGGTCGATGAGCAATTGGCTCATCCTATCTTAGTAGGTCGTCCAGCCGTTATCGCCAATAATATCGAAAAGCTTGGCTTACGCCTAGAAGATGGTGTCAACATCACTATCGTCAATATTGATGATGATCCGCGCTACAAAGACTACTGGCAAGGCTATTATGAGAAGAATAAACGCAAAGGCGTCAGTATTGAGCTGGCTCGCCGTGATGTGCGCCGTAAAACTACGCTAATTGGCTCACTATTGGTCGAAAACGGCGATGCTGAAGGAATGATTTGTGGTACGTTTAGTCATTATCAATTGCATCTCAAATACGTGCAAAACGTCATCGGCAAAAAAGAAGGCGTTAGTGATTTTTATGCAATGAACGCGGTATTAATGCAAGATCGCAATATCTTTATTGCTGATACTTACATCCATGAAGATCCTACCGCTGAGCAGTTGGCTGAGATGACAGTGCTAGCCGCTGAGCAATTAGAGCGCTTTGGTATCACACCAAGAGTGGCTTTGGTCTCGCACTCTAACTTTGGCACCTCAGATCGCGCCAGCGCAGTAAAAATGCGTGAGGTTTATCAGTTACTGTCCAAGATGAATGTCAACTTTGATTTCGATGGCGAGATGCAAGGGGACGCCGCTCTAGATGAGCGTATCCGTTTAGAGGACTTCCCATCAACAGAGTTTAGAGGCGCTGCTAACCTGCTCATCCTGCCTACTTTGGATGCGGCAAACATTGCCTTTAACCTGCTAAAAACAGCTACTGGTAGTGCTTCTATCGGTCCTATTCTTTTAGGCGCTAACAAGCCTGTGCATATCTTGACTCCATCAGCGACTGCTCGCCGTATCGTTAACATGACAGCGCTGGCTGTTACAGAAGCCTTAGATTTAGAAGAAGAGCAAAAGTAACACTGCAAGCCTAAGAAAGGGTTTGCTGCGTACTTATGATTTAGGGACTTATGCTTTAATGATAAGCGCCGTGCTATAATAAAAACAGCTAACGTCACGCGTTGGCTGTTTTTTTTGATTAAAATTTAGCTAAAAGAGGTAGTGATGCAAGTCTATCTAGTCGGCGGTGCGGTACGCGATGAGCTGTTAGGACGGCCTAGCAAGGATAAAGACTTCGTCGTTGTGGGCGCAAGTATTGAACAAATGCTAGCAGCAGGATTTCAGCAAGTGGGGGCTGATTTTCCTGTGTTTTTGCATCCGATCTCACATGAAGAATATGCGCTGGCTCGCACTGAGCGCAAACAAGGTCACGGCTACCAAGGCTTTAGTGTGGATGCCAGCTCAAAGGTCACTCTAGAGGAAGATTTACAGCGCCGCGACTTGACCATCAATGCTATGGCCATTGAAGTGACTAGCCTTACTGATGATACCCCTATTACGGGCGAAGTTATTGACTATTATGGCGGCCTTGATGACATCGAGCATAAAACGCTACGTCATGTCTCAGAGGCTTTTAGTGAAGATCCTTTAAGAGTACTGCGAGTGGCACGCTTTTATAGCCGTTATCATGACTTGGGCTTTAGTATCGCTAATGACACCCTTGAGCTGATGCATGCGCTTGTCGCTTCTGGCGAGCTTAATCATTTAAGTAGCGAGCGCGTTTGGCAAGAGTCTAGCCGCGCCATGATGCAAACGGCCCCGCATGTCTATTGGCAAACGCTATTTGATATTAAGGCGTTAAAAGATTATTTTGCGCCTATTCACCAAGCTTGGCAAAACACCTCGATCAAAGAAACAGTACAAACAGCGCTATACTTTGCCGCTCAGATGCAGCTTAACCTCGCGCAGCGCTGGGCGCTACTAATGAGTAGTGTTGATAACTTTTTATTTAATTCAACAACCTCTGCGAATGATAATTTGCAAACTGTCGCTGCTGAAAAGCAAATATCCGTCATAGCTAACCTTGTCAAAGTCCCAAAGGCGCAAACTCAACTTGCTACTTTATTTGTGCAGCAAGCGCAGTATTTAGCGAAAATAGATCAACTAAGCGCAGCCCAGAAGATTGATCTTATTCAAGCCTGTAGCGCTCATAAAACCCCTGAGAAACTCTCACAGCTGTTAGTCGTTAGCCAAGTGTTAAAACTAGCTAAGAATCACCGACAAATGATGATTGCGCTAGGTAGCTTTCATGCTATTAGCATGGATAGTATAGATAGTAGTCTAAAAGGTGCAGCTATTGGCGAAGCGCTACGAGCTGCTCGTATTAAGCACCTGCAGACTCAAAACAATCAAGCGTAACTCATGAATACTATAAACCATGCTCCTGTTATGCTCGTCACGGGCAGCGCTAAACGTATCGGCGCGGCTATTATTCGGACGGCTCATCAGCAAGGCTACCGCGTCATTATTCACGCTAATAGTAGCGCCCAACAAGCGCAGTCACTAGCTGACGCGCTTAATAATAAGTGCCCTGATAGCGCTAGATTATTGATTGCAAATTTGACCGTTATTAATACTAAAGCAAGCTTACAAGCCTTTGTTGATGATATCATCGCCGCTTTTGGGCAGATCGATGTATTAGTACACAATGCATCAAGGTTTTATCCTACGCCATTTGGTGATATCGATGATGAGCAGTGGGATGAGCTGTTTTTGAGTAATGCCAAAGCGCCGCTACTACTAAGTCAGGCGCTGCTGCCCTATCTGCAAGCACAACAAGGCTGCATTATTAGCCTGCTCGACATTCACGCGCATGATAAACCATTTAACGGATACAGCGTCTACAATATGGCAAAAGCTGCGCAGCGCACGATGGTTCAGTCGTTAGCGCTCGAGTTAGCGCCGCTAGTACGTGTCAACGGTGTGGCTCCTGGAGTCAATATCTTGCCTGAAACCGATAGCGACCAAGCGCTTGATCAAGCACAGCAAAATCGTATTATCAGCTCTATACCGATGCGGCGCATAGGTACACCAGAGGATATCGCTCAAAGCGTATTATATTTGGCAAAAGCCAGTTATATTACCGGTCAGATTATTAGTGTAGATGGTGGCCGTAGCTTAACTTTAGCGAGCGGTAGCTATTAAATTTAAGCAAATAGTCTCTATTCTTATCATCTTTTACTTGAAAAATTAAATAATTGATGTATTATAATGCGTCTAACGTTAGGGCCCATAGCTCAGTTGGTTAGAGCAGAGGACTCATAATCCTTTGGTCGTAGGTTCAAGTCCTACTGGGCCCACCACATTTTAAATCAGGCTTGTTCGCAGCGATGCGGCAAGCCTTTTTTATGGGTTTTTTTTATTTTTAACAATAACTTGAGCTATGGCTAAGAAGCTATAGTGGCAAATTTAAAGCCAAAGCTGTCAAGAAGATAACAGCTCTTCAAAAAATAAAGCAGCTCAAGCGTAGGCATTATGAGAGCTTGTCAGACGTAATTGGTGGTAGATATAATCTATAAATCAATAATAAATAACAATAGTCTCTTTATTTGAGGATAAAAAATTAAGCTACTGAGCCTATATGTCTTTTATGTTTACATATTCTTAGCAAAGCTGGTATCTCAATAGTCTAACGAACAATTATCATTCATCGAATCGCTAATACTGAGCTAAAAAAGCCGCTATGATTTCAAAGATAAATCACATTTAAACAAAGTTTCAATTTAACTTTTAAGAGTGTCATTTATGATTTTATATTCTACCCGTTTGCTCCTGTGCTCAGTATGAATACTTAAAACCAACCCTTCTGCAAAAGCTGCTCAGTATTACTCACTTTAAATCCATCGCACAGATCATAAAAAGCAATGGGGTCTTCGACATTATCTAGCAAGTTTCGTTTATTAAGCGCTACAAATAGAGCTAGCGAATAAGCGGCACAGTGGATAGATTTTTTTGGAT